>NZ_JBBPBZ010000004.1 GCF_038070105.1 Methylocystis sp. IM3 | reverse complement strand
TATTCAGCAGGTAGAGCGCAAGCCACGAAGGGCTAGCGACTGTCTATGCCGTAGCACACCGACCGGTTGCGTCCCCGATGCGATGCACGTGGGGCTGGCGCTTCCGTCCCTGGGGGGCGCGGCTGGGGCGGCCCGTCGACCCCCTATTCGGCGGGCTGCCTCCCGGTCACCGCGCCGTCGTGCGGGGCCAATAGGGTCATCGCGTTTCAGCACGAAATTGTTGCGGCGGCTCGTCACCCCAGCCCGAAGGCGAGCCGCCTTCCGCTTGCCCCTTTCTCCGCCTTGTCTCGCCATCAGCGCCGTGCGGCCTATTTGGAAACCTGGCGCGTCGCCATGCGCGCTCGCGACGGCCGCCTGGCCTACATCCATCCCCCTCAGGCCAGGCGGCTTGCGGGGCATCGAACCATCTCTTTTGGCTCCAACCCGCCGCCTTCTTTTGATTTCTTCTCGATTGCCGCTTCCGAATTTCGGGATCGAGTGTCTTGCCGGCCCAGCGGTCGGTCGTGAGGTACGATAAGGGAGACGAGGCTGGAGGTTCGGCAGAGAAGGAACGAACCGCCAGTCAGATCAATTCCCACACACAAAATCTTGGCGCAGGCAGCGCTAAAGGCCGCTGCGCATGCAGACCGTATGGTCTGGGATGCCCGGAAGTTTTGGATTCGAGGTGTGTGGATTCTACTGATAAAATCCTAGAAACATGCGGCGTTCTAAATCGTTTGGTGTCTTGCAGCGCGTGGCGCAGGTTCGAGGTGAGGCTAAAAGGGAATCTCTGGCATGTCCCAGCCGAGCCCCCCTGCGCCCGCGCTGCACCATTTGCCGCCCTCGCCTGAGACCGCGGGTCTCGTCTCTGGCTATTCTGTAGCTCCGCACCAGTATTCGCGTGAGGCAATCATGCTGACCGTTGTAACATTCATCACGCTCATCTTGATCCTGAGCGTTTTATTTATGCACGTGAGTTTAATAACGAAATTGGTCGTCGACCTTTTGCTTTTTGCTGGTTGGGCGTTCTTCGCGATTATCAGAACGGCGAGCCAAAGGCGCAGAGCGCGCCAAGCTCGAAACAGCACTTAATTCTTAGACATTCAAAGCATGGCGCTAATCTCACGCCCAATGGCTGCATCCAGTTCCGGCGGCAGTTCCACCGCCGGTATGACACGCCCACGTGCGTGGAGACGCCCGGCGCGTCGATCTGGAGCTTTCCGTCCGGGCCCCGGCTGGCGGCTCCGGCCGGGGCTCTTCCAGCATTTTTTCACGCGCGGGCCCGCATCGCTTCGTATTTCGCTCGCTCAACGGCGTTGCGGCGCACCTTCTCAGCCCCGATTGCGGCCCGGCTCTCAGGCGAGCGCTCAACCAGGCTACGCTCGCCAGGTGCCGCTTCGAGCTTCTTCCCCCATCGTTCATTCCGTCGCTTCAACGGGAGCCAAAGCCTCAATGGTGAGGGTAGCGAGCCTGGTCGGATCGGCTTTGCGCCGCGCCGCCAAGCCCATGAGCTCGTTGTCGATCGCTTTCCCGTTGGGGCGTAGGACGATCAGGTCGTTCTCCTTGGCTCGACCAGATTTGATGAATAGTCGCGCAATGTCTCGGCCCGGATCGCGGCGGATAAGGAGCGGTACACCGCCTCAGCTGGCGGACCACCATGTTCCAGGCAATGTCACGGCGGCGGGCGCGATACCGATTCCAAGTTTCGCCATGTAGCCTCCGTTACGCGCGCACACACATGACGCGAGAGCGGAACGACTCATATCTACAATGCCTTGGCGTCCTGGCAGCGAACCGGCCGCCTGATCTAACAAGCTCCTCGACCCTGGCCATGTCTGTTCTTTTTTCCCGTAAACACCGCCGACCGTCGCCTCTGCCTACGCACGGATAAGAACCTCGCGCGCCGCGCTAACCCTCGGGCCATCCTGCGGCGAGTGCTGCATGATGTGCCGGAGTATCGCCAAGGCGAGATCCTTTAGCTCGGAGGCGGAAGTCCGTGGGTTCTCCGCCCAGTCGCGATCGGTGTCGGCGCCCGGCATGGAGAGCGCACCTGGCTTACGCTTGCGTCCGGCTCCAGGACGAGCGCCGCCGCTTCCGTATCCTCGCCCGACCCCTTTTGATTTTGTCGCCATTTTCACGAACCCGAGTTGAATTTTTTGCCCGTGTTCGAAGCTCTTATCTGAGTTGAAGGTTTTCGGCTGAGGATTTGCCTCTGCGTGTATCTACAACGACGTCGTAGGTCACTTTCTGCCCCTCGGGCAGGTCCCTCAAACCGGCGCGCTCAACGGCGCTAATATGCACGAAAACGTCAGGCCCGCCGTCATCTGGCTGAATGAAGCCGAAGCCCTTTGTGGCATTAAACCATTTAACCGTCCCGGTAGCCATATCGTATCCTTTTTGTAAGTCCAGGCCCTTTTCCCCAGCGCAGATAAGCCTTTGCACGAATCACATGGATTGATAAATATAGTTTTTATTGGCGTTCCGCGTCCGGGACGCCAGATTATCCCATAATTCACAAGGTTGAAAGTGAATGGCTAGAGGTAAAGTCGCCGCCCGCAAGGCTGCTCCGGTGAAAAAAGCGGCTCCGGCAAAGAAAGCTGCCCCCAAGAAAGCCGCTCGCGGCGCCGCAGAGCCGGGCGCCATTCGCCCATTCAAAGAGACGCTGACCAAGTCCGCGTTGATCAATCTGATTGCCGAACAGAACGAACTGCCCCGTAAGACTGCGGTTGCAGTCTATGCGACGCTCGAAGGCCTGATCCTTGGCTCTCTGCATCCGCGCGGCGTCGGTGAATTTACGATGCCGGGGATGTTCAAGGTCACGTTGAGAAAGGTGCCGGCCCGTCGAGCGGGCACGCTCGTGCGTAATCCGGCGACTGGCGAAATGGTCCCCGGAGCCGCCAAGCCTGCGAGCGTCCGTGTAAAGGTTCGTCCGCTGTCGAAGTTGAAAAACGCGGCGACCGGTTAATTACGGCGGACGAACTGAGGCCCAAGAACAAACGGCGGCCTGACAAAGGGCCGCCGCTTTTGTTTTGTCGGCTTCAGTTGCTGGTTCCGGACTGATCGCGCCCCCATGAGCCGATGGCGGCGGCGCCTGTTGGCTGGAAATTATGTCTCGCCTCTCAATATCTTGGTCCAGCGGAGCTCGACTGTTTGCCGCGCGGCTATACGCCCATCTCGTCACCTCGTTAGCGGGATATCGCAGCGACTGCGCGGCGGTCTGCGTCATGGGGGCTGCGGGTTCTGATGGGTTGGGCGCGCCCCCCCCCCGGCGGCCTCTGTCAGAGTGGAGGTGTTTGAGCACCACTTGAGGGGGCGGCTCGCGCGAGAGAGGTCGGTACCGTCGAAGCCAAGCTCGGCGGCCCGCTGGGACTCGAGGCTGAAGGGGCGGAGGTGGAGAGGGTAGTTCGGTTCGACGAAATCGAGGTCGAGGCGTGACAGCTAGCGCGCCCAGGGCTGCGGCCCGACAATGGAAATCAGGCGTTGGTCCGTCGAGAACGCGGGGAGGCGCCGTCAGATCATTAGGTCGCCCTCATTCCCAAAGACCGGCTATGCAAGCAGCTGCGAAGCCCTCGAGCGGGCCAAGGCGTCGCCTCCTGGCGGCTGTTGGGTAAATGCGCGCCCCGGGCCCCTGAGTTCAAGGCTCCGCCGTTATCCAAGGGCTGCATGCCGGGCCCTTCTCCGAAGCCAAATCGAGCTCGCGCGTCGTTCCAGCTTTTCTGAAATGAAAAGATCAGAGGGCGGCCCGGTCCCCAATCGACACGAACGTGATACATGAGGACGCTATGTGTCTCATCGGCGCCCCACACGGCCTAGATACGCCCGCCGTGTTGCGAGGCTGGTGAAACACAAATCCGAATGAGGAGGAGGGTCGAGGGATGACCAATCTCGAACGCGCCCCCATCGTAAGCGATGTCAGTCCCGCGCGGCGACGCAACCGCCTGCTGGCGAGCTACTTGCTCAACCGGAAGCGCGGAACGGCAATGGTTCGGAAAATGATCCGCGATGATATCAGCCGCTTCGACGACCTCGGCGCCGACGCCTACGCCTGGGAATTGAGACAAGTTTTGAAACGCTTCGAATCCGCGGTGGATGCTAGCCGATGATCACAGAGGTATGCGTCGCGACATACGAGCTGAACCCAGCTTTCGCAGAGGCTTACGCTCTGGAGCAGGAGGATAGGGTTGTCGGGATCGTCCTGAACCCCGTGACCTCCGCCGAGCAGATCGCGAGTTGGCAAGCGCGCGTCGCGGACGCGATCGACGAAGACGTCGAGTGGGGAGAGGCAGCCGGGGGCGTGTTCGAAGGGATCGTCGACGGTATGCTCGCGGTTACGCTGCGCATCGACACCATCAGGGTGGAATCCTGATAGGGGGCCTGGCCTTATAGGAAAGGTTTCGTTTTGGCGCGACGCTATAGGGTTTGCGACGACAGGCCACAATGGTCAAATTTGCCGGACGACGCTTGAAGCGAAGTCAGCGCTCCCGCTCGTTGAGGCCGAACCAGGCGCCGTAGCGTGGTTCGCAGTCCGTATGTCGCCCACGACTTTTGGGATTTTCGACGCCTTCCTAGATGAGGCTTCCAGAGAACGCTCATCTCGCCGGGGGGGTCACAAAAGCCGTTAGGGCAAGGGCTCCGGATCTATTCTCTTTACCCACGAAAATCGACAAGCTTGACGTTTTGGCGTCAAAGCTAAGTTAGGTTCTGATCCGCCCGGTTGTCCAAAACGGCCGGACAGCGCCTTCAGCCGCGCCCGCTCGTCTTCGCCTGGCCTTGGGAAATTGGCGCCAAGAAGGAATACGAGTGGGTCAGGTTGAATGGGTCAGGTGGGCGAAGGTAAGCCGCGCGCGCACCAACCCGCGAGACCATCTTTTGGCTGACGCGCGTCGTTTTGCCCATCGCTGTTCAGCTTGCTCACCGCCTGACGGAGAGCGACGATAGCTATAGTTGACAAGGTCGCCTCTTGTGAACCCCAACGGCCCGAGAGCACTGGCCCGCGCTCGGGCCGAATCTTTTCAGGCCTCACGGTGGCTGTGCGACGCATGCCCGCCCTTGCGGCCGGCTTCCGACGCGAGCGTATGGTTGATCGAGAAGCTACGCTTGCTAGGGTCCACGCTACGCCCACCCTTTTGCCCCGCGCGGGCGGCAAGCTCAGGATTCTGGGAAAAGCTGCGCTTCTCATTTGGAACGCTTTGTCCGCCCTTGCGAGCGATTTCCCGCTGTTTTTCCGGGTCCATTGAGGCGAAGCCTCGTTTCGAGTCACCCATGTTGGCCTCCTGCTTGTGAATTAGGCAGGTTACTTAGGTCAGGCTCAGGCAGGGGCAAGTCGCCTCGACGGCGCACAACGGCGGAGCGTGTTCTTGTCTACTTCGGTAATCCGTTTGTTGAGAGTTCCGCAACACGCGCAACACTCCAAAGATAGGAGTTCGTTTTATGCGAAAAACGCTCCTCGGATAAGTCATTAGCCTCTAAACAAGCTGTTCCTTCAATTCCAGCGTGCCCCTGACGCCTATCGATTCGAAGTTTTCCTCGAGGAAATTCCTTCCCGCCTTATGGCCGATGTCGAATAGTTCGAGAAAAAAGTCGAAATCGGCTTCCATCTTGGTGTCCGGGCCGTATCGATCGAGCGCAGGGCCGCCCGCGACGAGGTGAAGCAAAACCTTCTTATAGTGCGTGCCTCGCAACCGTCCCGAATCTATTAGGCGCGCGACGAAGTCGATTGCGCGGAACTCCTGCAGGAGCGGCGCATTAAAAGTGATCTCGTTCAGACGGGCCATAATCGCGGACGATGTGCGCGGAACATCGTCACGCCGGATCGGATTGATTTGCACGAGGATCACATCGCGACACTCCGTCTCTGTATACAACGGATAGAGCGCGGGATTGCCCATATAGCCGCCGTCCCAATAGGCTTCGCCGTCGATCTCGACTGCTTTGAAAATCGTTGGTAGGCAGGCCGAGGCCATCAGCATGTCGATGGTTAGTTCAGGGCGCCGAAAAATACGTCCCTTCCCGGTGCGCACGTTCGTAGCCGCGATAAAGAGCTTCAGATCATCGGTGGCGCGAAGTCCTTCAAAATCGATGAGCCTGGCTAAGACATCGCGTAGCGGATTAATATCGAGCGGGTTAAAATCATAAGGGGACAAATATCCACCAACGGTTTGCGTCAGGGTGTCACGAAGCTTGAGCGGATCCCAAAATCCCAGGAAGGCGTCGAAGAGTTGCCGCTGCTGATCGGACATATCGCCATCGAGACTCACCGCCCTCCAAAACTCCGCAAGCTGCATGCGGGCGCGATCTGGTCCGCCTTCGCGGAGGCCGTCCGCGTAAACTGCGGCGTTCATCGCGCCTGCGCTTGTGCCGCTGATGCCGGTCACGTCCAGCCGGCCATCGGCGAGAAAAGCATCGAGCACGCCCCAGGTGAAGGCGCCATGCGTACCACCGCCCTGCAGCGCCAGGGTGACCTTCTTGCGCATCAGCCAGCCGTCCAGCCACCGTCCATTGAAATATTGGCGCCGGTGATCTGCGACGCGGCGTCCGAGCAAAGGAATACGGCCAGCGCCGCGATCTGTTCGACGGTAACGAATTCTTTCGTCGGTTGGGCTTCCAGCAGGACGTCGTGAATAACCTGCTCGCGGGTGAGATTACGGGCCTTCATCGTGTCCGGTATTTGCTTCTCGACAAGCGGCGTCCAGACGTAGCCGGGCGATATGCAGTTCGACGTAACGCCATGGGCGGCAAGTTCGAGCGCGACGACTTTGTTCAGGCCAACGACGCCGTGCTTGGCCGCGACATAGGCGGTCTTGAACGGCGAGGCGACGCGAGAATGGGCGGACGCCGTATTAATGATGCGGCCCCATTTGCGCGCTTTCATGCCCGGCGTCGCTGCGCGGATCGTATGGAAGGCGGAGGATAGGTCGATCCCGATGATCTGGTCCCATTTCTCGACGGGAAAATCTTCGATGGGCGATACGTATTGAATGCCGGCGTTATTGATCAGAATGTCGACAGATCCTAGCTTTGCCTCGGCATTCGCGATCATCGCGGAGATTTCCACCGGCTTCAGCATATCGGCGGCCTCATAGAGGCAAGTCACGCCGAATTCCGTCTCGATCGCGACCCGTTCCTTTTCAATGTCGGACGCCGCGCCGAAGCCGTTGATCACGACATTTGCGCCCTCTTTCGCGAGAGCGCGGGCGTAGCCAAGACCAATGCCGCTGGTGGAGCCTGTCACGACCGCATTGCGTTTCGATAGGGACATGTCTGCTCCCATAAATGATCAACTGCGTATAAGCTGGGCAGTTGTTAACCAGCAAAGATGAACAAGGCAGAGGCGGGTAAGGCGCCCCTCGCCAGCTTCGCCGCCGAGAAGCGCGTCTATTTGGCCAAATAGTCAAAAACGACCTCGCCAAGCGCGAGCGTAAGATCGGCCTTGAAGTGCGCAGCCGACACAATTTCCCGAACGGGGAGGCGCGCGACGTCACAGGCGACATGCGTTCGTAATTCGAGCGCCGCCGGAGAGGTCCAGGCGCCTTTCATTACGACGTCCGTCATCTTGTAGCGCACGAGTTCACAAATGCGCGCTGAACCATCGACATGCGGAATGATCTTCAGGAGAAAGTTCGGCGCGACGAGCGATTTGGCAATCAAGGTCTCGTCCGCGATGCGGTGCTTGTAGCCGACCGTCGCGTTGACGCAGAGAGCGGAGCCGTAATGCAGTGTGCAGACCACGATGTCTCCGTCATGTGAAATGCGCGGCGACGCCAGCTTTTTTGGAAAGCCCCACAACTCGCGGCCGCCAAGAATCGGGGCGGCGTCATCGAGATACATGGTGTGTACATAGGAGCCTCTCTCGCCTTTGAAACGGACCGGGATCACCTGTCCGCTTTCCGTGTAATCGCCAAAGCCAGTAGAGTCAGGCATTCGGATAAATTCATATTTGACGATTGGCTCGTCGACCTCAAGGGGCTCAGGCACTACCGCGGCCAGCGCCTCGGGATCGGTGCGATAAGTGATGACGATAAATTCTCGATCATAGAAGCGATAAGGACCGCGTGGATAGGCGGGGTTCGTCAGCGGCATGGCAAAAGCGGTCTCGCGCGCAGCGTCTATCTTCATTCCGTTCCGCTCCTATTGATGGCTCAGCGTATCGCTTGCTAACCGCGAGGGATGGTTAATTCCGGGAGATTTCTGAAAAAGTCGAGAGACTCGGGATTAGCGAGGGCACCCCTATTCTTGACCGGACGGCCATGAACGACCTCGCGAACGGCGAGTTCGACCAGTTTCCCTGATCTCGTGCGTGGTAGATCGGGCGCTTCCAGTATGACCGCTGGAACATGTCGCGGCGAAGCCTTTTCGAAAAGCGCCCGCTTGATCTGGGCAACAAGCACGTCGTCGAGAGGATAGTCCGGATGTGTTTTCACAAATAAGACAATCCGCGTCCCGCCGTCCCACTCCTGGTCGATCGCCAGCGCTTCCTGGATTGACGGCAGACTCTCGACAACATTGTATATGTCCGCCGTCCCGATCCGCACGCCTTGGGGATTGAGGGTTGCGTCGGAGCGGCCGTGGATCAGGAAGCCGCCATGCTCCGTCTCGGTCGCGAAATCCCCGTGCAGCCAGACGTTGGGATATCGCGCGAAATAGGCGTTGAAATACTTGCTTCCATCCGGGTCGTTCCAGAAACATATGGGCATTGAAGGGAAGCTTTTCGTGCAGACCAGTTCGCCGCCCTCGCCGATGACCCGCTGACCGTTGTCGTTCCAGATTTCTACCGCCATGCCGAGGCCGGCGCATTGTATCTCGCCTCGATAGACAGGGCTCCAGGGATTACCGCCAACAAAGCAGGAAATGATGTCGGTGCCGCCGCTGACCGACGCGAGTTGCACGTCGGGCTTGAAATCGCGGTAGACGTAATCGAAGCTGTCAGGCAGCAGGGGCGATCCTGTCGAGGCGATCAGTCGCACCGCGCTCAAATCGTGGCTCTCGCGCGGCTTAAGCCCTGCCTTTTCGATCGCCTTTAGATAGCCTGCCGACGTGCCAAACAGGGTCGCGCATTGTTCTTGCGCAAAATCCAACAGGATCGCGCCGCTCACGCCGGCGGTGAAAAACCCGTCATATAGCAGGATCGTTGCGTGGCTGGTGAGCGCGCTCGCCAGCCAATTCCACATCATCCATCCCGTCGACGTCGCGTAAAAAACACGGTCGCCGGGTTTGATGTCGCATTGCAATTGATGCTCTTTGAGATGCTGCAGCAGGGTGCCGCCGGCGCCATGCACAATACATTTCGGCGCGCCAGTCGTGCCCGACGAGAACATGATATACAGGGGATGATTGAATGGCAGACGTTCGAATGACAGAACGGCGTCGTTGTGCTCCTTGAGCGCGGACGGCCACAACTGGGCGCTGGTAAGGTCGTCCAATGGCGGATCCTCGTGAATATAAGGAACGATCAGCGTCCTCTTGACGCGGGGCAATCTTGCCTGCACCTCGCGGATGGAGGCGATGCGATCAAGCTTCTTACCCTTATACAAATAGCCGTCGGAAGCGATGAGGAGGCTCGGGTCGATCTGGCCGAAGCGATCGACGACGCTTTGCACGCCAAACTCTGGCGCGCAGGACGACCAGATGGCGCCAATGCTGGAAGCCGCAAGCATGCCGATGATTGCTTCCGGCCCATTATGGATGTAGGCGGCAATACGATCGCCCTTTGCGACGCCCTGTGCGCGAAAATAAACAGCGAGTGCTGCGACGGACTGTTTCAGTTGGCCGAAACTGAGCGACGTTTGGACCTGGCCTTCGCCGGAAAAAACAATGGAGATTTCGTCGTCTGGTCTCGAACGCAACAGGTTCTCTGCAAAATTTAGTCTGGCGTCCAAAAACCATTGCGCCCCCGACATTTTGTCGCCATCGACCAGGATGCGTGCGCCCTTCTCCCCGATAACCTTGCAGAAGTCCCAAACGTTCGACCAAAACTCCTCCTTATGATCGACGCTCCAGCGGTGAAAGCCGCCATAATCGAATGTCGCTGCGAACGGAGTCGTGTCGGCGCGTTGCAGGGAAAATTTCGAGAGATTCGACGCTTGTTGCCGTTCAAGGTCAGGCTGCCAAATTCGCATCAGAGAGCCTCTCGATTCCGCAAGCGATCCAATTCTACTAGAATCCCTAAAATTAAGAAGTGGATCCGGCAGCGCAAAATCGCCCAATGAGCACCTTCTGCTCAACAATTCGGCATCGCGCGATCGAAACCAGAGCGGGGCAGTGACAGAATGGATTGCTCGAGACCGGCGACTCCTCGCAGCGTGTATTGCCAGGCGCCCATTCATAGTTGGACCTTTTCACGCATGTGATGATCGTGTCCTGCATAACGAGACTATCTTTATGTCGTTTCTCAAGCAACACCCTCTCCACATCAAACCGACACTCAAGAATATCGCTTCGCTGCTAATGGAGAAAGCGCAGCCTTATATGGCTGCAAGCGAAAATAAATTCGGCCCCCAAAACGATGAGCGATAGACCTCCGGCAAGGGTCACTCTCTCGGGCGATGTGGTCTTGAAGAAATAAATATCCAGGAATGACAGTATTCCTGAAGCAACCAGCCAAGCGCCAAGCACCAAAATCACCGCCACAACGAATGCAACCATGTCCAGGACGACGAGTTCCTCTTTATCTTCGAACGTTTGCGTTACGTTCAGGTAGCGGGCGCAAGTGAGACTGTCTTTCTTTAAAAGCGTCGCGCCACGCGCATAGGGCGCAATCCGGGTACTCGGACGTCAGCAAAAAGTCCTCGCCGTTGAGGAACTCGTTGTGGGGGATCCGACGCTGACGTTCATCGACGAGGCGTTGCTTGCGACGCATGCGTTCTTGCTACGCGAGTTCGACATGTTCGAGAAGGCGCGTGCGATGACGCGAACAGACAGGCGCGCTAGGTTGATCATGTTGGCTAACGGCGTGCGCGCGATTGTGGCGCTGACATATGTTTCGGCGATCGACGATCCGTTACGGTCTTCGTCGTCGAAGTAAGTCGGCCCACATTTTTGTCTTACACCAAAAAAATATCACTTGAGCGAAAGAGACGTGACCGGACGGAGCACTAAAATCGGCGACGCCGGCGTGTGCACGGCGCTTTATGAAGCCGTCAATCATACTGAAGCGGCCCGTGAAGGGCGGCGGCCTCAAAAGTTGGGCGATGAAGCTAGACGTTTCTAAGAATCTCGCCAAATCGCCGGCTCTCTGATTCTCTGGTTGAGATAGGATCAGTGGATCGATGCGCGGGTAGCCGGGCTTTTTCGACGTAGATGAGCTACTGAAGCGGTTGAGCGGGCTCGGCGATCATCTGGAGGTGTTCGCGGCGGCGGTCGATTTCGAGTTTTTCACGCCGAGCTCGTCGCGCCGTTCGGCTATTCCGACGGCGCGCAGGGCGGAAGGCTGCCCTTCGATCCGGTGACGACGCTCAAGATCCTCGTGATCCAGGCGATGGACAACCTCTCCGCCGAACACGCCGAGTTTCTCATCACCAAGGAAGCGTTCATGGCGAAGAACGGTTTCGTCAGCCGCATCCATCGCAAGAAGCCCAAGGATCGACCGATGCTCAACACCGTCCGTCGCGCCAACGCTCTCAAATCGATCGTTCACTCGCTCGTGGAGCAGGTCTTCGCCAAGCAAAAGGACAGAATGGACCTCTTCATCCCAACGATCGGCATCGCCCGCGCCAGGATAAAAATCAGGATGACAGACTCCCGTCTAGAACTTCAAACGGCTGGTTTTCTGGCGAAGGATCGCTGTCCCCTGACGCTCCGCAGGGACGGAGCGGCGATACGGGGGCCGGCGCGATTCAGCATCGCATGTGGATCGATCGGTCGCCGTTCGACCTCGGCAAGTCGGTTTGCGCGATTCAAGTGGCGACGTAACGAGCAGAACCGTAAGAGTTTCGAGGCAAGGCGACCACCAGGTTTCCCGGAGCGCTCGTCCCTCGCGGGGACGATGGACGACGCCGACCCCGAATAGAAGAGTGAACCGACGAAGGAAGTGCGTGAGCGGTTGATAACCAAGGGTCCGTCACAGAAGAGGGGGCGGTAGGGATTGACTGGCGAAGCCTGGGTCCGGATCGTCAAGGGCTCGGCACGTGGCGTATCCTGCACCGCACGCCGGTGTCACCGCTGGCGCTCGAAAATCCGGCGGCTGGACTTGCTCCTTTTCTTCCTCGACCTTACCATATCCAACCGTTTGACGGCCTAAGTATTCCCTCCCGAGGAACGATCCTGATGTCGGACTCGGGTCGTATTGTAAATAGTGTGCAGGTGATGCTCAATGAACGCAACGCTAAATGATGCGCCCACGCCTTGTCGTATCTCCAATTGACCACCAAGTTGGTTTGCAAAAGCCTCCATTATGCCGATGCCAAGTGAGCTGGTTCTCGTATCGCTCGCCTGAGCGTCTATGCCTGGTCCATCGTCGATGATGGATAAAATAAGACGACCTCTCATGTCTCTTGTTAATGAGACATCGAACCGGTTTCCTAATCCCTTAGAGTATGCGTGTTTGGCTGCGTTCAGTGCAGCCTCGTTTACCAAAAAGACGATTGCGGTCATCTGGTCAATCGAGAGGCCGGGAACGTCCTCAACACAAGTGTGGATAGCCACGGGAAAGTCATGCAAAACCATTGAAAGAACTTCCCTCAACAGCGGTTCAAGCCCGTTGACGAAAGCGGGCTCACCGTAGAGACGTCGATGCAGCTGAGACATCGAGAGGAGTCGTTCCTCAGCGTGATTGAGGTTTTCAGCTGCCGTTACAGGGTCTTGCAGATTTCGCTGAGCGACCCGTATTAAGCTTACGGCCAACTGCAAATTGTTTGCGACTCGGTGTTGTAATTCGCTGAACAGCGTATCCTTCGCAGCCATTGCTGTGGTTGCGCGCTTCAGAGCCTCACGCGAGACGGCCAAGACAAAAACGCTGAAGCAGCCAGTAATTACGAAGGCGCCAATGGTTCGGACACCCTTTAGGACAAAAGTGTTGCGAGGCTCTAAGATGAACTACCAACTCGCAAACGTAGATAGTACAAGGACGAGAGTTCCGTCAAGCCATCCACAGATCAGGGTGGCTGTTAGGATAGCTGGGTAAAAGATGATGAAAGCCAACCCATCGAGTGGTGGGTCCAGCAGAAATCCAACGATGAGGCTTGTGGTGAAGAAGAGCAACGCAAAGGCATGAGGCACAATTCCATGGCGCCTACTCGAAAACTCGCTGACCCTGCGCACCCAAGGCATTGACAAGCTCCATAAGTGGCATCAAACTCTTGTACGCATAGAGATTAGTTCTTTGCACACCCACTTCTTGAGCGGGTACGCGCCGCAGCCGGTCGTAGGCGTCGAGATAAGCCGCGAGGCAAGGACGCGCGAGCCAATTTTTCCGGTCTAGCGCTACTTTTTCATCCTCGTAGCGGCCTCCTTAGATTCTACGACGTTTCGACTTGAGATCTCCGGCGCATCTCGACCCGAACCGACTCATTGTTGCTCCAACCGAGCTTAATCCATATTACGAATGGGGAATGCGGAAACGTCGAAGTCGATTCCCAAGACAACTTAGTGGTCAACGAAGCGCCGTTTGCCGGTGGAACCGGGGCCAGGCATCAGGCGACGTCCTTTAACCGTGACTCATTGAGAGCGCGAGTCTGCTTTAAAATCTTGCTGAGTTCTTCCAGTTGTTTCTCCCGGTTCGGAGCGTCTTCGCTTTCTGACCCACTCGGATACTGGTCCATGACAGCCCGTGACCTAGCTATCTCTCGTTCATTCCAGAGCCATAGACCAAAGCATACCAGCCCGATTACGATGAGAACGGCAACGGGCTCGCGGGGATAGATCAAGGAGAGATCTGGGGAACACTCATTGGCATACTCGCAAGCCTCACGCCAATCCTGCAGCCATTGTCCGAAAACCGTCATTACTGTCTTCCTTCCTTACCAGAACTGTTATCGGCTTCATTGTGCGTTCATATTTCAGAGAAATCTACCCGTCTCGCGCCCTCGGTTACAGCGACAGCTCAATCACAATTACAGGCCTGGTGATAAATCCCGTGGTTGTTTTAGTTCTTACTCACAGTCGATAATATAGCCGACACTTGGGGGTTCCTATAGATGAAAGAGCGAGAATTGCGTGGATGCCTTTGCGAGTGTCTTGAGTAATGCATTGTTAATGAATGTTTGGGCGAACCTCCCCGGAACACTGACTGCATCGACAAGTTGCTCTACGCTTGGGTTCTTATCGATGAATTCAGCGACGTACACGCCAGCAGCTTTGCTACGCATGGAAAAAATGGGCCCTACGAAAGCTTTCGCGATGGATGGATTTAGTCGGCGTGGAGTTGGTTGTGCGTCTTGCCAGCCGTTCCATCTGGTGATGGTTCCTATAGGTTTTGAGCCGATAACCAGGGCCTCAAGCATACGTACGAATCGCGAATGAAAAGCGACGGAGGCGATGGGGGGGACTGCGACACTAGAGCGTCGTCTAATTAGAATTATCATCATGATTTTTGCTACCCAATTAGGTTGACAACTTTATCTTACCAAGCCCTATGTATCGTGCCACGACATACAACGTCGATGCGGTTTTTCGTCGCACGAAATGTGTTTCAGTATTTTTATAAAGTCATCGTTCGATCTCGTGAAATTATGCGAAACGGGGCTGTGCTCTGAAGAATGAAGGGATAAACGCTGGCGATTTCTTGATCTCGGCCATTTGCGCCTTGATCTGGTCGAGCAATCGCTCGCCCTTGCGGTGATTGCAGTCTCCTCAGACAAGGGGGCGCACGGAACGCGGGATAAGGACGAGCGGTGTGGGGCGCTGTTCAGCCATGTGGACCTCGAGGTGCGCGCTCCGCGGTAGCATCCCTTGCGGGTCATCCGCGTGCTGACAAACGAGGCGCTCGCCGCTCTGGCCCGGGAGTTCTCGGCGCTCTACCTCTCAACCGGACGGCCATCTATCGCGCCGGAGAAGTTGCTGCGCGCAATGCTGCTGTAAGCCTTCTATTCGATCCGTTCTGAGCGACAGCTCATTGAGCGGCTGGATTTCGACCTGCGGTTTCGCTGGTTCGTCGGCTCGGGATCGACGATCCTCGTCTGGGATCATTCGATTTTTTCCAAGAACCGCGACCCGCTGCTCGACTGCGACGTGGCGGCGAAGTTTCTTTGCGCCTTGCTGGCTAAGCCGCCCGCGAAACGGCTTCTGAGCAATGACCATCTTTCGGTCGGCGACACGCTGATCGAAGCCTGGGCGTCGTTGATGAGCTTCACGGCGAGAGGGAGAGGCGAAGCGAAGGGGACGGACGACCCGACTTCAGGCCACGGCTCGCGCATCCGCGAAGCGGATTTACATGGCGTTAAGCGTTCGAATGACACACACGTCTCGACCGGCGATCCGGACGCGGAGCTTTATCGCAAGGGCGCCGGCAAGGAGGCGAAGCTATGATTCATCGGCCAGGCGTTGATGGAGAACCGCAACGCGGTTTTCGTCGACGCCCGCCTTACGCCTGCGGACGAGCATGCCGAACGCGTTGCCGCGCTGCATATGATCGAACCGCGCGCCAACCGGCCCAAGCGGATCACGCTCGCGGCCGACAAGGGCTATGAATCGGAAGAGTTGGTAAACGCGTTGCGGTCGATGCGGGTGACGCCGCATGTGGCGCAGAACGTGAGTGATCGATCGTCGGCCATCGATAGACGCACGACGTGGTATAAAGGCTACGGGAACAAAGCATCAGACCCTCAAGTGCTCAGAGGTTGAACGTCGGCCATGGAAGTCAGACTCTGGTGCATTCCGGGTTTCGGAATTGTAGAGCACTAATCTACCTCGTCGCACGATATACGACAAGAGGAAAGACCGTTCATAGCGTAGCTTTAAGACATGACGATAAGAGGCCTGGACTGTGGGCAGCGATCGATGAAGGGCTAAAACACCGGGACCCTGACAATGAAGAGTTCGGCCTCGCCCCCATGAACATTGAAAAGCCGTAGCGACGCCATCATTGCACCACGATTAGTTTCCTGTCGTGCTAGGAAACGGATGACTTACTCTGAAGCTTTTGGGGTTAGATTGGGAACAATCCGTGTCCTGCCGAGATGTGATGGAAATTGGTCGGCGTCTCGGGGTTGCTCAACCCGAGCGATTCCGCATTCCCTCGCTGGAAAGGAGACCGCCGAGAGTTCACTGGGCGACTTCGCGGGATACGTTTTGAGTTTGGAGAAGGCTCCTTTTCGATTGGGTTCGTGTGCGCGACCCCCTTGCTCCCAATCATCTAACGAGTTATCTTAGCTCGTAATACGATACTAAAAGCTGACCCATATGAAATCTGGGAAAAGACTTCAATTAGCAGGAGGAATCGGCGTTGGACCAACTCGAAAGCCGCGATTGGAGGCTCATCTCAAGACTTCGTCGTTTCGGTGCAAGGTTCGTCGAATATTTCAATGTGTTTTCTTCAAGACAACAACGTCTAACGCAGCTCGGTCAGGCTGGTTTCGCGGCATGCATGATTATCATAGTCATCGAGCGCACGCCACCAATAGCTCTTGCGCAAGATTTTATGATTGGTCACCTTAAAGTTGAAAATCCACACCTGAGAATGCCCAACAGAGGCGAGAATAGCGCATTCCTTTCAATGATCGTTCATAATAATGGGGATACCCCCGACACGCTGGTCAACGTGACGTCCAGACGATTGGGGAGAGCGGTGTTACACAACACTTCGAAACACATTGTCGTCTCAAAGGGCATTATCATCCCTCCGCATGCCGCGGTGTTGCTGGAACCCGGACGTCCTTTCGTTTCGTTCCAAGATATAACCGACGCGTTCTCGGTCGGCAAAGACGATGAGATCATGCTTGTGTTTGAAAAATCAGGCGAACTAATGATAGAGGCGGAAGTCGAAGCAACCGACTCCTATCGCCTGCATGATAGATAAGCTACTAATTCTAACGCGTCAGGAGTTTTGTAGATTCGCGGTTTGCTGAAGTTGCTAGATGCAAGAAATATCGTTCAGTTGCTGCGAATTGGATAGTATCGACGGTCCATGTGAAATCGTACACGTTCACATTAGGCGACACCTACGCGAATCGGTCGCCGTGGGGCATGAGAAGCTAGCCTGCGTCCATGTAGACAGGCCGTAGATCGCATGCCATCGCGACTGGGACTACCGCAAGGACGACTGCTCACGTCCGAGCGTCGTCCGGCGACGAGGTTGGAACGCGGGAATAACCGGGCGACCACGAACGCCGTGAAGGCGAAGGCCACGATCTGTGTGAAATTCTGGCCTTGGAGACGGTGATGCCCAAGGCGAACTCGCAAATGCGAATCAGCTCTCGGTTGGGCGGTTACCATCGTCTGGCGCACCCGAGCGGAAAGGTCGCTCACTGCTGCCCGTCGCCCAGTGTTGGAACCAAGGTAGGCGCGAGACGATCGCCGCTACGCTGAAGTCGCCTCGCCCGTCGCCGACGCACTCCTCGAGTGCGACGCTCTTGCCATTGAAGCGGGATTTCGAGGCAAGGATCCGTTGATGGCAGGCAGTGTGAAACAAGTGATCTTGACCTCCCATTGAAACTTGGATTATTTCCGCGCTGCGATGCCACGCGCCTGTCTCTTTTTGACGTTTAGAGTTCAACGCGCACTTTTTGAAGTTTCGCTGCAAAAGCAGTCGTAGTCAGCGATTGCTGCCTCACAATTCCGACGGCGACTAAAATTCTATATATTGAGACGCAATCATCGTTATCTCCGCGTCGTCTGCTCAGCGCGCGAGCCCGAGAATGTGGCCCTCCGAACGCTCGCTAACATGATCACAAAAAGATTTCGCGCCATGCGACAAAAAACCGCATCGATTGTATATCGGACAACGATGCAGTATCGATCGTGAGACGACATAGGGATCTCGCTGCTGTCCATGGGAAAGAGGGACTCAGATATGACAATTATTCGCAAGCTCGCGCTTCGTTTGCGGTATCGGCTCTTGCTTTAGGGTTTCCAATCGCCGAGCAGAAGCTTCCGCTCTTGGTCGGAAACGTTCATTCGGCGTAAGACGAACGTTCTGGTCACGGTTAGCGGAAGCGACACGAAAAACCCGGCATCCGGCGACTTGGCGCATTGGCGCGCGCGTGGTGGAAAGAAAGCTCCGACGGGAGATGGAGTGGAAAATGTTCGATGTCTACCAGAATAAAGCAAATCCGACGGAACGAGTTGTAGTCATTCATAGCTCTCCGCTGCCTGCTATTTTCCCGATGGAAAAATGGGCCTTTTTAGGAAGTGTGAGTTCTGTCAGTGCAAATATAGGCAGCTATGTTTCCGACAACGGATTTTATATTTATAGAACGAGTATTGAGTTTAAAAAAGGAGAGGCTATTCGACACGTGTAATGAGCACGAAAGCTCTAGCGAATCTATAAGAACGGCTAAGGGTCTGGGTCAAGAAGGAGCCGGAGGCGTCAAATGGACAGGTTATCGAAAGTCGAACCTTTATACTGCGCGTTTGCAGCAACATACGACGCATCTGTGCTATCAGGAGTTTTTGACCTTTCTTGTCAAATCGGCGACATGTCCCTGGTGGTTGATCGTCCTGGAGATTCAATATTAGGGAAAGAAAAGGTGTATCTGCGTTTAGCTGTCTCTCGATAGCCACGGCGCGCCCGAATTGCCTTTTCGAAGCCAGCCTTCTGACCATTGGACGGCATCAATGAACCGACGCCAAATTCAAGCTACTCAATTAGCAGAGGTGGAATGGTATGTGGAGGTATCCGAGCGGGTCATTGACCGGAGTCGCCGCGAGAGATGCAAGACTCCACAAACACGTCAGCATCTTGCTCTATTCAAAGAGATGAGGAGATGGCATATCGCTCACCGCGACTGGCTTCGAAAACAACTGGGAGAAGTAGCTTTGGTGGAGTCGTTCGCTATTTCGAATGGCATCGACCTATGTCCTAAATCCTCCCCTAATTCATGCGCCCGAAATGACAAATGATTCTCGTGCAATTTGCACAAATAGTAATACCAACGGTTTTGCCGGCGGACTCGTGGAGGATTGAACGAAGCCGCTGATCGCGGCGGGAGGGGCGAGGTCGCGTGATTGGCCTCCTGTCTGAGAGGATTTGGGCGTTGCAACCCACCCTCAGACAGGAGGTTTCCAGATGGCCGAGATCAGCCCTCTGCGTCGTCGCATGATCGAGGACATGACGGTCCGCAATCTTTCTCCGGCGACCCAGCAATCCTACATTCACGCCGTCGCGAAGTTCAGCCGGTATTTCGGGCGTTCGCCTGACCGCCTGGGCCTGGAGGACGTCCGCGCCTACCAAGTGCATTTGATCTCGAAGGGCATATCCTGGGCGTCGCTCAATCAGATCGTCTGTGCGCTGCGTTTTTTCTACGGAGTGACGCTTGGTTGCGAGACGATCCCGGAGCGGATCGCCTACGCCCGCGAGCCGCGCAAGCTCCCGTCCGTGCTGAGCGCGGACGAAGTGGTCCGCTTTCTCGAAGCCGTCTCGAGCCTCAAAGCCCGCGTCGCGCTCACCACGGCCTATGCCGCGGGACTGCGCGTGTCGGAGGTGATCGGCCTGAAGGCGGCCGACATCGACAGCGACCGCATGGTCATTCGGATCGAGCGCGGCAAGGGCGGCAAGGAGCGCTACGTCATGTTGTCCGAGCAATTGCTCGGCATCCTGCGCAGCTATTGGCGTCTGGCTCGGCCGGAGAGCTTTTTGTTTCCCGGTCGCGACAAGGATAAGCCGATCGATCAGACCGTCCTGCACGCCGCCTGCCGTTCGGCGCGTGCGGCGGCTGGTATCGACAAGAGGGTGAGCGTCCACGTCCTGCGGCACAGCTTCGCGACGCATCTCCTGGAGAGCGGCGTCGACATTCGCATCATCCAGGTGCTGCTCGGCCACGAGCATCTGTCGACGACGGCGCGCTACACGCAGGTCTCGACGCATCTGATCAGCGGGACGAAGAGCCCCTTGGACTGCCTTTCCTTGGAGGTGACGCCGCCCGAGTAACCGGGCGTGGAGAGGCCGGCGATCGAGCTCGCCGACATCCTCCGGCGCCATGGCGGCGCCTATCTTCACGATCACGCCGGCCATCTCGGCCGCTGCGAGCGCCGCGTCATGAGCGCGATCGCGACGTGCCGGACGGCGGCGCTCGGCGGCCATATGGAGCAATGCGATGATTGCGGCGCGAGACGCATCGCCTACAACTCCTGCCGCAACCGGCATTGCCCAAAATGCCAAGGCGCGGCGCGGGCCGCCTGGCTCGACGCGCGCAAGGCCGAGTTGCTGCCGGCGCCTTATTTCCACCTCGTCTTCACCCTGCCGCCGGCGGCGGCTGAGGTCGCCTTCCAGAACAAGAGGCTTCTCTACGCCACGCTGATGCGCGCCGCGGCCGAGGCGACCATGACGCTCGCCGCAAATCCGAAGCGCCTCGGCGCCAGGATTGGGCTGCTCGCGGTTCTCCACACCTGGGGCCAGACGCTCACCCATCATCCCATGTCCATTGCGTCGTCCCGGCGGCGGCGTCTCGCTCGACGGCGAGCGCTGGATCGTTTGCAAGCCGGGCTTCTTTCTGCCGGTGAAGGCGCTGGCGCGCTTGTTCCGCCGATTGTTCCTCGCCGCCTTGGAGGCGGCGTTCGACAAAGGCGAGCTGTGCTTTTTCGGCGAGCTGGCGCCGCTCTGCGAACCACACGCTTTCGCCGAGCGCATCGTCGCGCTGCGCAAGACAGATTGGATCGTCTACGCCAAGCCGCCTTTCGGCGGTCCCGAGCAGGTGCTCGCCTATCTCGCGCGCTATACCCACCGCGCAGCGATCGCCAATTCGAGGCTGGTCGCAGTCGGCGACGATGGCGTCGCTTTCTCTTACAAGGACTACCGCCGCCAGGGGCGCCGTCGGATCATGCGCCTCTCGCCCGACGAGTTCATTCGCCGCTTTCTGCTGCATGTGCTCCCCGACGGCTTTCACCGCATCCGCCATTATGGCCTTCTGGCCAGGGGCGACCGCGAGGAACGGCTCGCGCTCTGTCGTCGGCTCGCCGCCGCCGCCGAGGATCCGGCCGAGCCGAAGGTCCGCGCCTGCGAGCATTCATCGACCGCCGCAATTGGCGCCGCCTTCCCATGTCCTGACTGCGGCGGACGCATGCGCCGCATCGGCATCGTTCCACCCGCGAGGCCTCGCCCGTTCCGATGCGACACGTCATGAGCCCGGCCATCATCTCCGCTTGGAACCCTGCGCAACTCCCAGTTTCGCTCGTCGTACGACACGCCGACGGGACGCCGCCTCGCGCCGCGAGCGCGAAAATCTTCATCCACATGACGCCAATACCGCGACAGACGGCCACGAACTCCGGCCTGCTCGATCGCTTCCCGCCCACTCGCCGAGTTCTCGTCCCCCGCCACAAGCGCCGGCGCCCGCCGCGGCCCTGTGCCAAACGACGACGAGACGCGCTTTCCCCATAGTGACTAACGACCCGCGCCTTCGTTCAATCCGGCTTATGTGAGGTCCGCTCCGGGACAAGCCAAACATCGTGCCGCGGACCTCACATAACCCTCCAGATTCCCGGATCGGCGGCAGTCTGATTCAAACGGCCTCCTGGCGAAGGAGGCCGGAAGTGGCTTATCCCGTTGTCCCAAGTCCGTCCATATTTAGTGGCTTCCCGATCTCGGTGGCATGCTTTTGGTCCTCAGTTTGCGCGCGGCCTGAGCCGTCGCGTCGCATTCCCGTCGCCGTCTTTCTGTGGCGCGGCGCTCGCCTAACGGTCTTTTCGCCTTTTCGAGGATTGGCGTGTCCCGCGATGTCCCAATAGCTCACGGGTTCATGATGCGAGGCGATGCCGAGAATGGTTTCGAACGATACGTGTCGATAGAAGCGCCGATTATAGCGAAAGACGAATTCTTCGAGATAAGTGTCGACGTGCTTTCGGCGCAGGCCGTGATACGTCCCCAGGCTCCAGCGCTTCAACAGCGCGAAGACTCTATGAATCCACGGCAACACGACATGGCCCGCTTTTTGCGTGTTTGCGTCGCGGGTTGGCCTGGTTCGTGTCGCGATCAATCACTTCGACCGCGCCTGCGATGAGAATTTTGCCGGACGCGCCAGGGTCGAAGAATGCATCGTCCGCACGAAAGGGGATTTGTGTCTGATCGACTTCGACAACCCCTTCGAGAGGTTCGCGGTTTGGATCGACCATGGATCGCCGCAGCTTGAACATGTCCCCGCAGGTGCTGTCTGAGGTGAGGTCGCCGCCGCCGCCCGCAAGTGCGCTCTCCATAGCGCGGTAGCGAAGCGGGTGGCGCAGCGGCGGCCATTGCCGGTCTTCAGCTAAGGTTCGGTTTGCGAATCGAAAATCCTTAGCAGGAGACGACAATGACCGACGAGAGAATGGCCCTCATCGAACTCATCGAAAAGGGGGCCGGGGCGGATTTGATCCGAGAGATGCTGGCTTTCGCCGCCGAGCGGCTGATGGAGCTGGAGGTCGAAGAGAGGACCGGCGCCCCTTGCGGCGTGCGCTCGCCCGATCGGCAGAACAAGCGCAATGGCTATCGCGAGCGCCCCTGGGAGACGCGCGCCGGCCGGATCGATCTTTCAATCCCCAAGCTGCGTAAGGGCAGCTATTTCCCATCCTTCCTGGAGCCGCGCCGCACGGCGGAGAAGGGAACGATGCGCCAAAAGCTGTTGCGATTTCGCAACAACGTCATTTATCATAGATTGTTTCTTTTACCACCGTCGTTGACCGAGGCGCTTATCAATGCCACAGAGTCCGCAACAACCGAGAGAGCGATGTTTGGCGTGAGAGTATTAATCTTGTAAACTTCTGCTCTCAGCCGACCACGAACAGATACGATGTTGCCAATATTCATGCTTACGAAATCGTTTTGAACCGACTCAGTAAAGACGACTACTCTCCACCAAGTTATTGAAGCGCCTTCCTTCAGGCGTAGAGTAGCTGTTACGAAGCGTTCGCCTTTTCTATTCGCGCACATCAAAGGCGCACTAAAAAGCACGCCTGTGACGTTAACCGTTGCTTCCAGCCGAGGAACGTGAGCGCCTTTTTGTATCGCTTTAATCATTCAATCGACTTCGATTTTTCACTTGACCATTAGCTTCATGGGAAACTTGTCCTTGATTACAATGGCCCCGCGCAAGAGACTCGGTTTCAACATACATTCGTTACCGGTTTGGCGCATCTCGGTTCGAATACTTTAGGAAGGACGCTCAGAGATCGACAATGCAAGGGGCTATTTAGACAACAGTTACTCATCTCCTGGCGAACCCTTGCAATAATACGACACACCTTCAGCCATATAGCGATTGTATTCCTGAAGGGAGACGAGAACATCTATCTTGTGCTCAAGTCCCGCGTTGACAGCCTCGTCTTTTTAACGATCAGCCAAACATGACTTCCGTATCCACTAACCTGCCGGGATTTATCTTGAAAGCGTGAAGACACAGAACGCGTGGGCAATATCACTGCTGATCTCGCAACACCCAGCCGTACTAACTCTGTCCGAATGGTCCGTTCCCGCTGCGCAGAAATCCTCGTTTTTAATGCCTTGGTCCTTCCCTCCTCGCTGGAAACGCCCACGACGACGTACGCGTTAGGAAACGTGCGTAGGATTTGTGCGATCTGTTTCAACTCTTCGTGCGCCTGTGTCGTGAGCGTTGCTTTGGTCGGAATGAACGAAATCCTAGTCAGATTGAAAACGGCCTCCTTGGCATGATCTTGCTCTAAGAAGGATCTCAACTGCTTTCCAACGTGTGATACGTGAATTGTCTCGCCCATTTTAGGGCGATTTGCCTCCATCAAAATCGCGGGTCTCTGCGAAGAGAGTGCGGGCAGGCTTGAAGGAGGAGCGAGCTTAAAAACGTCTGCTGCGGCGCTGACGTGACGGTCGTTGCCGACTGAGCCCTCTGGGAGCTCTACGGTTGGGCCGTCCCCTCTGTTTCGAGTTGAGCGCAATGTTGGGTCGTGTGAAATAAGGGTGGTTGACGTACCTGCTAAACGGGTCCCCGTGAAAAGCCAGGTCAAGCCCACTACAGAAAGTAGCATGACAACGACACCCATTACCGAAAAAATGGGACGCCACGTAACGTCAAGAGAGGCGCGACTAATGTCGACTGTCGGTGAACCCTTCCCCTCTAGCGGCATTACTCCGAAGTAGCAACACCACACCCAAGCCTTCTTGACAGGCATCTGGGAATCGTCTTGCGCGTCTTCACCTCTCCCGGCTGGACTGCCGTCGTCTAGACTATGACGCACATGCGTCCATTCGCTCTCAAGGGATGGCAAAACGGACCTCCCATTCCGAGAAGCCACGCAGGTATTTCGCCGAGGTAAGCATCTGAATCATCATCCTGGAACTCAAGAGGTCCTTTTGCAGAGTGGAATTCGACGATCTTTTCGCCTTTGCCGCGCGTCGGGGTCCAGGCAGAGCCGTTATCGCCGACACAGTTTTGTCCGAGAAGGACGCAGGCTTTTCGAAGGAAGGGAACGATAACCGATTGTCATTCCTAGCTTCATGAACGACCCGCGGATCCTGCCACAAGCAGAGTATATCGTCAAGCGATATACATCGCAAGAAACGGGAACTGGGCGCTTGCCGCAAAACGAGACACGTGGGCTGGAGGAGGGTAGACTGGCTTTCCAGTGCGTTGGGCTCCGTAATTCGTCGATTTATCAACACTGCGAGGTCAAGGACAGGCTCGTGTCCATTGCTGAGCTTTCAGGCGCTTGAGCGGCGCAATAATTGCTCGCACTTCAACTTGACTAGGTCCCTTGCTATGTCGTATCACGATCCAAACATACCATTGGCAGCGCTCACGGTCGAAGCGCACGACGGAGATCCCACGTGAACAGTGTCGTAGTACTCGCCCTGAAGCGCCCCTACACCTTCGTGGTCCTCTCAATATGTATCCTGATTTTTGGGGTTATGGCGATTTTCAAAACGCCTACAGACGTCTTCCCAAACATCAAGATCCCTGTCGTTGCTGTCGTGTGGTCTTACGCCGGCCTGCTTCCAAAGGAAGTATCGGGTCGTATTACGTATTACTACGAACGCGCGCTGACCACGAACGTTGAGGGCATTGAGCATATTGAGAGTCAATCCTATTACGGCAGCAGCATCACCAAAATATTCCTTCAGCCAGGGATCGATCTCGCGGCGGCTGAGGCGGACATAGACTCGATCTCCCAGACAGTTACGAAGGCGCTCCCGCCTGATATCTCGCCGCCGATGGTCATGAGGCTAGAAGCCTCGTCGGTCCCAGTTGCGATGCTAAAGGTTACCGCGGAGAACTTAACCCCCGCGGATCTGTACAATTTGGCCAAGAATAAAATCCGACCGTTTCTCGTGATGATTCCTGGAGCGATCCTGCCGCACCCTTACGGCGGTCAGGACAAGCAACTTCTGGTTTCACTTGATCAGCAAAAGCTACTTGCGCGTCATCTTACGGCTACGGATGTGCACAATGCGCTTGGACGTCAAAGCATCGTCCTTCCTGCGGGCGACGTAAAGCTTCACGCGACGGATTTTTTTGTGCAAACCAACGCCACGCCCATGCAGGTTGAAGACTTCAACAACATTCCAATTAAGCGCGTTGGGAACGCCACCGTCTACATGCGTGACGTCGCTGACGTTCGTTTAGGCGGGCCCCCGCAAATTAACGCCGTTCTTGTCGATGGCAAACAATCGGTGTTGATTGTCGTCATGAAGAGCGGCGAGGCCTCAACCCTCGATGTCGTTGATGGGATCCGGAAGGCGATCCCGCGCATCGAAGAAATCGCTCCACCAGGGGTGAAAGTCGAGCTTCTCAATGACGCTTCGGTCTTCGTCAAAGACTCGATCACGGATGTTCTACGAGAAATGGCTCTTGCTTCCGCCCTGACCGGGCTGGTGGTTTTGCTATTTCTTGGCTCCTGGCGCGCAACCGTCATCATCGCCACATCAATCCCACTCTCGATTTTAAGTGCGATCATCGGCCTGCATTGGGTTGGCCAGACGATCAACGTAATGACACTCGGCGGTCTGGCCTTAGCTGTCGGCATTCTGGTGGACGACGCCACCGTGATGATCGAAAACATCGACACTCATATGGAAATGGGGAAGCCGCTTGAAACGGCGATCATCGACGCCGCCAACCAAATCGTTATCCCAACATTCGTTTCGACCGTTTGCATCATCATTGTCTGGTTCCCGCTGTTTGAATTAACAGGCGTCTCTGGTTGGCTATTTACGCCGATGGCCGAAGCCGTGATGTTCGCAATGATTGCGTCATTTATCTTGTCGCGCACTTTGGTACCGACCATGGCGAAGTATCTTCTGGTCGATCATAACGCTCCGCCACTGCACGGCGATGGCCATGGCGAAGCTAAAAAGGATGCGCAGAAAGGCCTTCGGGGCCGAAAATACCCGACGCCGGAAGAGATCTATGAGCTCGCGAATAAGTCTGCCGAGCACGATGCTTTGGCGGGAGAAGGAGGAATTTCTCATTTTGCGGTTCCCGTGCTCGAAACTCATGGGCATTCACATGGGCGAAAAGGGATCTTTGCTCGCATCCAACGAGGATTCGAGCAGGGTTTCCAAACGCTGCGTAATCGGTATAACGAACTCCTCGCCAACGTGCTTCAGCGACGCGGACGCTTCGTCGCTATATTTCTTGTTTTTGCGGTCTTATCCATTGGCTTGTTCTTCACAAATGGTCAGGAATTCTTTCCGGAAATAAAATCCGGAACTCTGCAGATGCATGTGAGGCTTCCTCTTGGCACTCGAATCGAAGTGACCGGGCGCATCGCCTCTTTAATATCAAACGACATTGAGCGACTATTGCCGGGGCAAGTAGAGGACATCGTGAGTAATTGTGGTCTTCCGGTCGGACCCCACAATTTGGCGTTCATTCCAACGCCGACGATCGGTCCTCAGGACTGCGATATGACGATAGCTCTTAAAGACGAGGTCTCGCCCGTTTGGGACTTTCGGCGCATTCTCAGGAAAGGGCTGACAGATCGCTACCCGGGGACAGAATTCACATTCCAACCCGCGGACCTAACCGCGAAGATTCTGAATTTCGGCTCGCCGTCGCCGATAGACGTTCAGATTAACGGCGGCGACCCAAACGAAAGCTACGAGTTCGCCCGTAAACTGGCGAGCAAGATCAGGAAGATCAACGGTTCAGTCGACGTAGTGATTCAGCAAACCATGCGCACCCCGACGTTGCTGGTCGAGGGAAACAGAAGCCTCGGTCTAGGTGTTCATCTTACGGAGAAAGATATCGCCGACAATCTGTTGATGACGCTTTCGGGCAGCCAGCAGGTCGACCAGGTGTTCTGGCTGGACCAAAAGAGCGGCAATTCCTATCAAATCAACGTGTACACGCCGCAATATCAGCTCACCAAGGTCCAGAATCTCTTGACAATTCCGGTCGACAAGGGAGATCTCGATCCGTCGGGCAATGAGATGCAGCTGCTCGGTAGCGCCGCGACTCTATCGCTCAAAGGGACCCCTGGCGTCGTCTCGCACGCAAACATCATGCCGCTATTCAATGTTTACGTGTCAGCCGAAACGCGCGACCTTGGCGGCGTCTTATCTGATGTGAAAAAGGTGGTGGAGGAGTCGGAGAAGGAGGCGCCTCGCGGCGCGGCGGTCGAGGTTCGCGGCCAGGCAGAGACCATGCACAGCGCCTACATCGAACTCATAGGTGGTCTCGTCGCGTCGATTTTGCTGATCTATCTACTCATCGTGGTCAATTTCCAGTCGTGGCTCGACCCCTTCATCATCATTACGGCGTTGCCAGGCGCTTTGGCGGGGATCGCCTGGTCGCTGTTCCTGACGCATACGAATATCTCAGTGCCGGCGCTAACTGGAGCCATCATGTGCATGGGAACGGCCACGGCAAATTCGATTCTTGTCGTGGCCTACGCACGCGAACGGCTGGAATTACACGGCGACGCGATGGTGGCGGCGCTCGAAGCTGGCTACGCTCGTATCCGTCCGGTCATCATGACCGCTTCAGCCATGGTCATCGGCATGCTGCCAATGTCGATGGCCAACTCGCAAAACGCGCCACTCGGGCGGGCTGTTATTGGCGGGCTCATCGTCGCGACCTTTGCGACCTTATTCTTCGTCCCCTGCGTTTACGCAATCCTCTATAAGCGAAACCCTCGCAAGTCTGAGAGCCTTCGATGAACACGGACCTGCTGCGAATATCTAATGTCAAGACGAAGCTCCGCGCCAGGCCAGCGCTTTCAGCCGCGCTACTGCTTTTCGCGCTTTTTATCGCCTATGAATTTTACGCGCGAAAGCGTGCGGCGGATTTGCTCTTTAAAGAGACGCTCGAAAACGCGGTCCCGACAGTGTCGGTAACGTATGCAAGGTCTGGGCCGCCAAGAGAGACGATTACCCTGCCTGGCAACATCGAAGCCTGGTTTCAGGCGCCGATCTATGCGCAGGTCTCAGGATACGTAAAGATGTGGTATAAGGATTACGGCGCTCACGTAAAAAAGGGCGACGTTCTCGCTGAAATTAATACCCCCACATTGGACGCGCAATATTCGCAGGCAAAAGCGGCCTTCGAAGCCCAACGCGCCAAATATAATCTTGCCGTCGTCACCGCTCAGCGTTGGGTGGCGCTGCGTAAGTCCCACGCGGTTTCGGAGCAATCGATTAGCGTTCAGGAGGCAAACGAAAAAAAGGAGAAGGCCGACTTGGAAGCGGCAGAACACAATGTGCACAACTTCGACGCGCAGCTGCAATTTAAAACGATTGTGGCGCCCTACGACGGCGTGGTGACGGCCCGCAACATAAACGTGGGCGATTATATTAATAAAGAGGGCAATATCAGCGACCGGAGTTCGGTCACAAACTTGTTCTCCGTGGCCGACATTCGCAAGTTACGACTTTTTATTTCGGTTCCGGAAGCCTTTGGGCATATCCTGAAGCCAGGCCTCACTGCGGACGTCATGGTGCCTCAGTTCCCAAATCGTCACTTTAAAGCCGAGTTTTTAACCGTCTCAGGAGGGTTTGATCCCAATACTCGCACAGCTGTCACGGAATTCATAATTAACAACGAACACAAAGCGCTGTGGCCAGGTTCCTATGCGACAGTAAAGCTAACACTTCCGACCGATGCGAACACTTTGACAATTCCATCCAGCTCACTCGTGTTTCAAGAGCATGGCGCGCAGGTCGCCGTAGTCACGAAAGATAATCGGGTTCATTTCAAACCCATAAAGATCGTTAGAATAATAGAAGGGAGGATCGAGATTTCTGGGGGTGTGACGAAAGAAGACCACATCGTCAGCAATCCGAGCGCCGCCTTGCTCGAGGGGGATAAAGTGCGCGTCGTGCAGCCTGCAAATGGCTATGAGATCAACCCTGAAGATTTGAACTGACTCGTCCGAAATTCTTGCGCCATCCGGCGAGCCTTCTCGCACGGATAGCCATGCTAACGCGCGTAGCCGGGTTGTTAGGATCAAAACATCTTATGGCCGTCAACAACGCCCCTGAGAGAGGTCGGATGCCTTCTGATTTGTCTAAAAACATCTGGCGCCAGGGCTCGCCCTTGCTAGCCCTGGCCTTGGCAAGCTGCAATGCGTTGCCCGGGGTTGATCTCGCGCCGAATTATACACCTCCTGAGTTTATCGTCCCCGCGTCCTGGCATGGCGCGAGTCCCTTTGTCGAGGCGAGGCCATCCGACGCCGAAATACGCTCTGATTGGTGGAAACTTTTCCGCGACCCGGTCCTGGACAGGCTCGAACAGCAGGCCATGGTCTCTAATCCCGACTTGCAGGCGACCGCAGAGCGATTTGTGCAGGCGCGCGACATAATGATGGGGATTCAGTCAAGGCTTTATCCGCGCCTCGGGCTCGGCTTTGGAGCCTCCGACAACAAGCAATCACAGGCCGCGTTGTTTCGCGCGCCGGATAGTCCAATTCATGATCCGTCTGTTTACGACACGGGAATTGCGTCCTGGGAGCCGGATTTCTGGTATGCGATTCGAAATGAGACCCGCGCGCAGATTTATCGTGCAGAACAACGCGCCGCTGAATATGCGCTGGCGCGCTTGAGCGTCCAAGCCGAGATTGCCTCGGATTATTTCACGCTGCGCGGTCTCGACGCCCAACAGGGAATATACAAGCAATCTATTGATTACTATAAGAAATCTCTGGCGATTGTTAATGAGCAATACATGGGAAAGATCGCTTCTGAGCTCGACGTTGCCCGCGCCAAAGCGTTGCTTTCTAATACGGAAGCCAAGCAACTGGAGGTTCAAGGCGAGCGAGAGGTCGTGGAGCACGCACTTGCTGTTTTAGTCAATATGGCGCCGGCGAGCTTCAAGATCGAGGCTGCTCCGGGTCTGAGGGTTATTCCCTTGAGAATTCCGAGGAAGCTTCCGTCGACCTTACTTGAACGTCGACCGGACATTTCTGCGATGGAGCGCGAAATGGCGCGCGCGAACCGGGAAATAGGTGTCGCTAAAGCGGCGTTTTTCCCGAGGGTGGAATTTAGGCTCGACGGGGGGTTCGAGGATCACGGGATTAATCTGATAAAGCTCGCGAATAGTTTTTGGTCTTACGGATCCACGATTTCTCTGCCTATTTTCGAGGGTGGCCTTCGCCGTGCTCAGTTACAGCAATCATGGTCGATTTATCGAGAAACTGAAGATAAGTATCGTTCGATAGTGCTCAACGCTTTTCGAGAGGTCGAGAACGGCTTGAGTCTGACGAATCGGCTAAACGCCGCTGCAAAAAAGCTGGACGAAACAGTCGCGGCTACCCAGAAAACCCAAGAGCTGACGATGGACTTGTTTCGCGGCGGATTGGGCTCCAGTCTGGATCTCATTTACGCCCAGGTCGCTACCCTAACGGCAAGAATAGACTCAGTGCAGGTCAAGACAAGGGTGCTAAAGGCATGTGTCGACCTCATCCGAGCCCTTGGCGGCGGCTGGGATCGCGGAAAGCTTCCCACAGATGATGAAATTCAGCCGTTCGGTCCGCTTCAGTATGATTTTGCAGAAAAGCCTGCTCCTGCTGGAGGAATCGACGTGTCGCTAGACAACCCTAATAACGATTTGACCCAGCCCGCGCGATGACATGCAATCGAGCCCGGCGGACTTCGGACCCCTTGAGCTTGCTGCTCGTGTTTGCTTTTAACCAAGCGTGGTCGTAGATCCGGAGATGCATGAATTCCTGTTGAATGACTCAAGGCTAACGCGAGCCGATCAAATATTGGCTTCAAGGTCACTCCCCGCCCACGTTCCATCTCGGCGCTCGCTCGAGCATGCCTAATCCCGCTGACGGAACGACATCGACAAGAACTGGAGCTCAATATTCGGCGGGAGGTTTCAGCCACCGCTTGCAAAACGGATCCCTCATGTCCCAGTGTAACCGCTGTTTTCAGGCCACGTCTTTGATTTCGACGGGTGGCGCGTAGGCCCACGGCATGAGTTCGTCGAGCTTGCTCGCGAGATGAGCGTCGACAATCTTGGTGAGCACGTCGGTCATGAAGGCGAGCGGATCAACGCCATTGAGCTTGCACGTTTCCATGTGCGAGGCGACGATCGCCCAGTTCTCGGCCCCGCCATCAGAACCGGGATCATAGTGCCGGGTTTGGGACATGTCAGTGGCGGATTAATTCTCCCCACTTATGGCATTTGAAAATTCCCCAGTTTTCGTGACGCCCGGGCGGCGCGCCGACTCACCGATGCTTCTCCCCTCGGCGGGAGGGAGGGGCTGGTGATTAAACTCGGGGAACTCGTGATGGTCCGTAGCCATCCGGCATAGGCCGCAGGTGTCGGCGTCGGGGCGTTTTAACGCTTGAGGAGTGTCGGATCGGCCTTATACATTTTGATCAGCTCGATCAGGTTATCGATTCCGAAGTCGGTGAACGCCATCACGCCGTCGTACGTGATCCCGTGGACCCATATGAGACCATCTTCGGGCTCCATCTCGGCAGCGACGTCGAACAGCCAATCCTCGTTCTCACCAAGTTCTTTGGCGACCTGGCTGATCGTCGTGATGTGAGAGACCTTGTTGACGTGCATTATCAGGCGACACGAGCGAAGGCTGCCGGACCTTTTGCCACCCAATTCCAGGGCAGCAGTTCATCGAGGCGGTGTGCGGGATGGAGGGCGATGCGCGAGAGGACGTCGGCGAGCCAAGCCTGCGGATCGACGCCATTCATCCGTGCGGTGACAACGAGACTATACATGGCCGCGGCCCGCTGCCCTCCGCGGTCCGACCCGCAGAACAGCCATGATTTTCTTCCGAGCGCGATGCCCCTTAGCCCTCGTTCCGCGGCATTGTTGGACATGCACACGCGTCCATCTTCAAGGAACAGCGTGAACGCCGCCCAACGTTTGAGCATGTAATTGATCGCCTTGACCAGATCATGCCCGCGCGAGAGCCTCGCTGCCTGCGTGCGCAAATAGTCCTGCAGATCATCGACCAGCGGTCGGCTCAGCGTGTGGCGAACCGCCAGGCGTTCTTCGGCGCTCTTACCGTTAATGGACCGCTCGATCTCGAAAAGGACGTCGATGCGGCGCACCACCTCGATCGCGATCGGCGACAAAGGGATTTCCTTTTTACCCGCCGCTTTGCGGCGCGCGTTCTCATCCAGATCCGCCATGGCGAAGAACGGGCGCCGTGCGTGAACCCAGCACGCCGCCTCCTTGACCGGACCCGGCTTGCGATCCGCCAGATAGAGCCTGTTGTAGCCGTCATAGGCGTCGGCTTGCAGGATGCCGGAATATCCCGCCAGATGCGCCTGTGGATGTTCGCCCCGGCGATCGCGCGAATAGTAGAACATCGCCGCCGGCGGCCCGGCGCCGCCGAACGGTTTGTCGTCTCGAGCATAAATCCAGCACCGCCCGGTATCAGTCTTGCCTTTGGCCAAAACCGGCACGGTCGTGTCGTCGCCATGCAGGCGTTCGGCCGCCATGACATGAGCTTCCACACGGCGGAGCAGAGGATCGAGGGCCGTGCAGACCGAGCCCACCGCGTCGGCCATCGTCGACAGCGCGATCGGCACGCCTTCCAGGGCATAGCGCTCGGCCTGGCGGTTCAAAGGCTGGTGTTGGCCAAACTTCTCGAACACGATCATCGCCAGCAGGCTCGCCCCCGCCCATCCTCGCGCAATCACGTGGAATGGGGCCGGCGCCTGACTGATCTTCTCGCAATCCCGGCAGGTGAACTTCTCCCGCACCGTCTCGATCACCTTCCACTGACGGGGCGTCGTTTCCAATGTGCGCGTCACATCCTCGCCGAGCTTGCGCAGACGCGCGCTCCCGCAGCATTCGCATGCCGTCGGCGCCTCAATCACGACGCGCTCGCGAGGAAGGTGGTCGGGGAATGTAGTGCGCTCCGGACGCTTGCGCGTAAATCCTGCGACAGTCGTCCTGACGACAGCCTTTTCGGCCGCAAGCTCGTCTTCCGTCGCCGCAGCTTCCAACTCCTCGAAGGTGAGCGCCAGTTGATCGATCAATCTCACGGACCGCTCAGACCGCTGCCCGAAGATCTGGCGCTCCAGTTTCGCGATCCTAAGCTTCTGTTGCGCGATCAGCGCCATGTCTTCCGACGCTTTCGCGCGGGCGACCGCCAATTCCGCCGCAACTTCCAGGGCCTTTGTCTGAGCGACGGCCAGCGCCGCTTTCAGGGCGGCGTTCTCGCGGGCAAGCTCGGCGTCAGCGGCATCCATGAGAGGGAGTGAATCATAAATCGCGTGATTTGAAGCGCCCTAAAATGCACGCGACCACGCTTTTTTTACTCGGTCGGGAGCGCTCTATCCGGCGCGTTCCGGCCGCCAGGTCAGTTGCGGGTTTCTCCAATCGATCCCTTCCAGCATATAGGCCATCTGCCCCGCCGAGATCGAAACCGCCCCTGCCGTCGCCGACGGCCAGATGAACTTCCCGCGATCCAGACGCTTGGCGTAAAGCGACAGGCCGACGCCGTCATGCCAGAGAATTTTGGCGAGATCGCCACGGCGGCCACGGAAGATGTAGAGATCGCCCGCGTGCGGGTCGCGCTTCAATTGCTCCTGCACCTGCAGCGCCAGCCCCTGCATGCCGCGGCGCATGTCGGTATGGCCGGTCGCAATCCAGACCCTCACGCCGCTCGGAACCGGAATCATCGCCGCGACAATGCCTCCAGCACCCGTGACAGCGCCGCCGGCTCCACGTCCGCCCACACGAGGATCCGATCGCCCCCGGCGAGAACAATCTCCATCTGGCCGTTCGACCCTCGATCGGAATAGTCCGCCGTCGCATCCCGCGAGATTGTTACGGGCAGGATCGGCGCGAGCTCCTTCGGCGCCGCCGCCTCAACGCCAAACTGCCGACGCCAAGAGAAGAGCTGGTTGGCGTTGAGGTCGTGGCGTCGCGCGACCTCGGCGATCGAGGCGCCGCCCTCGAGGCATTCGCCGACAATGCCGCGCTTCTCCTCCAGGGTCCAAGATCGGCGGCGGCGGCGCTCTGGTGATACGGAATCCTCGTCATGATGGTCTGTCGACATCGCTGATAGTGTCCGCTTGTATTTGAAATGGACACGATCACCGCGCCATCGTCAGACAGCTATCCAGGAACCGGCATTCAACGCCAGGCGGCCCTCGCCGGAGCGATACGATGGTCCTGGATTTGCACAAACAAGGCCTTTCGGTGTCGGCCATCGCTCGGCAACTCGGCATCGACCGCAAGACCGTTCGCACTCACATCGCCAAAGGGCTGGAGCCTCCGGCCTACAAGAAGCGGGCGCCCTCGCCAGGGATTGTCGGCCCCTTCGAACCTTATCTGCGGGAGCGCCTCGCCGCTTATCCCGGCCTCACCGCCGTCCGCCTGTGGCGGGAGGTCAAGGAGCGCGGCTACGCCGGTTGCTACAGCGTCGTCAGGGACCGCGTCCGCGAGATGCGGCCGCCGCGCGCCGCAGGATTCGAAGTCCGCTTCGAAACGCCGCCCGGTGAGCAAGCGCAGGTCGACTTCGCCCACTTCGAGGTCGGGTTTTTGGACGAGCCCGGCGTCAAGCGGATTGTCTGGCTGTTCTCGATGGTGCTGGGCTTTTCACGATCTGGGCGCGCTTCGTCGTCCATCAGGACCTCCAAAGCGTCCTGCGCTGCCATATCGCGGCGTTCGACGCGATCGGCGGCGTGCCGCGGGACATCCTCTATGATCGCATGAAGACCGCGGTGATCGGCGAGGATGCCGGGGGGCTCGTCGTTTACAATCGCGCGCTTGTCGATCTCGCCCGCCACTACAGCTTTCAACCCCGCGCCTGCCGGCCTTACCGGGCCAAGACGAAGGGAAAAGTCGAGCGGCCGTTCCGTTATGTCCGCGAAGACTTTTTTCTTGGCGGTTCATTCCGCAACCTCGACGATCTCAACGAGCAATTGCGACGCTCGCGCCATCAACGTCGAGTTCGACCACATGCGCCCCCACCGTTACCGCCTTGCGCTCCGACCGTAGCGCCGCCGGCGCTGTCCCTCTCGGCTCAACAACGACCCGCGCAAAGGCAACCCCATCGGAAGCCGCCGCCTTTCGCCGTGCTTCGCGCCGCCAGGTGAACAATTGCTGCGGGCTCAAACCCCGCCGCCGAGCAACCTGCGAGACTACCACGCCAGGCTGCAACGATTCCTCTACGGCTTCCGCCTTCTCGTCATCCGACCATCGGCGTCGGCGTTCCCCGCCGCCGGTGATCACTTCAATGCGCTGGACAGTCTCGCCTTTAGGGTCAAGCCGATGATCAAGTCTGGACACAAGCCTTACCTCCTGCAGGAGATCAGACTCGCAGCTGTCGCTCCAGTTTTGAAGGTGCGGTCAGAACAGCGCTAACCTCCAGGCGGGTCGGGAGGCTTTTTTAAAATCCTCTATCGTCCCCTCGCGTTGTGCATGGTGGCGTGGACGCGCCGAGAGCTTGCGATAACCCATCTTGCGCAGTTCCCTGCTGACGGTCGTCTCAGAGACGGATAAGCTCACGTCTCGAACAGCCATTGGCAGAGGTCGACGATGCGCCAGCGCACAACGCCGTGGATCGCGGGCGTTGGACCCTCTTCGACGATGCCCGCCAGCGCGGCGCGCTGATCGGCGTTGAGGCGCGACGGCTCTGCCCCGGCGCCTTGCGGTCCACAAGACCGTCCGGGCCAAACGCGTTGAAGCGCAGAACCCAGTCGCGAATGATCTGGAGCGTCACCCCGCCGATCTTGGCAGCCTCGCTGCGCGTTGCGCCGTCGTAAATCGCCGCCAGAGCCAAGAGCCGGCGCGCCTGTGGCCCGTCTTTCGTGCGCTTGGCCAGAGCCCGAAGAACCTTGGCATCAAAGTCTTCCCGCAATCCGATCGCAGCCGCCATGGTGAACTTCCTCCCGTTCGCCAGTTCGAATCAGAAGCCGCTCGATTCGGGAATCTGGAGGGTTATGTGAGGTCCGCGGCACGATGTTTGGCTTGTCCCGGAGCGGACCTCACATAAGCCGGATTGAACGAAGGCGCGGGTCGTTAGTCACTATGGGGAAAGCGCGTCTCGTCGTCGTTTGGCACAGGGCCGCGGCGGGCGCCGGCGCTTGTGGCGGGGGACGAGAACTCGGCGAGTGGGCGGGAAGCGATCGAGCAGGCCGGAGTTCGTGGCCGTCTGTCGCGGTATTGGCGTCATGTGGATGAAGATTTTCGCGCTCGCGGCGCGAGGCGGCGTCCCGTCGGCGTGTCGTACGACGAGCGAAACTGGGAGTTGCGCAGGGTTCCAAGCGGAGATGATGGCCGGGCTCATGACGTGTCGCATCGGAACGGGCGAGGCCTCGCGGGTGGAACGATGCCGATGCGGCGCATGCGTCCGCCGCAGTCAGGACATGGGAAGGCGGCGCCAATTGCGGCGGTCGATGAATGCTCGCAGGCGCGGACCTTCGGCTCGGCCGGATCCTCGGCGGCGGCGGCGAGCCGACGACAGAGCGCGAGCCGTTCCTCGCGGTCGCCCCTGGCCAGAAGGCCATAATGGCGGATGCGGTGAAAGCCGTCGGGGAGCACATGCAGCAGAAAGCGGCGAATGAACTCGTCGGGCGAGAGGCGCATGATCCGACGGCGCCCCTGGCGGCGGTAGTCCTTGTAAGAGAAAGCGACGCCATCGTCGCCGACTGCGACCAGCCTCGAATTGGCGATCGCTGCGCGGTGGGTATAGCGCGCGAGATAGGCGAGCACCTGCTCGGGACCGCCGAAAGGCGGCTTGGCGTAGACGATCCAATCTGTCTTGCGCAGCGCGACGATGCGCTCGGCGAAAGCGTGTGGTTCGCAGAGCGGCGCCAGCTCGCCGAAAAAGCACAGCTCGCCTTTGTCGAACGCCGCCTCCAAGGCGGCGAGGAACAATCGGCGGAACAAGCGCGCCAGCGCCTTCACCGGCAGAAAGAAGCCCGGCTTGCAAACGATCCAGCGCTCGCCGTCGAGCGAGACGCCGCCGCCGGGGACGACGCAATGGACATGGGGATGATGGGTGAGCGTCTGGCCCCAGGTGTGGAGAACCGCGAGCAGCCCAATCCTGGCGCCGAGGCGCTTCGGATTTGCGGCGAGCGTCATGGTCGCCTCGGCCGCGGCGCGCATCAGCGTGGCGTAGAGAAGCCTCTTGTTCTGGAAGGCGACCTCAGCCGCCGCCGGCGGCAGGGTGAAGACGAGGTGGAAATAAGGCGCCGGCAGCAACTCGGCCTTGCGCGCGTCGAGCCAGGCGGCCCGCGCCGCGCCTTGGCATTTTGGGCAATGCCGGTTGCGGCAGGAGTTGTAGGCGATGCGTCTCGCGCCGCAATCATCGCATTGCTCCATATGGCCGCCGAGCGCCGCCGTCCGGCACGTCGCGATCGCGCTCATGACGCGGCGCTCGCAGCGGCCGAGATGGCCGGCGTGATCGTGAAGATAGGCGCCGCCATGGCGCCGGAGGATGTCGGCGAGCTCGATCGCCGGCCTCTCCACGCCCGGTTACTCGGGCGGCGTCACCTCCAAGGAAAGGCAGTCCAAGGGGCTCTTCGTCCCGCTGATCAGATGCGTCGAGACCTGCGTGTAGCGCGCCGTCGTCGACAGATGCTCGTGGCCGAGCAGCACCTGGATGATGCGAATGTCGACGCCGCTCTCCAGGAGATGCGTCGCGAAGCTGTGCCGCAGGACGTGGACGCTCACCCTCTTGTCGATACCAGCCGCCGCACGCGCCGAACGGCAGGCGGCGTGCAGGACGGTCTGATCGATCGGCTTATCCTTGTCGCGACCGGGAAACAAAAAGCTCTCCGGCCGAGCCAGACGCCAATAGCTGCGCAGGATGCCGAGCAATTGCTCGGACAACATGACGTAGCGCTCCTTGCCGCCCTTGCCGCGCTCGATCCGAATGACCATGCGGTCGCTGTCGATGTCGGCCGCCTTCAGGCCGATCACCTCCGACACGCGCAGTCCCGCGGCATAGGCCGTGGTGAGCGCGACGCGGGCTTTGAGGCTCGAGACGGCTTCGAGAAAGCGGACCACTTCGTCCGCGCTCAGCACGGACGGGAGCTTGCGCGGCTCGCGGGCGTAGGCGATCCGCTCCGGGATCGTCTCGCAACCAAGCGTCACTCCGTAGAAAAAACGCAGCGCACAGACGATCTGATTGAGCGACGCCCAGGATATGCCCTTCGAGATCAAATGCACTTGGTAGGCGCGGACGTCCTCCAGGCCCAGGCGGTCAGGCGAACGCCCGAAATACCGGCTGAACTTCGCGACGGCGTGAATGTAGGATTGCTGGGTCGCCGGAGAAAGATTGCGGACCGTCATGTCCTCGATCATGCGACGACGCAGAGGGCTGATCTCGGCCATCTGGAAACCTCCTGTCTGAGGGTGGGTTGCAACGCCCAAATCCTCTCAGACAGGAGGCCAATCACGCGACCTCGCCCCTCCCGCCGCGATCAGCGGCTTCGTTCAATCCCCTGCGTGAGTCTGCCTCAGCGCCGATTGGTATAAACAGGCCCGCAACGTTGGAGGCCTTGGTTAATCCGGGCCAGAATCACCAGGGTTCTCGAATAGTTCTAAGAAGACGCGTCGATGTTCTTGAAGCCGCTCAAGGTGTACGATGGCGAGTTCGACCAAGCATTCATCTCCGTAAGGAGTGATGACAAGCAAAGACCGGCGACGATCCGATGGATCGGTTTTTCGCTTTACAAGTTTCGCTGCAACCAGGCGCGAAACGAGTTCCGCCGCGCTATGGTCACGAATCATAAGCTCTTGGGCCAGATCGCCTACGCTGACATGGCCTTCTGGGTTGAGCGTCTTTATCACCAACAGCGCTTGGTACCACTGCATTGTAAGCCCGAGTTCGGCAGATGCCTGCTCGCTAAAGGCAAGAAACCTTCTTAGGGCATAGCGGAAGGCGGCAAGAGCCGCAAGCTGCGCATCCGTCGGCCTCTGCCCAGGAGCGGGGAGGGTTCCTTTTCTTTTTCTTTCGCGCTTCACCAAGCTCACCTGGCCACCAGCCTTCGACATTGGGACAGTTTTCCACAAAGGGCCTGGGCTTGCAATCGGCTGCGGATGGGGACCCATGCGACATATAACGCTCGCAGCACGACGACGTCTCAGCAGAGTGCCCGGTTTCGAGGAAAAATGGGCACCTTCGCCAAAACCATCGGAATCCTCCGCCGAGGCCAAGTGGATCTGAGTCCTATGATATCGACAGTGGTTCCAACGTATCCTTCCGGCGAGGGCCGTCTGGCGGGTGGGTGCAAGATTCAGGGATAGTGACGCGCGTGGCGCGTAGATCGTGCCCATTATCGATGATGGACACTATCGCTATGACGGGTCGGGATGAGAGCGACGCTTCGACGAACGGTTCGGGCCGACGGCGCTATTGGAAGAAGGATGAGAAGCGGCGCATCGTTGCGGAGAGCTTTTCTGAGGGTGGGTCTGTGGCGGAGGTTGCGCGGCGTTATGGGCTCAACGCCAATCTGCTCTTCACCTGGCGGCGACAGCTCGCCGCGACAAAGACAGAAGCACGCGAACCGCCGGCGATTTTACCGGTGACGATTTCGCCGTCGCCGCCGTTGGCGCTCGGCGCGTCGCCAAACGCGCCCGGGCGCATGGAGATCGCGTTGCCCGGCGGCGAGAAGATCACCGTTGGCGCTGATGTCGAGATCGCGGCGCTAGCGCGAGTGATCAAGGCGCTGCGGCGATGATCCCGGTAGCGCCTGACGCGCGGGTCTGGATCGTCACCGGCCATACGGACATGCGCAAGGGTTATGCGAGCCTGTCGCTGATCGTGCGGGAGACTTTGCGCCGCAATCCGAGCGGCGGACATCTGTTCGTGTTCCGGGGCCGGCGTGGCGACCTGATCAAGATTCTCTGGCATGACGGCCAGGGTCAGTGTCTATTTGAAAAGCGCCTGGAGCGCGGTCGCTTTCTTTGGCCTCAGGCGTCGACGGGGGCCGTGACGATCAGCGCGGCGCAGCTTGGCTATCTGCTGTCGGGCATCGATTGGCGCGCGCCGCAATACACATGGCGTCCCGAGGTGGCGGGCTGAATAATTTCTGAGGAATGTGGGTGGATCGGCCTTGCGGCTATGCGCGCTTGTGATTCGATCATCAATGATGAGCGCCGCTGATTCTTTCCCTGACGATGTCGAGAGCCTGAAGGCGCTCCTGCGCGTGAGAGACGCGGAATTGGCGCAGGCACGAGCAAGCGCGTCGAATTCGGCGGCGCTGATCGCGCATTTGCAGCTCTCGATCGAGAAGCTACGTCGCGAACTCTATGGTGCGCGCAGTGAGCGCAAGGCGCGGCTTTTCGAGCAAATGGAGCTTGAACTCGAGGAGCTCGAGGCCGTCGCCGCCGACGACGAACTCGCCGCCGACGGAACCGTCGCCGCGGCGCAGGCGGCGGAGGTTCGCGCTTTCTCCAGAAGGAAGCCGTCGCGCCAGCCGTTTCCAGCGCATCTGCCGCGTGAGCGCGTCGTGCTGCCGGGGCCGACCTCGTGCGCCTGCTGCGGCGGAACGCGCCTGTCCAAACTGGGCGAGGATGTCACCGAGACGCTGGAGGTCATTCCGCGTCAGTGGAAAGTGATCCAGCATGTGCGCGAGAAATTCTCCTGCCGAGACTGCGAGACCATCGCCCAGGCGCCGGCGCCGTTCCATGTGCTGCCGCGCGGCTTCGCTGGCCCGAGCCTTCTGGCGATGATCCTGTTCGAGAAGTATGGGCAGCATCAGCCGCTCAACCGGCAATCGGTGCGCTATGCGCATGAGGGCGTGGAGCTGAGCCTGTCGACGCTTGCCGATCAGGTCGGCGGCTGCGCCTTGCTGCTGCGCCCGATTCACGACCTCATTCGCGATCACGTCTTTGCCGGCGCCCGCACACATGGCGATGATACGACCGTGCCTGTTCTGGCGAGGGGCAAGACGCGCACCGGGCGGCTGTGGACCTATGTGCGCGACGATGCGCCCTTCGGCGGCGCCGATCCGCCGGCGGCGGTCTTTTTCTACTCCCGCGATCGAACCGCCGAACATCCCGAGCGTCATCTTTCAAAATTTGCCGGCTTTCTTCAGGCCGACGCCTATGCGGGGTTCAATCGGCTTTACGCGGCAGGCCGGTCGCCAGGCGATATCATCGAGGCTGCGTGCTGGAGCCATGCGCGGCGCAAGTTCTTCGTACTCGCCGACCTCGTCAGCCACGCGCGTAACAAGGCTCTTGGCAAGCAAAGCGGGATCGCGCCGCTTGCACTGGAGGCGATCAAGCGCATCGATGCGATCTTCGACATTGAGCGCGAGGTAAACGGACTTTCCGCAGAAAGGCGTCTGGCCGTGCGCAAGGCGCACGTGGCGCCGCTCGTCGCGGCGCTTAAAGACTGGATGCGAAGCGAGCGGGCGCGTCTGTCGCGCCATGCCGAAGTCGCCAAAGCGATGGACTATATGCTCAAGCGCTGGAGCGCCTTCGCGCGCTTCCTCGACGATGGGCGCATTTGCCTCACCAACAATGCCGCCGAACGGGCGCTGCGCACCGTCGCCCTCGGGCGGCGATCATGGCTCTTTGCGGGCTCGGACCGCGGCGGGTAGCGGGCGGCGACGATCTACACGCTGATTGCGACAGCAAAGCTCAATGGCGTCGATCCGCAGGCCTGGCTCGCCGACGTGCTGGCCCGCATCAACGATCACAAAATTACAGACCTTGCCGCCCTTCTGCCATGGCGCTGGGCGGCGGCGCGGGAAGACCGTAAACTCGCGGCATGACCGCAAACGCTATCGTTCGCCTCAAAGTCACCCTCGACGACGTGGAGCCAAAAGTTCTGCGCCGCATCGAGGTCCCGCTCTCAATAAAACTCGACCGCCTCCATCTGACCTTGCAGGCGGCGCTCGGATGGACCAACAGCCATCTTTACGAGAGATCCGCGCCGGCGATACGGGATGGGGCCTGCCCGATCCCGACTGGCCCGGCGGACCCCTCGACGCTCGCAAGGCGAAGCTCATCGACATTCTGGAAGACGCGGGCATCAAGACGCTGCATTACCTTTATGACTTCGGCGACGGCTGGGAGTACACCATCAAAATCGAGCGCCTCCACGACTCCGAGCCCGGCGTTCGCTATCCGCGCCTCATCGAAGCAAGCGGGCGCTGTCCGCCGGAAGACGTCGGCGTCCCTTGGGGCTACGCCGAAATGCTGGAAGCGATTAGCGACAAGTCGCACGAGCGCCACGATGAAATCCGCGAATGGCTCGGAGAGGACTTCAATCCAAAAGCCATCGACCCCGAGTCACTTAAAGCCGACGTCGCCGCTCTCGTCAAACGCTGGTCCCGTAAGACAACCGCCAAAAAACCGCCACCCGACTGACCCGCGCATCTCACCGGAGGCTTCGTGTGCGCCGTGGTGGCGCTCACCTTCCGAACTGGCGTCGATGTCCCCGCGGACCTCGATGCAGATGATAGGAAGCCCGAGTTCAGCGACCCCGCCGAAAAGCCAAGGCGCCAGCGGGCCAGCCCCAAGACCGACACGAACAATCTCGCCGCCGATCCCAGCGACGCATCGCGCGATGTCTTCAAGATCGCTGGCGACCTAAAGGTATCCTCTTGCATTACCGATTTGATGGAAAACCCATAACTTCCAGTACGTCCAGCAGCTCAGGTCGCCTACGTTCAACGGCCCTCTCGCCTTCCTTAATCGCCTCCTCTGCCCGATCGAATTCAAACAGCCCGATGTGACCTACACGTGGTGTGATATGAACATCTGGTGGATCGCCGGCGAGTCGCGAACGCGTCAGGCGGTCCTGCATGATGCTCAACGAAGTCGTTATAACACCCACAAGATTTGGAACGCGCCCTTCTTTGCCGAAGAAGTTTGCGGCTAAGCTTGCGGGTAAGGCACCCGCTGAAAGATCAGCCTGCGCCTGAATCAAACCAGCAGGATCAAACCCCAGAGCAACCGGCGCCGGCGTAGCTGCTCTCCTCGATTTCCCAAGAATGTCAGTATTTAGATTGATCGCAATCACCAGATCGGCCCCTAGCGAACGACAGGCGGCGACCGGCAGAGGATCAAGCAGCGCTCCGTCCGCCAGCCAACGATTCTCGATTTCAATCGGTGGAAAAATCCCGGGCATCGAAAAGGAGGCGCGGATCGCTTCTGCGAGATCGCCCTTTTGCAACCAAACTTCATGTCCAGTTACGAGATCCGTTGCAACCGCAACAAACGGCGCGTGAAGATCCTCAATGCGGAGGGAGCCGATCAATTGTCGTAGATCTCCAGCTATCTTAGCGCCCTTAATCAAGCCGCCCCAACCAAGATTGAGATCAAGATAGCGGATTACTCTGCGTCTATTGAGCTCAAGCGCCCACTTCTCTAACGAATCGAGCTGTCGTGCGAGATAGCATCCGCCGACGAGAGCGCCGGCGGAACAGCCGGCAACGACATCGAAAGGGACACCGAGCCGCGCAAGGGCGCGAATTGCTCCGATATGCGCCCACCCTCGCGCGACGCCGCTACTCAGCGCAAGCCCCACTTTGCGTCGTCTGCGTAGTTTAAGCATCGTTTTTCCGGCCATGCATTCACCCCAGAGAAATGGACCGTTCCAGAGCCTTCATGATGACTATCGCGACATCGTCGGCCAAGGGATAATCCGCGCAAAAAGCTTGCACCTCTGCAAGGATCCGCGATACCTGTTCATCGGGAGGCAGATCGCGGTGCCTTAGCAGCGCCGCCCGCAATCGTTCAATCCCAAAAAATTCCCCCTGCGGGTTTCTGGCCTCGTTAACTCCGTCTGTATAAAGCGTAAGTAAGTCACCGGCGAAAAGCTGGATGCTTTTCTCTTCGAATTCCACATTCTGCAACGCCCCCAAGATTAACCCTTCTGAATCCAATGATAGGCATTCGTTGGTGGAGGCCCGTAACACTAGCGCTTGATTATGACCTGCATTGGCATAATGCAGCAAACCTGTGTGGGGTTCATACTTCGTGAAGAACATAGTAATAAACGATTCTGTCTTGTTTAGATCGTCATAAAGCACTTCATTCAACTCTCTCAGGATTGTTGCCGGGCTGGCCCCATTTGCCCCGCGGATACGCGTCTCAAGGCGTAATGCGCTCCGTAGCCCAGTCATCAGAAGCGCGGCGCCGACACTGTGCCCGGAGACATCCGCGATCGTGATAACTATTGTAGTGGAATTTTCGAAGAAATCGAAGTAATCACCGCCGATGTGCGTCGCAGGTACGCAAACTCCCGCGATCTGGGCAGCGGACAGGCGCAGTGGCGCATCGGGTAGAAGCGAGAGTTGAATACGCTTTGCAAGCTCCAATTGCTGTTGATTCTCCTCAGCCTTTCGTCGTTCGGTTACATCTGTGTGAATCTCCACATAATGCGTGATATTCCCGTTTTCGTCTGCTACAGGCGAGATGAAAAGCTCGTTCCAAAACGCGACGCCTCCCTTACGGTAACTTCTGACTGTTGCCTCGTAGTCGCGACCAAGTTCAAGCGCTCGGTTTATCCGATCTATGGTTTCGGGATCGGTTTCGGGGCCGCGCAACAGACGAGTATTTTGGCCGATCAATTCTTCTGACGCATAGCCTGTAATTTGACACAGCGCGGGATTGACGTAGATGTTAGGGAAGCCTGGTACTCGCGCGTCGCATATCGCGACGCCGACACGCAAAGACTCCATTGCGCGATTGCGTAAGCGCAAGGCATCCTCGAATGCCTTACGTTCAGTTATGTCATGATCTACGCCGCGCCATCGTAAAATCTCACCAGGGTCACCTAGGATTGGCGCTCCGCTCGACTCCGTGAAGACGATGCGTCCACTTTTGTGACGATATTGGTTGACTAGCCGAAAGTACGGTAGCGTGGGGTTCGATGGGACCAAAGCTGGATCGCTTGGGCATTGCAGCTCGAGGTAGCTCTTCCCGATAATTTCCTCAGGAGTGTAGCCAAGAATACCAATAACCGCTGCACTGCTGTACGTATAGCGTCCCTCCTGATCTTGCTCCCACAACCACTCCCCCGTCATGTCCGCCACATTGCGGAAACGTTCCTCACTCTCAGCAAGTGCCTCTTGTTGGCGCTTCAGCGCCGTGATGTCTTCTTGAATCGCAAGATAATGCGTGATCTGGCCGAGCGCGTCGCGCAACGGCGTTATCGTCTGCTTGGCCCAATAAAGTGCGCCGCCCTTTCTACGGTCCTCAATCTCGCCATGCCATTCGCGACCGTTAAGAATTGCGTGCCATAAATGACGATATTGGTCGCGATCAGTATGACCCGATCGAAGTAGCCTCGGATTTTGTCCTACGAGTTCATTGGCGTCGTAACCCGTCAGTCTCACAAAGCTTTCATTCACGTATTCAATCACACCATCCTTATTCGATATAAGCACAGCATTTGGGCTTTGGTCTATGGCGGAGGAGAGCGTCAGCAATTTTTGTTCCACTTGTCTGCGGCTTGTTAGGTCCTGCGCGATTCCCACGAACATCCGCCTTTCCCCGAATCTCATCTCTCCGATAGACAAAAAGATCGGGAATGCGCTGCTGTCCTTACGTTGAGCTGTAACTTCGCGTCCGAGTCCAATAATTTTTCTGATTCCAGTTCGCAAATAGCTTGAAAGGTATTGATCGTGAGCCTCCCGGTCTAACGGCGGCATTAGAATCTTAATGTTTCTCCCGATGACCTCGGCGCGTGGATACCCAAACAATCTTTCGGCACCAGAGTTGAAATATTGAATGGTCCCCGTGTCGTCGATCAAGATGACGCCCTCCGGTATGGCGTCCAAAATATCATGAAGCGTATTATTAAGTTTCGCAAATATCCGCGGATGCAGCCTTGGTCCGTATCTTCGCCATTTTATCATTTCGCCTACCTCCGATTAAGAGGAATCGCTGTCCCGAGTAGCCTATTTCGACTCACGCAAGGGAGACCCTTCTCTATGGCGACACACTTAGAAGCAAAAGTTCTTCCCGATACTTTAGCTCGTGGACGTGGTGATAATCCCGCGCACCTACCTTCTTTTTATAACGCAAAGTTATTGCGTTGCGTTAGTTTCGTCCAAGCACAATATTGCATCCTGATGCCCTGTGACTTTTACGGAGCGGGCGTGGCTTCAGCTCCGATCGCCCGCGGTGGCGCAGGCGTCAACGAATGCGTCTAATTGAGACGCTAACGCAGCAAATGGCGTGAGCGTCGCTGGAGATGCCTCATCAAGTTCTTGTCGCAGTCGCTGAAATTTGACGTGATGGCTGACGAGACCGAATGTTTCAAAGAAGGTCGATGCGTCTTGAGACCCGGATTTCAACTGCGCCTCCACGAATCGAGCAGCGGCGGAGCGAAGCTGATCGTCCAGCCCGCTCTGCAGACGCCTCTCCCATTTGTCCCGAGGTCTTACTTCTTCGATAAGGCCGGCAATTTCCCTTAATCCAATTATCTTGGTGAAATTGTCGAACGCTCTCACGACCTCCAGGAAGTTTCTGCCCGAACATTTCGTCAGGTGGACCAGTACGGGAAAGTCGCGGAGACGATTGAGGAACAACACTCGGGAGACATCCGGGGCTCCGGACGCCAGAAGACCGAACTCCCGACTTTGGTCGAGGTAATTCAGATATTGTCGCAGATCGGCGTCCCATTCGTTGAGGACGTCGCGGTCTGGCGTCAGCCGTAGCCCATGCTCCCAGGTCCAGCGACAGAGAAAGGCCAAAGCGTCTTCGAGCTGCAAGAGCAGTTCATACTGGCGCTCGGTGGTCAGATTGCCGTCTAGTGAGTGTAGGGCGTGGCGCCACCGGTCACCCTGCAGAATTTTGTCGAAGGCTATATAAATCCCAACGGCCTCGCTTACCGAACTCGCATCCAATTGGCTAGGTCCGATCAGGAAACCGACGCCTGCCTGATCGATTATCTTATTGCTGATAACCGTGGCCGCAATCTCGTGAGCGAGTGGGTGGTCATGCAGGCGCTCAGAAAAATCCCTGCGTAGGCGCTCGGGAAAATATCCCGCAAGAAACTCACGCGCCCAATCCTCGTCGAGAACACTTGACGTTTCGATTAACATTCGTTTCACTGCTAGCTTCGCGTTAGCTATTAATATTGCGAGCTCCGGCCGCATAAGCCCCGCCTCGCGGCTTGCTGCCTCCTTCCGCAGCGGGAAGGGTGCAGCTGAGCGATTTAGAAAGCCGGCGTTCTCGAGTAAGTCCGCAACGTCTAAGAAAGAGGCGATGTTATCCAGACAACGGGCCCTCTCCAGAGATAAGCACAAACATTGAGTGTAATTATTATGGACCACTAACTGACCGACTTCGTCTGCCACTTCGCGCAAAATGCGATATCGTTCATCCCGATTAGCTCCTAATGGAGCGTTGTCAGGCCTGGACAACATCAGGATCTTGATGTTGACTTCATGGTCTGAAAGATCAACGCTTCCGGAATGGTCAATGGCGTCCGTGTTGATTCGCCCGCCTTTGCGCGCATATTCAACTCTAGCTCGCTGGGTGAAACCAAGGCTCGCAGCCTCGCCGACCACTTTAGCTTTGATCTCTGGGGCGCTCACTCGGGCGGTGTCATTGGCGCGATCGGCCACGGTTTCATTCACCTCAAAACTTGCCTTCACATAAGTGCCAATTCCGCCCATCCACAACAGATCGACGGGCAGCTTTAACAACAGCCGAATTAGCTCGTCGCCTTCCAGTGAAGTATTGCGAGTGCCCAGCAATTCCTGTGCTTCAAGACTCAACATAATATTCTTGGACGAGCGCGAAAATACACCGCCGCCGGCTGAGATGAGAAACGGGTTGTAGTCGCGCCAGGTTGAACCTGGAGTGTCGAAAAGGCGTTTCCGTTCCCCAAAAGCGGCTATCCGATCAGGAGTTGGGTCAACGAAAATGTAGTCAGCATTGAACGCGCCGATTAATCTAATGTTGCTGGACTGCAACATAGCGCCGCCGAAGGCTTCGCTCCCGATTTCCCCGACGCCGACGACTGTTAGGATCTGTTCATCGATATCGCGGCCCAATTCGTAAAAATGCCTCTTCACACACGTCCACGCCCCTTTCGCCACGATGCCAAGTAATTTGTGATCGAAGCCGAATGCCCCCCCAGTGACGAAGGCATCATCGAGCCAAAAGTCGTATTTCGCTGCAATCTCATTCGCACGATCAGACAGTCTTCCCACGTCACTATCAGAGGCAGCATCTATGACGAAATAAGCGTCGAGGCCATCATAACAGACTAGACCCTTCGAAGGGCCGACCTCCTCGCCCGTATTGTCAATCAAATCAAGCAATCCTCGCAGAAAAAGCTCATACGCCTCGCCGGCTTTCTCCTTGGCGTCTGTCTTATCCTCGCTGTGAATTTTGATGACGAAGCCTCCCTGCGCGCCCTGCGGGACAACCACCGCGTTCTTAACCATTTGAGCCCGCAGCAGGTTGAGTATTTCGTCTCTGAAGTTATCGCGAAGTCTAGACCAGCGTACGCCGCCTCGCGCGATTCTGGCGCTGCGCAAGTAAACGCCTTCCATTGAAGGTGAGTGAATATATATCTCGTTCCAAGGTTTTGGCGCTGGCATGTTTATCACGCCCAGGCCGCTAATTTTTAGGGCGATGCATCGAGTCTCGTCGCTGTTAGCCGGGAGAAAGAAGTTGGTCCGCAAAGTGGAGTCAATAATATTGAACAGATCGCGCAAAATCCTGTCGTCACTAGGCTCGGCGACCTTTTCGAGCGAATCTATTAGATCAATCCGCAGCTGCGCCAGCTTCTCAGCCCGGCGCTCTTGGGCGTCGCTAGAAGACCGGTCTACTGCGAAGCGGGCGTTGAAGTATTTGTACAGCAACAAGGCTGCGTCGTAATTTGTGAGTAATGCCCGGTGGACGCGACGACGTCCATAGCCTTTGGATATCTGCAGGTAGTAATTGCAATAGGCGCGAAGGAGGTCGACTTGTCGCCAGTCGAGACCACATCGGAGAATCAATCCATTCAAGGGGTCGTCGTCGGTTTGACCCGAAAGGAGTGCATCAAGGGCCTCCAATAGGCTAAATCTGAAAGGCGTCAGGCGCTGTGCGGCGTCAAAGCTAGACGTGACAGAAAATTTTCGTATGAGGTATCGTGTGTCAACGTCGGGGGCGATTTCGAACTGCGTCTGATCGACTACCCGCAATCCCAAATTCCGCAATAGGGGCAGAACCTCGTCTAGATTGCGTCGGTGAGAGCCGTAGAAGACGATGTAATGACAGGCGAGCTGGTCGCCAGCCGTTGGAGGTCGCAAATCAAACGCATCGTCGTTGCCTCGTACGACCCGATCCATATAAAGAACGTCTCTGATCGCGCGGCGTGGCGAGAAAAGTGTTTTGTATTCCAGAGGAAAGCCCCGGTCGTAGCGGAATGAAGGGTCCGGTAGGCCTAAACGCACCGTCACCCGCTTGATTAGTTGGTGAAGGTTAAGCTCCCAATCCATGTTGCGGCTTCTTGGATGCGTCGAATTTGCGTATAGCGCAGCTCCCCGAGTTCGAGGCGCGACGAAATTACTCCACCCGTTTCTTCATTTCGAGAATATTACCAGACTTTGTCTTGTAATACTCGATGCTATCCATCGGCCATCGAATGAGGAAAAGCCCGCGCCCACGTTCGCTCAACAAATCGTCGGGCGGGCCTGCGGAGTCGAGATCAAAACCAGTCCCGTGATCGTAGACGCGAACGCAGAGGTCCTTGTTGGTATATAAGAGCAATATTCTGACCTTTGCCTTCGCGGCGCTCTTACGACCGTATTGAATAGCGTTTGTCACTGCTTCGGTCACGACCAAGTTGAGGTGATAGGCTAGAGCGTCACGTTTGCTAGCCGCGATGTCGATTTCGCTAGCAACAAGCTCAGCGATATTGCCAACGAGCTTCAGATATTTAGTTCGATTGGGCACTCGGATATCCAAGTGCAATTCGGATCCTTGGGAATTACGCATGCCTAGGCCCTCTCACTCGAGAGTCGGCTAGGATCAGGATTGATGTCTAAAGCCCGGTCAAGCCAGGTCAACTCGAGCACGGACTTCACTCCAGCCTCTAAATCTTTGAGAACGAAGTCGAAAAAGGGCCGGATAACGTTTTTGTGCCCAGCGAGCGGGTTGCCGAACCTAGGGCTATCTGTGAAGTCGAGCTGATGCAGGTCGATGATGATGTCACGTGGTCTCGTCTCTAACAGCGCCGAAATATGCTCGGTCGGTTCTCCCGAGTTATGAACATGGACCCGGTCTTTTTTTGAGCTCAGGACTACCTCATTCTCATTTTCTTTGGCGAATATACTCATTGTCACGCCCACGCCCCGAGCCTCCCACGGTGTACCTCAAAATAGCTGCCGGGCACACATTGGCAATGCTCTTTCCTTCATGAAACGCTAAAGGCGCAAGTCGGTACGGCGCTCCGATGAGTTCAACGCGTTCTCCGCCTCAAGCGGTGGTATTACGCGTCAAATAATTCCATCAACGGCGGGACCCTCGTGGTAGAACGTCGTTCGAGGACACCCACGAGGTCGTTTAAATTGTGAAGCCGCGCCAAGAGAAATGCGAAACGTGGTAATCTCGGGGTGTAACTCCATTGCTGCTGAGGTATGGCTGAAGAGCTTCCTGTCGGGCGCCTTCGGCCTAACGTCGCGATGACCAAGTCCAATTTGATTAATTGGTCTTCGGGGAGCGTCTCGGCACGACCACCGAAGCGATGGCGCTGCATTTCCTTGATGATCTGAACGAGGCGCTCGTTGCGTGCCCGCTCGGCGAGGAGCATCGCCTTCAGTTCGTTGGGATCGTCGGGGAGCGCTTCAATCGCCTGCGGCATAAGCCAAGCAGAGCACATTTTCCGGCGCGTCGCGACGGACTTTGGGGGCATGATTCACTATGCAGAGAGCAGCCGGGCGGCATTGGCGCCGGCGTTTCTTTCACATGCACACGCTTCCAATCGAGCCCTTCGAGCAGCGCCGAAAATTGCGCCGCCGACAGGCGCATCACTCCGAGACGCCCGTGCCGTTCCAAAAGACCAGTTTGACGCGGTCCGTCCTTTTCGCGCGGAAAACATAGATGGAGCCGTCGAAGGGATCACAATGCATCGTCTCACGCACCAACGCTGCGAGACCCTCCGCGCCCTTGCGGAAGTCTACGGGCTTCGTCGCGACCATAACGCGCACTGCGCCCGTCGGGCCGATCACTTGGCGCCCGGGACAGTTCGGAGCGCGCGCAGGATCGCCGTCGCCATGCCGATATCTGCGTCGCGCCAGATCCACAAATGCGTCTCGCCCATCTCGATTTCCACGACGGGAGCCGCGGGCGCCGACTTCGGCGCAGGCGCCAGTCTGCGCACAGCGGCGCCGTTCTCCGAAATTGCCGGAACAAATGGCGGAGCGCCCTCCACCTCCGCCCTCCGACGCGCCTCCCTTCGCCAGGTGAAGAGTTGCTGCGGCGTCGCGCCATGTCGACGCGCGACCTGCGAGACGACCGCGTCGGGAGCCAGCGACTCTTCGACCTCCAGCGCCTTCTCCGCCTCAGACCACCGGCGACGACCGCCAGCTCTTGTGTTTACCTCGATGCGCCGCAACCCGGTGCCGTTCGGCTCAATCGAAGGATCAAGTCTAGACACGAGCCTTATCTCCAAATCAGGAAATCAGACTCGCCGCTTTCATCTCCCGTTTGAAGGTGGGGCCGTCACAGCGCTTACCATGTTGACGACGGTGGCGGCGTAAAGTCTGACGCCAAAAAGATCCGTCATCAGACTGACCAGACGTTCTTTGGACAACAGCTGGTAATTCGACAGATAGACGACGAAGACCGTTGACACCTTCGGGAAAAGTCGCCCACCTCCTCACGCTGCAACAGACGCAGCGACATTCATGCGCGCGATGCGCGATGACACGAGCGGTTGTGGTTCGAGAAGGTCGAACACCTGGCAGGGATCTGTCCCTTTATCATGTCCAGCTTCACCGCGACGCCGCATTCCGCGCAGGCCGCTGGATGATCATCGACAAACTCGTCGAGCGCGGCGCTCTACCGAAGCGTTTCGCCCTTGTGGCCTTTTTTTGACCGCCCGGCTTTTTGCACCGTGCGTTCGGCCAGACTCTTCACTAGTACCGAATTTTTCGGCCCGTCACTCGACGGTGGTCTGTTGCCGCTGCTCCCACTGGACGACCGTCCAACCCAGGCAGTTACATAACTACAACAACGAGACCTTTCCCCGGTGCGACAAAAAACCGCATCTCGTTTATGTCGGGTGGCGATATCCTGTCGGTCGTGAGACGACATAGCTGCCAGCCTATTGACCTAGGAAACGGAGGGAGGGGTATGACTCTAATTCGCGCATCTACTCTAGGTTCGCGGCGCGATCAGTTTTTGTTATGGAGCCTTGGTCGGCGAACCAAAGGCTCTCCCGTCCTTCGAATGAAGTATACTGCGGAGATATCTCACCTCTGAAATGCGCCAAGATAAACGGATGAGCGCAACTACATTCGTCGGTTGCCTCATGGCCAAGTCTTCGAAGGGAACTCTGGCCGATCTCGACTATATGGAGACGGATCGCGCGTAATCAGCTCACCAAGAGACAACCGTCTGCCAATAAAAGGCAGAATGAACCGACGCTAATTCAACTTCAATTTGCGGAGCTTGATCTGGTATGTGGAAGTGTCCCAACACATTAGTCGAGACGATCGGTAAAATGCAATCCCGCACAAGCAACAGTATTCCTGGTGTGTTCAAAGGAGACGAAAATATGGCATATTACGCACCACGGCTGACCTCGAAAACCGCTGCAAGAACTAGACGCGACTGAGGCGTCCGCTCGAACATAAGGGAAGGCACACATTTGCAAAGTCCTCTAAGACTCCGACGGTTAGAACGGCATAGATAAACGTAAAGCCTAACAGGCTCAACCCGAAGGAGCAGTAGTGTAAACATGCAAATAATGAGTCATAACAATCTTCGAAACCCTCCCACGTCTGGAGTCGAAGCCGTCGAAAAATGAAATAAATGCGCGAGTAGGATAGCTAAGAGAATGACCGAAGTTGCACCCGCAGATCGCCTTAACTTTCAACTACGATTTTCTAAGGAGTTTATTCCTCAGCTCTACAAAAGGCTGAGACGAGGCTACGCCTTCGAAGATCTAAAAGCTGATACGATCGCGAGCGCAACCGTCGCTGTTGTTGGCCTTCCACTATCAATGGCCCTTGCCGTGGCGTCTGGAGCTCCTCCTATAGCGGGACTATTATGTGCAGTAATAGGAGGTGGGGTGGTTTCGGTACTCGGAGGAAGCAGCTTCCAGATAGGAGGACCCGCCGCGGCCTTCGTTTCCCTTATCAGCGCGACGATAGAGCGTCATGGCTTACAGGGACTTTTTGCGGCGACGATACTCTCCGGATTAATGTTGCTTTTGCTGGGCTATATGAGGGTAGGGTCTTACGTTAAATACATACCACATGCCGTTCCGATTGGGTTTAGCGCGGGAGTCGCCGTTAACCTTCTCGCAAGCCAGCTGAAGGGATTGCTAGGCGTAGACCTGCCTCACGAGCCCGCTAGTTTGGTTCCCAAACTGGCGGCCATCTGGAGTTCGCTTGGGGCAATGCGTAATTGGACCGCACTGCTTTCGGCGGGCTCACTGGCCTATCTCATTTACCAGCGTCAACGTCGACCTCGTTTTCCGAGTATGTTGGCAACAATCGTGTTTGGGACCTTTGCGTCGGCGGCGTTTGACCTGCCAGTGGACACAGTCGGCTCCAAATTCGGTAGCTTCCCGGGTCTCGCTCCTGATGCGTTTCTTCCCCATCTAGCGTTTGCTGATGCCTTCGATGTTGTGCCGACGGCAATTGTCATTGCAATTCTTTGCGCAATCGAGTCATTGCTCTCAGCAGTGATTGCAGATGGAATGACGGGGTCTCGCCACAACTCCAATTGTGAGTTGGTCGCGCAGGGCTATGCTAATATCCTTACTGGCATGTTCGGTGGTATTTGCTGCGCCGGCGCGCTGACTCGAACGGCGACAAATATCCGTGCTGGCGCGCGCAGCCCAATCGCGGGCGTTCTTTCGGCTTTACTTTTGGGAGGGGTTGTGCTTCTGGCCGCGCCAATAGCATTTCACATTCCGCTCGCGACTTTGTCCGCGGTCCTTGTTCTGGTCGGCTGGGACATGATTGACCGCGCCGCGATTTTGATGATTCTGAGAAGCGATCGGTACGAAGCGATCGTCTTGGTGACTACATTTCTGATTACAGCCCTTCGTGACGCTACCGAGGGAATCGCGGTCGGTGTCTCTTTTGGATCCTTGATCTTTATGCATCGGATGGCGAAATTCGTGGAAGAACAAGTCAACGAAAACCTGAGTGGCGCGCATGACGAAGTCGATGAGGATGGAAATCATCATATTAATGGGCTTTGTGACCATGATGGCGCTCTGGTTTATCGGATTCGTGGACCACTTTTTTTTGGGGTTAGTTCCACAATTCTTAACGTTCTGGAAGCGATAGACCCGGAGCCAAGCGTTTTCATCTTGGACTTTAGCAGAGTTCCACTAGTGGATGGATCTGCGGCCGAAGCGTTTATTTCGTTTTCGCGTAGCGCCAGCGCTGCTGGAAAGCAAATATTAATTGCAGGCGCAAACGCTCACGTACAACAGACACTTTTAGCCAATGGTTTACGGGGCACAATTGCAACGTTCGTCCCCAACGAAATAACTGCGCGAGCTCTTATCAATGAAACTACATTCTCGTCTCCGTATTCTCAAGAAAACGCAAGATAGTTGCGGTGCGTTATTGTGAATCACCAGGCACGACCCGACAGGCTGCAATCCGGCAGCTGCCGGCCGACAAACGCCGATTTCAGCAAGGTGCTGGCGAAAGAGCCTGAGCCGAAAATGGTGTTGTGGTTGTGACGCCCTCCCATGCGCGCGAACATCGACATGTGCGCAAGTGTTCGCTGAACGCCGCAGATCAATGTGCTCGGCATGATCCCTTGCCGGGTCACGATTTGGCCGAGCTGCGCTGCGATCCCCCAGTATCGCACGGCTGCTTGGCTGCGAAACCGCCAGGATATTTCCCGCTCCGCAGATACCGCGAATCTTCGATGCCGAGAAGTAGGTCTCCAATATGATCCTCGCCGTTTGTGACCGGCCATCGATAGTCGAGGGAAACGGCGCGAGCGCGCTGTTATGGAGACTGTTGATTTCCGCTGAGAGTTGATCCGGGTTTTTCACCGAGAAGTGACCGAGGTTGATTTACGTTTTCCCTGGGCAAATCAGGGCTGATCGGATTTATTTTGTCATGTCAAGTGGATGGCGGACATGACGAGAGAGGCCTCGGGGTTCTTTGACGTTGACGTAGACGAGCGGCTGGCGGAACTCTCAGCCAAGGACGATGATCTGGAATGGCTAACCGTGCTCGTCGATTTCGAGCTGTTCCGGTCATGGGGAAGGCAATTTCCGGCGACGACCGTTCGAGGGGCAGCCGGTCGCCTTTCGATCACGTGCTCATGTTCAAGGTTCTAATACCAACCCGCGTTGGTTCGAACCTATAGGCCCATTCACGCAGCCCGATGGACATGATGCGCCAGGGTTGTTCGACGAGGCTGTTCCACGCATCACAGCAGTGATCGAGGATCGCGGCGGGCAGCGGGGCGGCGACGATCTACACGCTGATTGCGACCTGTTTATGCCGAGCGCGGCATAAGCACGTTTATGCCGCCCGCCGAGCTATGCCGAACGGGTTGGCCTTTTCGTAGCCATCCGGCATAGGCCGCAGGTGTCGGCGTCGGGGCGTTTTAACGCTTGAGGAGTGTCGGATCGGCCTTATACATTTTGATCAGCTCGATCAGGTTATCGATTCCGAAGTCGGTGAACGCCATCACGCCGTCGTACGTGATCCCGTGGACCCATATGAGACCATCTTCGGGCTCCATCTCGGCAGCGACGTCGAACAGCCAATCCTCGTTCTCACCAAGTTCTTTGGCGACCTGGCTGATCGTCGTGATGTGAGAGACCTTGTTGACGTGCATTATCAGGCGACACGAGCGAAGGCTGCCGGACCTTTTGCCACCCAATTCCAGGGCAGCAGTTCATCGAGGCGGTGTGCGGGATGGAGGGCGATGCGCGAGAGGACGTCGGCGAGCCAAGCCTGCGGATCGACGCCATTCATCCGTGCGGTGACAACGAGACTATACATGGCCGCGGCCCGCTGCCCTCCGCGGTCCGACCCGCAGAACAGCCATGATTTTCTTCCGAGCGCGATGCCCCTTAGCCCTCGTTCCGCGGCATTGTTGGACATGCACACGCGTCCATCTTCAAGGAACAGCGTGAACGCCGCCCAACGTTTGAGCATGTAATTGATCGCCTTGACCAGATCATGCCCGCGCGAGAGCCTCGCTGCCTGCGTGCGCAAATAGTCCTGCAGATCATCGACCAGCGGTCGGCTCAGCGTGTGGCGAACCGCCAGGCGTTCTTCGGCGCTCTTACCGTTAATGGACCGCTCGATCTCGAAAAGGACGTCGATGCGGCGCACCACCTCGATCGCGATCGGCGACAAAGGGATTTCCTTTTTACCCGCCGCTTTGCGGCGCGCGTTCTCATCCAGATCCGCCATGGCGAAGAACGGGCGCCGTGCGTGAACCCAGCACGCCGCCTCCTTGACCGGACCCGGCTTGCGATCCGCCAGATAGAGCCTGTTGTAGCCGTCATAGGCGTCGGCTTGCAGGATGCCGGAATATCCCGCCAGATGCGCCTGTGGATGTTCGCCCCGGCGATCGCGCGAATAGTAGAACATCGCCGCCGGCGGCCCGGCGCCGCCGAACGGTTTGTCGTCTCGAGCATAAATCCAGCACCGCCCGGTATCAGTCTTGCCTTTGGCCAAAACCGGCACGGTCGTGTCGTCGCCATGCAGGCGTTCGGCCGCCATGACATGAGCTTCCACACGGCGGAGCAGAGGATCGAGGGCCGTGCAGACCGAGCCCACCGCGTCGGCCATCGTCGACAGCGCGATCGGCACGCCTTCCAGGGCATAGCGCTCGGCCTGGCGGTTCAAAGGCTGGTGTTGGCCAAACTTCTCGAACACGATCATCGCCAGCAGGCTCGCCCCCGCCCATCCTCGCGCAATCACGTGGAATGGGGCCGGCGCCTGACTGATCTTCTCGCAATCCCGGCAGGTGAACTTCTCCCGCACCGTCTCGATCACCTTCCACTGACGGGGCGTCGTTTCCAATGTGCGCGTCACATCCTCGCCGAGCTTGCGCAGACGCGCGCTCCCGCAGCATTCGCATGCCGTCGGCGCCTCAATCACGACGCGCTCGCGAGGAAGGTGGTCGGGGAATGTAGTGCGCTCCGGACGCTTGCGCGTAAATCCTGCGACAGTCGTCCTGACGACAGCCTTTTCGGCCGCAAGCTCGTCTTCCGTCGCCGCAGCTTCCAACTCCTCGAAGGTGAGCGCCAGTTGATCGATCAATCTCACGGACCGCTCAGACCGCTGCCCGAAGATCTGGCGCTCCAGTTTCGCGATCCTAAGCTTCTGTTGCGCGATCAGCGCCATGTCTTCCGACGCTTTCGCGCGGGCGACCGCCAATTCCGCCGCAACTTCCAGGGCCTTTGTCTGAGCGACGGCCAGCGCCGCTTTCAGGGCGGCGTTCTCGCGGGCAAGCTCGGCGTCAGCGGCATCCATGAGAGGGAGTGAATCATAAATCGCGTGATTTGAAGCGCCCTAAAATGCACGCGACCACGCTTTTTTTACTCGGTCGGGAGCGCTCTATCCGGCGCGTTCCGGCCGCCAGGTCAGTTGCGGGTTTCTCCAATCGATCCCTTCCAGCATATAGGCCATCTGCCCCGCCGAGATCGAAACCGCCCCTGCCGTCGCCGACGGCCAGATGAACTTCCCGCGATCCAGACGCTTGGCGTAAAGCGACAGGCCGACGCCGTCATGCCAGAGAATTTTGGCGAGATCGCCACGGCGGCCACGGAAGATGTAGAGATCGCCCGCGTGCGGGTCGCGCTTCAATTGCTCCTGCACCTGCAGCGCCAGCCCCTGCATGCCGCGGCGCATGTCGGTATGGCCGGTCGCAATCCAGACCCTCACGCCGCTCGGAACCGGAATCATCGCCGCGACAATGCCTCCAGCACCCGTGACAGCGCCGCCGGCTCCACGTCCGCCCACACGAGGATCCGATCGCCCCCGGCGAGAACAATCTCCATCTGGCCGTTCGACCCTCGATCGGAATAGTCCGCCGTCGCATCCCGCGAGATTGTTACGGGCAGGATCGGCGCGAGCTCCTTCGGCGCCGCCGCCTCAACGCCAAACTGCCGACGCCAAGAGAAGAGCTGGTTGGCGTTGAGGTCGTGGCGTCGCGCGACCTCGGCGATCGAGGCGCCGCCCTCGAGGCATTCGCCGACAATGCCGCGCTTCTCCTCCAGGGTCCAAGATCGGCGGCGGCGGCGCTCTGGTGATACGGAATCCTCGTCATGATGGTCTGTCGACATCGCTGATAGTGTCCGCTTGTATTTGAAATGGACACGATCACCGCGCCATCGTCAGACAGCTATCCAGGAACCGGCATTCAACGCCAGGCGGCCCTCGCCGGAGCGATACGCCTTTTCCCCTGATTTTTCTCTGATCGGTGTATGATCAGCTCGGCATAGTTCGTTCTGTCCCTCCGCTTCAAACAGCGGAGAACAGGAAGATGGAAGTTGAAGACTACCTGGGTAGAAGCCAGCTGTACCGGCGTCTCAAAAGCGGACCGCACGGGCATCTCGTTTCTATCCAACCCGGCGACCGAGCCGCGCTCAGGCGATGGCTGTCGGTCCTGCGCGAGGAAGGCGCGATCGCGCCGATGGTTCCGCCGCCTCTCACCCCGCACGATCGGATCTTCAGGGAGTTCGATGCCTACTTGCTGTCAGAACGCGGCTTGGCTCCGAAATCCATCATTCGGCATCTCCCGGTCAATCGCAGGTTCCTGCATGAGGTGTGCCCCGGCGGCGCCGACGACCTGTGCAAAATCAGCCAGGGAGACGTGACCGGCTATATTGAGCGCCACGCCCGGGATTGGAGCCCGAAGACGGGCAAGGCGATGTGCTCCTCGCTGCGCGCCTTTCTACGTTACCTCCACCATCAGAAGCTGAACCCGTGTGCATTGGCGGATTGCGTGCCATCGATACGAGGTTGGAAGCTCGCGACCCTGCCGACCTATCTGTCTGCCGCTCAGGTGCGGAAGGCGCTCGACGGTTGCGACCGGGCGACGGTAATGGGGCGGCGCGACCACGCCATTCTCTTGTTGCTGGCCAGGCTCGGCCTGCGCGCCGGCGAGGTCTCGACGCTCACGCTCGATGATATTGATTGGCGCGCCAGCGAGATGCTCGTTCACGCCAAGGGCCGACAGCGAGCACGGATGCCGATACCGCCAGACGTCGGCGCAGCCATCGTTGCATATCTGCGGAATGGCCGCCCAAAGTCGTCGTGTCGACGGTTGTTTGTCCGCACACTCGCGCCACATGTCGGCTTTGCTTCCGGATGTGCGATCACCCAGATCGCCAAGACCGCTCTCGATCGCGCCGGTATCAAAGATCTTGAGGCGAAGCGCGGCGCCAGCGCGAAGACGCGTAATTTGCGCCTGACCGCCATCCGCTCCTTCTTCAGGTTTGTATCCTTTGAGGAACCTGAACACAGTTCGCTGATCCAGCGTGTGCTCGCCATACCGAGCAAGCGCCACGATAAGCGACAGGTGCACTTCCTGACGCGCCCCGAGATCGAGGCGATTCTCGCCGCGCCGGATCGAACGACCTGGCTTGGCCGCCGCGATCACACCTTGCTGCTGCTCGCGGTCCAGACGGGCTTGCGCCTCTCCGAGCTGACTGGACTTGATCGGGATGCCGTCCACATCGGGTTTGGCGCGCACGTGCGCTGCGTCGGCAAAGGACGGAAGGAGAGGACCACTCCGCTGACCACACTCGCTCGGCGCGCGCTTCAGGCATGGCTCAAGGAACCGGTACGGAAAGGAGCAACATCATTGTTCCCCAACATGCACGGGGGCCGGCTCAGTGCCGACAGCGTCCAATCGCTGCTTCGAAAGCATGTTCTTGTCGCCCACCAGAGTTGCCCGTCTTTGAAGGCCAAGAGGGTATCGCCGCACGTGTTGAGGCACAGCGCTGCGATGGAACTGCTGCAAGCCGGCGTCGACTGCTCCGTGATCGCGCTGTGGCTCGGGCATGAATCGGTCGAGACGACGCAGACCTACCTGCACGCCCACCTCGCCCTCAAGGAAGCAGCTCTGGCGAAGCTCACACCGTATGAGCGCGACAAGCTAACCGCTTCCAGCCAAACGACCGCCTGCTCGCCTTCCTAGAGGCGCTCTGAGCTGTCAGACTATGCCGAATGGAGCCGAGGCGGCCGTATATGCGATGGCCGATGCCAGCGTCACAACGGCGCGCCATACCGGACCCGTTCGGCATAGTTCGGCGGGCGGCATAAATAGCAAAGCTCAATGGCGTCGATCCGCAGGCCCGGCTCGCCGACGTGCCGGCCCGCATCAACGATCACAAAATTACAGACCTTGCTGCCATTCTGCCATGGCGGCGGGCGGCGGCGCGGTAAGACCGTAAACTCGCGGCATGACCGCAAACGCCATCGTTTGCCTCAAAGTCACCCTCGACGACGTGGAGTCAAAAGTTCTGCGCCGCATCGAAGTGACCTTGCCCGCTTTCGGCGTCTCCCATAGCCGAGCAATTATGCGACGAGCCTTTCTCTTTCAACAAGCCGCATTTTCTCGAATTCCATCGGACTGAGATATCCGAGCGTCGAATGAAGCCGCCGGCAGTTGTAGAACCGTAGCCAATCGATCACTTCGTCTTTTGCCTGACGGCGGGTCTCGAAGCGCATGCCGTGCAACCGCTCGACCTTCAACGAACCGAAGAGCGTTTCGGTCACGGCGTTATCCCAGCAATCGTCTCTTCGTCTCATCGAACCGCGCATGCCGAAGGCCGAGAGCTGCTTCTGGAAGTCACCGCTGGCGTATTGGCTGCCGCGATCCGAATGAAAGATGAGCCCCGCTGCGGGCCGTCTCCGGACCTGGCCATGCGTAGTGCATCGATGACCAACGCCCGCGTCATGCGTGGGCTCATCGAAAAGCCGACGACTTGCCGACTGAACAGATCGATGACGACAGCGAGATAGAGCCAGCCTTCCTCCGTCCACAGATAGGTGATGTCACCCCTCCAGACACGGTTCGGCGAAAAAGTCGTGCTCCAGCAGATTCGACGAGACTGGAAGCCGATGAGAACTGTTCGTCGTCGCCTTGAACTTGCGCTTGCCACGCGCCTGAAGGCCATGGGCCTTCATCAGCTTGCGCACGCGCTCCTTACCCGCCCGAACGCCGCGTGCCAGAAGCTCCCGCCAGACACGTGGCCAGCCATAGGCGCCCGTCATCTCGCGCGCGATATTAATGAAAGCCGCTGGCGTTGACGTTCAGCGCACGACATTGCGCCGCCACCGGCCAGACTTTGCGATGTCGCTCGATAAAGGCGTATCTCACCGCGACTCCCTCGCAAAATACGCCGCCGCCTTTTTTTAGGATGTCGCGCTCTGTCCGCGTTCTGGCCAGTTCCGCTTTCACACGGGCGATCTCCATCTGATCGGCGCTGATTGTCTTGCCGGCGACGTCGCACAACCGCCCCGCCGCATCGGCCTTCACCCAATTGTGCAGCGTCTGACTGGAAATCCCCAGGCTCTTCGCCACTGAAGAGACCCCTTCGCCTCCTCGAACCAGCCGAACTGCCTCTTGCTTGAACTCAAGCGTGTATTGCCCCCGAAATGAGGTCTTTCATGCCAACCTTCAAAGCCAGATCTTATCCGATCAGCGTTGGGAGACGTTCTTCGAGGGCAAGGTCATGTTAAATATTGTTGTTAAACGAATTCATGTTTGGAACCTTGAACGTGTCTTGCAGAGAGAGCAATTCGGCGCGATGGAGATAAGCCAACTGCGCAAGGAGTACTTCTCCTTTTTTCAGAAGCCTCACCTCCACCTGGCGTCTGTCACGCGAGCTTATATCGCGCCGCACGAGGCCCAACTTTTCGCATCTCGTGATGAGCGCTACAACACCATGCTGCTGAGCCTGCAGTCGTTCGGCCAATTCGCCGGGTGTGGCCCATTCCCGACCAGGGAATCCCTTAATATTGAGCAGTAAGAGATATTGTAGTGGAGTAACCCCATGCCGACGCACGATTTCTTCACTGATGCGTAAGAATCGACGCAGCTGGTATCGGAAATCAGCCAGCGCTTCGAATTCCGATTTTGACATGGTCGGCTTAGCTTTTTTTTCAGGCGGACGACGTGACATATCATCACACTGTGATATATTGGGGATAATTTCCAATTAAGAGATTGTCTTGGTTTTTGTGGCCCGTCCCATTGCTCGCGTGAAAACAGAGCAGACGGGCATCAGTCCTCGTAAAAGAACCTAGGGGAGCGAGCGGTGGCCGAGGGTTATCCTCTTGGTTTGTTGGCTGGAGTCGCATAGGGTTCTTGATGAAACACCAGTCGTTAAATCAATCGCCCATGACTGCCTCTCTCGCTATCGATAAGACGACGATCGAGGCATTGGAGCTGATTTGGGTGACCTTCGTTTCTTGATTCGTCTCAATTTCGTACGCCTCAGGGGGATCTTACCCTCAATGGGTCAGTATGACAATCCTGATGATTTCGATAAGGTTTTTTGACCGATTGTGTCTCGGCTTTTTTCTCGGGGGGCATCTTCCGGCGAAAACGAAGAGAAAGTTCCTCCAACATCGCCGCATAGGAGGAAAAATAACGACTGATCGATAGGGATCCACCATTGGTATTGCTAAAATGCTGTATCCGTCGCCCCAGGTCATTACGGTGGAAGTTTTTCGACTCGGCGCGTGAGCGTTCCAAGCCCTCGATCACCGGGACATCGAGGTTCGAGGCGTCCGGAAGGATGATGCAACTGCGCACTGGATCGGCGATAGTCGACATCGCCCGGAAATTCGAGAACCAGCGGGAGGTGAAAACCAGTGCGACCTCCATTTCATGCACATCGGCAGTTCGGGCTCGAGCTCGACGATAGAGCGCCTCGTGTCAAAAAAAATTGCGCGTGTTGCCCGACCTCCACCGACCCACACGGTTTCGATCACTGAGATCACCTCCGGGCGCTGGCCCATCCCGGAATGGGCGTTCGAGCACCAGATCGCCAGCTCCTCGACCCAACCTCCATCGGCCCCCAACGGGTGGGTAGAAAGATCTAAAAGTCGCGCTCCAGATGCACGAAGATGCGATAATCGCGGGAGATCGCGTGTTCGAAACTCAGCAGGTACATCGCTCGTACCCCTCCTTTACGGGGGCGATACACCGGCCGTGTTCGCGAACGGTTTTTTATTCTACTACCCAAATTCGAAACGCGGTTTGAGGTGTTTTTTGGTGGAGTTAGCTTTTTATTGCGCGACGATCTGAGTGAGGGACTCTCATCATCATGTTTGTCGCGCGGTACTTTTAGTCCGACGAACAGCCTTGGTTTCATTGTAGTTTGCGGTGAACCGCTCGATATCGTTGATGAGCCTGGGGACACTATGGAACTTCGGCGATTTGCTTGAGAGGATCGAGAACCAGATTTCGACTTGGTTTAACCAAGAGGCGTGGGTCGGTGTGAATTGTGCGGAAATTGTAACGCTTATGCCACATGTCGCGTCCGTGCTTGTGGTGGACAAATTATCGAGAAACGATATGGATTTCCTTGTCACGATAGGCGGCGATGACGTTGTTCATGAAGTCAAGGGACTCTACGACGGAGGCGCTTGTAATGTTTGCCGACGACGTTGATCACTCTCGAGATCGAGCACCACGAAAAGTGTCGTAGTCGCATAGCTTTTTGTAATCGTGCGATTGACGCGCGCCTCCGTTCGGCAGCTTCAAATAACCTCGCGAGCGTTGTGCTTGGATCGATGAGTATTCGCCCACTGCGAGAGCGATGGCCATCTCGGGCGGCGCGATAAAGAGCCCGAGGATCTCAGCGACCTCACAGTGAACGTAGGATCCTTGCTCACACATCGCAGTGCGCTATGGCGGCGAGCGGTCAAGCCCACGATCCGAGTCTTGAAGGCTTAACGATAACCCCTTGTCATTCGATACTATCGATCGCAGGACCGATCGGGAACATCGTGACAAATTCTACGATTTTCGACGTAAGGTTTTTCCTTCTCTGCGCATCTAAGGGTTGGCTGCACAAAAAGTCTTGCCAGACCAATCTGAAGGTCCGGCTAGGCATTTCAATTCTTCTGCCGCGCGCCTGTAGCAGGAGTGTCGATGCAATGGCATCGGGTGAAGCTGGGACTGAAGAAGGTTCGGAGGGGAGACGAATTTACTTTAATTGTCGGCCTCCGCTCTGACGACAACAAATGAGGACCATCAAATGAAATATCTCCTTGTAATTCTGTTCATTTTCAGTGCGACACCTAACGCCGTCGCTTTCCCAGCGCACCACTCCGCCGGGCGACCACATTTTCATGCACAACCTGTATCGCCTCAGTCCACAAATGCGCAAACAACGAGCAGTTATGAGGAATATTTGCAAGATCGACGGGAAGGACAGGGTCTGATTCCTATTGCGAACCAGCATTTAAGAGGATTACTTTTTGTACTTGGTGGATTGGCCGGCCCGATCGCATTCCTGTTTGCCGCGCCTTAACGCATAATGTGCATTCGTCGGTGAAACAGTGATTTAGAGCCAACACGCGCTAGTCCTCATGCTCCGCGAGAGCATTCACCGAAATTGAACTCCCCTTAACGTCTCGGCCGTCCAATCATCCCACCATGAACATCAAAGCAACTCGCGATGGTGTGATGACGGGGGGCGCATAAACTGATCGTGCCCCCCACTTCTATCTTAACGAGAGAGTGAAACAAGTGGCGCTTTTCGATTTCAAGGTCGCTGGTTTTCGTAAACGACGAATATCGCCAGAAACGTCGGCAACCTGCCTCCCGACTATCAGTAAATCATGATCCAAGTTTCGCATTACAGGCCAACTGGAACCGACGTCGATGAAATTGACAAATGAGGAGCGGACCAAGCTCCAAGCTTTGACGCACTCGCCCAGATCGAAACGTTCACACGCGTTTGAGGGCGCAAATTATGCCCACGGCGGCTGAGGACGCCGTTACCCGAGCGATTAGTCGGCCGCTCGGGCGCACGACCAGCAGGGCGTTGAAATGGCGCCTGCGCTATGCCCACGATCACCTGGCCGGTTTTTGCGGAAGTGCAGGGTCCACTGCGTTCATCGAGGTTCTTCTATTTTTGTGATCAAGTGGGCTTTGTTAGGCCGTGTGGACGGATTTGACCCAGACGAATGCGCAAGCGAGTTGGCTGCAATTTTGTTGTCTTGCGATAGGGAATAGCAGGCGCAATTCCCCGTGCTCTCGCAACTTCGCGGTTCGCCTTGGCGTCATAACCCTTATCTGCGACAACTGCTCACGGTTTGATATCTGGGCCTATATCGAGCAGGGTTTGAAAATGGCGGCTGTCACTGGTTTCGCCGCCGGTCAGATCGAAAGCGACGGGAGACCGTCCAGGTGCGTCTTGATATGAATTTTGGTCGAGAAGCGTCCGCTTGAACGTCCAAGCGCTTGGGTTTCTTGCCCCCTTTTGCCCCAGCCGCCGAGACGTGGGCGCGGACGACGGTCGAGTCGAAGATAACGACGAGATGCGCTGTTGCGCTGTTGTCTGCCAGAGCCTCGAAAAACCCGGCACCTACGATATGTAATAGCCATCTTGACGTGGCATTGTAAATGCTTTTTCCGCGAGTCGGAAGCTCTCAATTCGGTCAGAGTGAGCATGAGACGTTTCGATGCTCACTTATGCGGGGTGACGCGACGAGAGACCACACAAAGCGGGAACTTGCTCACTTCCTAGAAGCGGCGCCAGACTCTCGTTGAGATTGCTTTCGCGTCTACCAACAGGGATCAACATTGACTCCTCGTCGTTGTCTCAAGCCCCATCTTGCGGCGAAAGCCGATGGGATAAGCCGGTAATGGCAAACGCGTATATTCCAGACTGAAAATGCCTGGTGAGGACGTCCTCGATCAGACGAGCTGCCGTTTTTCCAAAATGAGGTTGGAAAGGGTCAACATGCAAGCGTTCATGTATCCCTCCTCTCGGCTTCCCGTCCGGCGGTCACCCTGACTCGCGATCAAGGCGACGCGAGGACAATTGTCTAAAATTGCACGTTTTCTCAAATTTGCGAGACGCTCGCTATTTACATGCATATCATACCATGATACATCGCTGCGATTGCTAGGGGCGCGCTATCGTGCGCGATATGGGGACACAGGCTCGGAGCGGCGTATGAGTGATTTCCTTACGAAGTCGGCGGCGAGAAATATTTTTTTCGGTGGGTCGGCATTCTTTTTTGTCGTCTTCGCGGCGTTGGTCGCCCAAACGCACCTTTATGCAAAGTCCACGTCGACCGACGCGCCATCCCTGACGTCCGCTGTCGAACGCGGCAAGCGGATCTGGGAAAAACACGCCTGCATCAACTGTCATACGATTCTTGGCGAGGGCGCCTATTTCGCGCCCGAAGTCGGCAATGTCTTCATACGGTACGGCGGCGATAAGGACCCTCAGGGCGCGCGCGACGCCATAAAAGGCTGGATGCAAGGCCAGCCAAGTGGCGTGGCGGGCCGCCGACAGATGCCGCAATTCCACCTCGACGATCAGGAACTCGACGACCTAGTTTCGTTCCTTGAGTGGGTCAGCCGCATCAAGACTAACAACTGGCCCCCGAACAAAGCCGGTTGATCCTTCCGCTCTACCACGCTAATCGGGAAAATCCGATGAAATACGAAACTCAAGCGATCGCAAAATGGTATTGGCTGGCGGCCATCGCGCTGTTCGTCGTGCAGGTTGTCGCCGGCCTTTGGGCGGGATTGATCTATATCCAGCCGAATTTTCTTTCCGAGATGATGCCTTTCAACATCGTTCGCATGGTACATTCCAATGCGTTGATCGTGTGGCTCCTCCTCGGCTTCTTCGGCGCAGCCTATTATCTCATTCCCGAAGAATCCGAGCATGAAATTCATTCGCCAATCCTCGCCTATGTCCAACTCACTATCTTGCTCATCGGCGCGCTTGGCGCCGTGATCGGCTATGTCTTTCGCATTCACGAGGGGCGCGAATTTCTCGAGCAGCCGCTGTGGGTGAAGCTCGGCATAATCGTCGCCGCGCTCATTTTTCTCTACAATGTTACGTTCACCGTGCTCGCGGGCCGCAAGACGGCGATTACCAACGTGCTGCTGCTCGGTCTGTGGGGCGTCGCGGTCTTCTTCCTGTTCGCGCTCTACAACCCCGCCAATCTCGTGCTTGACAAAGTCTATTGGTGGTGGGTCGTCCATCTCTGGGTGGAGGGCGTTTGGGAGCTGGTGATGGCCTCTGTTCTCGCCTTCATCATGCTGAAACTCACGGGCGTCGACCGCGAGGTGATCGAGAAGTGGCTTTACGTCATCGTTGCTACCTCGCTGTTCACCGGTATCATGGGCACCGGGCACCACTATTTCTGGATTGGCACGCCGGGATACTGGCAGTGGGTCGGCTCGATCTTCGGGTCGCTTGAGGTGGTTCCCTTCTTCGCTATGGTCGTCTTCACGTTCATGATGGTGTGGAAAGGTAGCCGCAACCATCCCAATAAGGCGGCGTTGCTGTGGGCGCTCGGTTGTTCCGTGCTCGCCTTCTTCGGTGCGGGCGTATGGGGGCTGATGCATACGCTGCATCCGATCAACTACTACACGCATGGAACGCAGATCACGGCAGCGCATGGGCATCTCGCCTTCTACGGCGCCTATGTAGCTCTCAACCTGGCGATCATGACCTATGCCTTCCCGCATCTCTTCCGCGTCGCCCCCTACAATCAGGTGCTAAACATGGCGGCCTTCTGGATCATCTCCAGCGGGATGGCCTTCATGACCTTCACACTAACCTTCGCCGGCGTCGTGCAGACACATCTCCAACGCGTTATGGGCATGAGCTACATGGAAGTTCAGGATCAGTTGAGCGTCTTCTATTGGATGCGTTTCGCGGCGGGCATCGTCGTAGTCATAGGCGTGCTTCTCTGGGTCTATGCGATCCTGGGTCCCAGAAAGGAAACGAGCGTCGCGCATGGCGTTCTCGCCCCGGCCGAATGAGGTGGAGCTCATGAAGGCGACGACGTCAAACCAGTCGATCCACCACAGCATCCCCTACTACCGTCCAGTTGGCGATGAATGCGAATTGTTCGAACGGGCCTGGCGTCATCGCTTGCCGCTTCTGATCAAGGGGCCGACAGGATGCGGCAAGACGCGTTTTGTCGCCCATATGGCGGCGCGCATGAGAAGCGAACTGACCACCGTCTCCTGCCATGACGATCTGGCGGCGGCGGACCTTACTGGCCGCTGGCTGATCCGCGGCGGCGAGACGGTATGGCAGGACGGGCCATTGACTCGGGCCGTGCGCAACGGCGGGGTCTGTTATCTCGACGAGCTCGTAGAGGCGCGCAAGGACGTCACTGTGGTCCTGCATCCGTTGACGGACGATCGCCGCATCCTGCCGCTGGAGCGCACGGGCGAGACATTGGTCGCGTCCGATGGCTTCATGCTCGTCGTCTCCTACAATCCGGGCTATCAGAATATTCTCAAAAGCCTGAAACCCTCGACACGACAGCGTTTCGTCGCGATTGAATTCGGTTTTCCGCCGCCGAAGATCGAGGCGGAAGTCGTCGCGATGGAGAGCGGCCTGGATCTCGCTCGCGCCGAACGACTCATCGCGCTCGCAGGTCACACCCGCAATCTGAAGGGACGAGATCTGGAAGAAGGCGCCTCGACGCGGCTCCTCATCTATTGCGCGACGCTCATCGCCGCCGGCACGCGCATCGACGACGCCATCCGCGTTGCGATCATCGAGCCGCTGACAGACGATCGTGAGGTCAAGCGTGGACTCACTGATCTCGTTGTCGCAGTTTTCGGCTGAGGAAACTGAGCATGCCTTTCCCGCGCTTCTGGGAGCCGGAGGAAAGGGTCGGCGAGATCTGGAATGATCTCGTGCGCGAGATCGGCTCCGAGGCGTGCTTCGCCGACTCGGAAGTTTCCTTTGATGAGATGCGCGGACCGGCCAACATCATCTTCCGCGCGCTTGGCGGCCCCGAGGGCGTCGATCTGCTTCCGGTCGCGACCGACATTTCAGCAAATCGCCTCACTCGACGGGCCCGCCTATCGCATGACGTCGATCGTGTGACGCACGCCCAATATGACGGCCAGCGGCTCGCGTTACCTCCCACGGTCTCGCTATTCGAGGATGCGGCGCTCTCCCGGGGCCTTTACCGCTGGCTCGCCGCCCTCGCGGCCTTTATGCGAGCGCCCGCGCAACCGCCAGCCGACCCGCTGCAACGGGATATAGAAATGTTGCGGGAGTCGCTGCGCGCCGAAAGCGCGGTGCTCGCCTGCTGCCCGGGTCTGCTGCAGCTGCGCGCTGATCTCGGCTCGGCGCTTCTTGAGGTTCGTCCCGCGCCGTTGCTGCCCTCGCCGGAAGCCGAACTCGAGCAGGCGATACGCGCTTTGCTCGCGCAGGAAGATGGAGGCGGGGCGCCGATTGCGGCGGCGATCCGCGATCCCGCCGCGGCGATCGACGCGTATCACGCCGACGCAGGTTACCGGCCGTTCCGACCCGTGGCGCTCTGGCCCCTGCTTTCGGCTCCTCGTCCGGCAGACACGTCGAGCCCCGGGGAGGATAGCGCGGCGCAGAACGCGGCGTCGGCGCAGGACGGCGAGAAGATGCTGAAAGCGATCCGCCGCAAGGCCGAGCAGGCGGATCGCAAGGATAGTTTCATCCTCCACCGTTTCGAATCGATCTTGTCCATGATCGATTTCCTCGACATCAACCGGACCGTGGACGACGATGAAGAGGACAATGCGCGCAAGGCGACCGAGGATCTCGACGAAGCATCCCTCGCCAGGAATTCGAAATCCGCGAAGACGAAACTGAAATTTCACCTCGATCTCGCGCCGCGCGACGTGGAGAGATCGTCACTTCTAGGCGAATGGGTTTATCCCGAGTGGGACTGGAAATCCGGTTGCTATCTTCCAAATCACGCGCGTGTGGAAGAAAGGCTTGCCGCGGAAGCGCCGACCGAGCCGCTCGAGAAGCCCGCGACCCGGCGTCGCATCGCGGCTGTTCAACGGCAGTTCGAAGCGCTGCGCCCGCGTCGGCGCATCCTGCGGCGGCAGCCTGACGGATTAGATCTTGATATAGACGAGGTAGTGCGCGCGCATTGCGACTTCCTTGCCTCCGGAGAAACCGAAGAGCGCATTTATTGCGCCATCAGGAATGACGAGCGTGATCTCGCGGTGGCTGTTCTGTTCGATTCGTCGCGCTCAACCGAAAGCATCGCTTCAGGCCGGCCGGTGATCGACGTCGCGCGAGAGGCGGTCGTCGCGCTGGTCGGCGGCGTCGAAGCCTGCGGCGACCAAATTTCCGTCCACGCTTTTTCCTCGCTCAAACGCGAACGCGTGCTCGTCGAACGGGTCAAGGACTTCGACGAGAGATGTGACGAGACGGTGCGTCGCCGCATCATGGGTCTAACGCCAAAATTCTATACGCGGCTCGGCGCCGGCGTCCGCCATATCTCGGCGCAGCTCGCGAAACGCGCAGCGACGCGTCGGCTGCTTCTCGTCATCACTGATGGTAAGCCCAACGATCTCGATCATTACGAAGGGCGTCACGGGGTCGAGGACACGCGCCGCGCCGTGATGGAAGCTCGGCGGCTGGGCCAGGCAGTCTTCGCCATTACAGTCGACGCGAAAGCGCAGGACTACGTGCCTTATCTCTTCGACCAGAACGGCTTCGCCATCGTGCCTGACATCTCACGGCTCGTGGAGGCGCTTCCAATGATGTATCGCCATGTCGTCGCCTGACGCGCGCGCGCCCGACGAAGACGGTCTGTTTGACGGGCTTCCCGGCCATCCGATGATGTTGCCGCTCACCGTATCGGAACCCCCTCGTCTTCGGTGGCACGCTCGACCGGGCGCATCGCCGCCGGCGGAGGTTTGCGACTGCGCAGGACCGACTCGAACGGCTTACCGGCGCGCCAACGTCTTCGTGCTGGTCTCAAGCGGCCTTTTCGCGGCTGGTGGAGGCGGCCCGTGACCCTGACGCTCGCCTCGTGCGCTGGAAACTTGCGGTCGCGGTAGCGTTGGACGTCGTCTTCCTCGTCTTCAAGATTTCCGAATATACGTCCGTGGTCGAGGCCGGGATCGGCATGGACAGAGGAGCGTTCTACATCCGGAACATAGACGTCGCGGTTATCCTCGCCGTCTCGGGGACGAGTCCTATTGATCCCGTCAATGAAATTCTGTGGAAGGCAGAGCATTTCTCTTCATGGGACAAAAAAGGGCTTCGAAGGTGGATCACAGTATGATATACGTCCCACTGTGAGATCATGTATCAAGCGTGACCGACAACAACGATTGGGAAGGAGATATGAAAGCGATTCCCGACGCGTATCAACTCTGAGGTGTTGCGTAACGCCGCAGTAGGTTTCGCCTGATTTTTTGTTGAGGGCATTCTCGGTAACTCCGCGATCAATATATGTTCGTAATTCTTCGAATGAGGATGGGTCGTGAGATCGTTGGCGTATGTCTTCTCGCCCCTGAAGCGCGCCGACGTAAAAGTAGGCGGATGCATTCGGTGCATCCGCCTACCGTTTTTCGGGCGAGCTCAGGTTCGGCGGAAGAGTGTCGCTATTATTCGAAAAATATGTGGTTGTACGATCAGACGCCGTCAGCTGATCAAAAGGTCGACGCCTGTCGTAAACAGAGGAGATGAATGATGGAACCATGCGAATATCTTCTGATGTCGGAACGCTTAGCCCGGATTTCTCGCGTATGAGAAGTCCGGGCTAGCAGGGCCCACTCGCGCTCGTTTTGCGGAGTTCTTGCTAAATCGGAACCCGCGACTGAAGGCAAGCTCCGACAGAAGAGTTTAATTACCAATATTGGCAGGTATATTCAAAAGTTGGGTTTGGCTTATGTATTTTTCTAGCATTTGATCTTTGTAGTCTCGGAAGAAACCTTATCGAAAGGATAAGCCGAGCCGTTCAAGCCAGGATTGCGCAGCGTTGGAGATTCCAAATGCGCAAGATGCAGAGAATCGAACTTATCTATTACAGGTTACACCTTAGCGGCGAAGTCTTTCGTAAATGGACGAACCAGCGCACGCTTCAAGCTCAACTAGTTACGGTTAATGGTATGTGGAAGTCTCCAATCGCGTCCTTGGCAGAGTGCCTATAAAAAGATGCCATGTCGCTCACCGCTACTGCTGCGGGGAGAACTAAAGGAAATGGTCGGGGCGGAGCCGCTTGTTGCAGGTGGAAAGGAGCCATTGGCTTATTGCCTAAGATGTGTTGATGTCAAACTGATCCAGGCCAATGACGCGACGCCACGGCAGGCTTTGGAGTTGTTGCCTTTCATATTTTTTGAATATGGAGCAAGAACCATGCGCCTAATTCTAATGGACAATAATTCGGGCTACATCTGTGGCGACACGGCGGTCTATCTCGCCGGCTCACCGGAATGGCGCGACAATGCCGAAAGTAGACGGGAAGCAGAAACATTGTCGCTTCTCGCGTCCCGTCTACTCGACGAAGGCAACGGCGTTCACGGACGCAGTTATGAGTTTATGGGCGCAAACCCCCACGTTACTTCGAGCGGTTACCACATCTATCGCGCTGATGTTAGCGGGGTTGACGTTATCCCCATCGTGCGGAACGGACGGGACGGAGCGATTATCAATGCCGTTGCGGCAAACTGTCATTACATCGGCTTTGTTCGGTACGCTTAAGAGAGGGTATCCAACGGCGTTCGCGGATCAAGAAGCCTTGGAGCCTCAGGGCTGTTCAGGTCTCTGATCTATGAGAGCGGGTTTAAGATTCCCGGCGAGCCAGATGTGTGAATTTATAGGCGACAACCCGAATCGGAGGTTGTCGCATGCAGGTGACGCTGCTGGAGATTTTGCGCGAGATACCTGACTATCGTCGCCGGGAAGGCAAGCGTTTCGATTTGTCGACGGTGCTGCTCTACGCCATCCTCGCGATGGTCGCCGGCACCAACTCCTATCGGCAGATGCACGAGTTCATTCGCATTCACCGCCTACGGCTGAACGACGCCTTTGATCTGGAGCTGCCTTGTACGTCGTCCTACACCGGCTTGCGGCTAATCCTGCGAGGCGTCGATCCGAACGCGCTGGAGGCGGCTTTTCGGTGCCATGCCGCAGACGTGCTGACGCCGCCCGTTGAGTCAGGGCTGACCGCGATCGCCGTCGATGGCAAGACGCTACGCGGTAGCTTCGACGCCTTTGCCGACTGCAAGGCCGCGCATATGATGTCGGCGCTGCGCCATGCCGACAGGATCGTGCTCGCGCATGTGATGGTCGCCGAAAAGAGCAACGAAATTCCCGCTGCGCCGGAGTTGATCGAGGCGCTGGGATTGACCGACTGCCTGTTCACCCTCGACGCCGAGCACTGTCAAAAAAATTGTTCCAACGCGTGATTGCCTCGGGCAATGATCTGCTGACGCAGGTGAAGGGCAATTAGCCCCGTCGTTAGCGCTGTTCTGACCGCACCTTCAAAACTGGAGCGACAGCTGCGAGTCTGATCTCCTGCAGGAGGTAAGGCTTGTGTCCAGACTTGATCATCGGCTTGACCCTAAAGGCGAGACTGTCCAGCGCATTGAAGTGATCACCGGCGGCGGGGAACGCCGGCGCCGATGGTCGGATGACGAGAAGGCGGAAGCCGTAGAGGAATCGTTGCAGCCTGGCGTGGTTGTCTCGCAGGTTGCCCGGCGGCGGGGTTTGAGCCCGCAGCAATTGTTCACCTGGCGGCGCGAAGCACGGCAAAAGGCGGCGGCTTCCGATGGGGTTGCCTTTGCGCGGGTCGTTGTTGAGCCGAGAGGGACAGCGCCGGCGGCGCTACGGTCGGAGCGCAAGGCGGTAACGGTGGGGGCGCATGTGGTCGAACTCGACGTTGATGGCGCGAGCGTTTGGATCTGGCGCGATGCCGATCTCGGCATGGTCACGGCCATTATCGACGCATTGAAAGCCCGGTCATGATCGGCCCGACTGGCGCGATGCGCGTGATGGTGGCGACGAAGCCGGTGGACTTTCGCAAGGGCGCCGAAGGTCTCGCCGCCCTGGTGCGTGAAACGATAAGAGGGGACCCTTTCGACGGGGCCATCTACGTTTTCCGAGCCAAGCGCGCGGATCGGATCAAGTTGATCTACTGGGACGGCACGGGCGTCTGCCTCTTCGCCAAGCGGCTTGAGGATGGCGAGTTTCGCTGGCCGAAGATCGAAGACGGAACGATACGACTCTCCGCGACGCAGTTTTCGGCTCTGCTCGAGGGGCTCGATTGGAAGCGCGTGCATACAAAAGAGACGCCGGCGCCGGCATTGCCCGGATGAGCCGCGACACAGTGAATCAGGGCGTCGAAGATCGTCGAAAGGCAGCGCGAAATATGGTCTTCTGCCCCCATGGCGCAGGCGATCGAGAAACTTCCCGACGACCCGAACGAGCTGAAGGCGATGCTTCTCGCCGAGCGGGCGCGCAACGAGCGCCTCGTTCAGATCATCAAGGAGATGCAGCGCCATCGCTTTGGGCGTCGCGCCGAGACGCTCCCCGAAGACCAAATGCTGCTCGCGCTCGAAGAGGTCGAGCAGACGGAGGCCGCCGCGGCCGCGGAAGTAGAAGCCGGCTCTGCGCCTGAACGTGAGAAGGCGGCCAGAAAGCGTCGTACGAACCGGGGCGCGTTGCCCGCACATCTCCCGCGCGTCGAGAGCGTCGTCGATATCGAGGACAAGGCCTGCCCCTGCTGCAAGGGCCTGTCGCACCAGATCGGCGAAGATGTTTCCGAGCGGGTCGATGTCGTTCCGGCGCAGTTCCGGGTGCTCGTGACGCGCCGGCCCAAATACGCCTGCCGGGCCTGTGAGGGTGCGGTGGTGCAGGCGCCGGCCCCGGCGCGACTGATTGAAGGCGGCCTGCCGACCGAGGCGACAGTCGCCCACGTGCTCGTTTCCAAATACGCCGACCATCTTCCTCTTTATCGCCAGGCCCAGATCTACGCCCGGCAGGGGATCGCGCTCGACCGTTCGACGCTCGCCGACTGGGTTGGCCGCGCCGCTTGGCATTTGCGGCCCCTGCACGAGCGCCTCCTGGAACACATCAGGTCTTCCACGAAAATCTTCGCCGACGAGACGAGGGCGCCGGTGCTCGACCCTGGACGCGGGCGCACCAAGACCGGCCAGCTCTGGGCTTACGCGAGAGACAATCGGCCATGGGGTGGCGCCGATCCGCCACTCGCCGTCTATGTCTATGCGCAAAACCGTAAATCCGAGCAGCCGCTCGCCCATCTCGCCGGCTTCGCAGGCGTCGTCCAGGTGGACGGCTACGCCGGCTATCGCGCGCTGGCGCAGAAGAACAGCGTGTCGCTCGCCTTCTGCTGGGCGCACGTCCGGCGCCGCTTTTACGAACTCGCGGCAGCGGGTCCTGCGCCGACCGCCAGCGAGGCGCTCGAGCGCATCGGCGCGCTCTATTCCATTGAAAGCCAAATCCGCGGTCGGGCTCCCGACGAGCGTCGTGATGCGCGACAGGAAAAATCTCGCCCGGTCCTCGCCGAGCTTGAACCCTGGCTGCGCGAGAGACTCGCGCTCATCAGCCAAAAGACGAAACTTGCCGACGCGATCCGCTATGCGCTGTCGCGCTGGGACGGGCTGACGCGCTTCCTCGACGACGGGCGCATCGAAATCGACTCCAACATCGTCGAGCGCACGATCCGTCCCATTGCGATGCGTGAGTCATTGTGCGCCCTTTCTTTAAGTATCTGGAAACATTGGAAGCGTGCCCGCGTCAACAGCGCGACACGGGCGACCTTTACGGGCCACCGCCATTTTCACCGGGTCCGACGCCAAGTCCTCGGCCCGTATTTGATGCGGGGCTCCGGCGACAACCTGCACCGCAGGAAGGACACCCGTTTTGATCAGGCGCCGAATCGTATGGTGTGTGACGCCTAACAGCTTTGCCGCCTCCCTCATGGTGAGCCATTCGCCGTCCTTTTCCGCCGATCGATAGGCATGGATTCCACGCACGCGTCGAACGGAAGCAACGCGATGCGCTGTCCAGGTTTTGCCTTGGCCTGTGGGCATGCCCATTCGATTGAGCGACGCGGCGATATGCTCGTCCGACCAGCGACCGGCCATGCTTCGCATGACCGCCAAAGCGTCCTCTGTCGTCGCGCAACCATGCTCGCCAGCCCGTGGTTTACGGACGCGCAGTTCGGAATGCTGACCGCCACGCCAATGAATCGTCAGCACGACCTCGCGCGCGTCGTCGTCGACGTCGACGATGATGTCGGCGATCAATGTCCGCAGCAGTTGTTGTCGGGCACGCATCGTTACGTTCGGCGCATGCCATGCTGCCGACAGATTATCCGCCAGGTTCGTGAAGGCGCTCGGGTCGACCTCGAGGACTGATGGCCGTTCCGCGGGCTGGCGCATCTCCAGTTCGCGGACACGCCGCAGCGCCGTCTCCCAGTTTTTTTCTAGTTGCGCGGCAATGAGACGATTGTCGGGATCGCAGGCCGCATAACGACGCTCGGCCAGACTTGCCTCATAGCGAGCCTGCTGCATTTCCATGTCCAAGATGCGTTGCTGGTCTTCCTGTTGTTCCCGGTGCATCCGCTCCGCCTCGAAAGCCGCCGCAATCGCCATTGGCTCCACCGCCAGCAACAACTCCCGGGAGACAGCCGCATCGACCCGCGGGCCGCCGAAGGTCATGCACCGTGGCAGCCCCATCATAAGGTTTGGTTTGTCGCAGCGATATACCGGCCGACTCTGAGGATTGCCCGTATATGCGACGCTCAGTCGCCGTCCGCATCGACGGCAAGTCATGATGCCTGACAAAAGCGCCTTGCCGCCCCGGCCAGACTTCGCGCCTCCGGCATGGCCGTAATTGTTGAGGGCGAGCTGCTTCTGGTTGCGCTCATATTCCGCCCACTGGATATAGCCTTCGTGATGATCCTTGATCATCACCTCCCATGTCCCGATCGGCTTGCCATGCCCGTAGCTCCGTCGCGCCCTTCCGTCGACAATGGAGGTGCGTTTCTCACTTTTCCCGTAAACGTAGACCCCGGCGTAGAAGGGATTCTTGAGAACGGCGATCACATTGCGGTAGCGGATAGGCGTCCAGTCGAAGCTCGTCATGCGGCGCTCATCTGAGGGACGTGGGAAGTGGATATGATCGGCTTTCATCGAGAGCAGAACTTGGCGCGCGCTGCCGAGTTCACGAAAGCGGACGAAGATGAGGCGAATGACCTCCTGGAGACGTCGATCGGGATCAAGGCCAAGCCCTGCTTCCCGGTGCCAGATGTAGCCGAACGGAACCGACAAGCGAAGCTCGCCCCTGCTGGCCTTGGACCGGGCGGCGTCCAACATCCTGGTGCGTAGCACGCCGAGTTCGAACTCGCTGATGCTGCCTTTCATGCCAAGGAGTAAGCGATCATTGGGGCGACACGGGTTATAGACCCCCTCGCCATCAATGACGCGGGCTTCGACAAGCCCACACAATTCAAGCAGATGATGCCAATCGCGACCGTTTCGCGCGAGCCTGGAAGCATCGAAGCACAAGACAGCGCCGACCTTCCCGGCGCACAGCCATGCCACCAAGCGGTCAAAGCCGGGGCGCGCCACCGTTCCGCTCGCCGACCGGCCGAGATCGTCATCGATGATTTCAACATCCACGAAACCGTGTTGGCGGGCGACATCGACCAGATCATATTGGCGGCGCTTGCCCTCCAGGTTGGTCATCACCTGGGATTGCGTCGACTGACGAACATAGACGACAGCTTTCTTCTTGAGGATGACCGCCGGAATCATTTCAGCACTTGTCATCGTCAAGCTCCTCTACGCTGAGGCCAGCCGCCTGCATGAGGATCTGAGCCAACGCCGAAATGATCTTGTCCCGCTCCGCGGAGCCCAGCCTTTCCAGCTTGTTGTTGTCGAATATCAGGGTCAGCTGCCGAGCCGGCTCCACCGCCGACGCTTTGGGAGATTGCATTGCCTTCCTCCGGAACGATCGCAACATCGCTCCGGCACCGTGCGGGATTGATCGCACCAATCAACAGTCGTTCCAGCTCGACGAGTGCGGCGAGATCGACGCGCGGGCCGCCAAAAGTCATTCCGGCGCAGATGACGGGATCAAGCATCCACCCCGCCATCGAGACCACAACGCCGGCTGGCCCCAGCACCTGAAGAAATTGCCCAGTTGCTCGCTGCTCGACACGACGGACGGCAACCTTGCTGCCAAAATACGGGTGCCACCGGTAATGGACTTCCAACTGCTGCCCGACATGGGCAGAATGAACGGGTAATGGCGCTCAATCGCAAGAACGCGCTCTTCGCCGGCTCGGACGAAGGCGCTTCATACTGCTCATCTGGCGATATCCTTATAAATCAAGAAGTTTTTGGAGCTGATTTTGAGATCTCGGACGCCGTCGGCGCCTCGCTTCGGCTTCACGACGGACACCGTCCTGCTGCACGTCGTCGTGCCGGATTATCAACGGCGCCCCGGGGCATAGTTGCTGAGCTGGGAGCACGCCGCTGGTGATCAACCGATAGACCGTCGCGCGACTAACTTGCAGAACGTCGGCTGCTTCGTCGAGCGTTATCTCGCCGCGCTCGACTCGTTCGCCTTCGCGATAGACGGGGATGTCGTTGGTGTTCCGGAGACCGCAGACATGGGCACGCGTCCACGCCGCGCCGCGCCCCGTCAATTTGCCGGAGCGATTTAATATGGCGGCGATCGCGTAGTCCGGCAGTTGCCGCGCCAGCACGCGAACGAGATCAACGACATCAGCGGCGACTGTCCAGCGGGTTTGCCCGACCTTGTTCTTCTTGACGGTCATCTCGGTATGATCGCCGCCCTGCCAGTGGATGACGAGAGCCAGAGTGTCACCGACGACGTCGACAACAATCTCTTCGATAAGCAGCCTGATTATCTTCTTGCGCGTCTCGATCGAAGCGCCTTGACTGTTCCACGCCTTGACCAAGTCCTTGCCAAGGGTCATCAGTTTTGCATGATCTTCGGCAGAGAGCGCAGGGGTCTCCTTCGCCCGATTGAATTGCTGGAGTTGCATCTCCAGATCGCGCAACTGCAGCAGCTTCTCGTTCCAGCGCCGCTCCAACTCGCCGGCGACCATGCGATTGTCGGGGTCGACGGCGTCGTATTGGCGACGCGCCCGGGCTGCCTCGTATTGGGCCTGTTGAATGGCGTTCTCGATCTGCTGGCGTTTGTCGCCTTGGCGCTCGGTCTGGGCCTCCATCGCAGCTAGCGCCGCCTCTATCCCCAGGGGTTGCAACCGGTCGAGCACTTCCTGGGCGACGTGACGATCAACGCGCATTCCGCCAAAGCCTATGCAGTTGTCGGCGGCTTTCGCGCTAAAGGCTCCGCGGCAGATATAGCGTTGCGTGTTGCCACCCTTGCCGGTGTATTGGATGTGCAGGCGTCGGCCGCAGCGGGCGCAGCGGAATAGTCCCGGTAACAAAGCTTCGCCGCGCCTTACGGAGCCACGGCCCATATAGCTCTTTCCATTGGCGTTGTCGGCAATCAGGTGCTGGTTCCTCTCGAACTCCGCCCAAGAAATATAGCCCTCATGGTGATCATGGATCAAAACCTGCCAGTCCTTCCAGTTGCGCCGGAGATTGTCGCGCATGATCCGCTTCCGGCCGCCTTCGATCGTCACACGGGTTCCTCGTCGGCCATAGGCGTAGGAACCGGCATACACCGGGTTGGTCAGGACGTGGTACAACGTGTGATATACAGGAGTTTTCCATTCGATCGGGCGGTTGCCGCGCCCTTGCATGATCGCGGGAACGAGCACGTTCTCCTGTCTGAACCAAAGCAGGACTTGGCGGACCGACTGGAGTTCGGCGAACTTGCGGAAGACGAGCAAGATACCGTCTTGAACACGCCGATCAGGATCTTTTTCGATTCGGTCGTCATCGGTCTTCAAGTAGCCGACGGCGACGGTCAGGTGGAGTTCGCCGCGGCGCGCCTTCTGGCGCATAGCCTCGATGGACCGCTGACGGAAGACCGATAGCTCCATCTCGCTCATGGTGCCCTTCATACCGAGCAATAGCCGGTCATTGGGCGAACGCGGATCATAGGCAGCATCTTCGTCGACGATTAGCGTGCCGACCAAGCCACAGAACTCAAGTAACGTGTGCCAATCACGGCCGTTCCGCGCCAGGCGTGAAGCTTCCAGTGACACGACAGCGCCAACGCGGCCTTCGCAGATCGCGGCCAACAGCTTCTGAAATCCCGGCCGGACCGTGCCGCCGCCTGATTTGCCGAGATCATCGTCGATGAGCTGGACGTCGTTCCAGCCCAGCTGCCGTGCTCGCTCGACCAAAGCGTACTGGCGCCGTTGGCTCTCGAGATTGTTAGCCACTTGGTAGGCGGTCGACTGCCGCACGTAAACGAAGGCGGCTCGTGCGAGGTGGTCGGGCGCGATTTTACTCATCGCTTGCCTCCTGCTTGGTCGTGACCGCTAAATTGCTCGTCGCTGTCGCCATCGCCTCGGTCAGCAATGCCTGGAGAAGCGCCACGGCCTTCTGCCGCTCGAACCCGGTCAACTCCACGGCCGGTGCGGCAGGTGTGGCGAACAAGTCCATTTGCGTGCGCGACGACTTCTTCATGGCCGATGCCTCCGGCGTCTCTGGTCCCGGGAGAATAGGCCATGAGGTGATCGACCAGCCCGCGTAGGAGGATGAGTTGGCCAATGGGAAGTCGCGGAACGGCTACAATCGCAGAGCCGCCGGCCGCCTGATCAAACATCCATTCAGGAACTTGGTAGGAACCGCCGTGCGACTGACGAATCAGGAAATAGCGAACACCGTCATGCACCTGGTCTCCCACGACCAGGACCGTCTGACCGACAAGCGGGTGGAAAGGATACCTGACCTCCGCTTCGAATGTCAGAAACCCGGCACTATGATCCCGGTTCTGATGGCGGGGCCGAGAACTGGGCGATCGTCGCCTCGCTCATGGAAACGTCCAAGCTCAATGGCGTTGATCCGCTCGCCTACATGACCGACGTGCTCACCAAGATTGTCAACGGTCATCTCGCGAGCAAGCTCGACGAACTCATGCCGTGGGCCTACGCGCCACCCGTCGAAATCAAAGACGTGGCCTGAAAACAGCGATTACGCCCCGTCTGCGCCGCAGGCTGGAACTCGGCGCCGTCGGCCGCAAGCCGAGCGGCTTTGCGAGAAGCGAAACCAAGGGTCGCAATCGTTGGGAAACACGCGAGTTGACCGTCTTTCCCGCCAAAGCGTGGTTCCGCCATACGCCGTGGGAGCCGTTCATCAAAACCGTGATTCGGCTACAGCGCACGGTCTGCCGGCGCGACCCTTCGACCGGCCTTTGCAGGCAAACCAGCGAGGTCGTCTTTTGGGTTTCTTCCGCTCATAGTCCAACACCAGAGCAATGGAACGAATGGATCAGAGGCCACTGGCGCATCGAAAACGGCAGTCATTACGTGCGTGACACGGCGTTTGCGGAGGACGCCTTGCGCATCCGCAAGAACCCCTACATTGTCGCGCGCCTGCGTTCCTTCGCTTATAATCTCCTACGTGCCGACGGCTGCGACAACATCAAAAACGCCAGGTGGCGCGCCGCCATCGACATCGACACCCTCTTCAAAACCGCTGGATTCTAAAAGAACTGAACAGCCCTGCTTGGAGCCTGTCTACGTTTCCGCATATGAAAGCGGCAGCGTTACGCTCCCGTGCTTGAACTGCCGGCCGCCTTGGAGCGAGCGATCGACCGAGACTACAGGGATATAAACGTTTTGCGTGCTTCGTCTTTTGCAACAAGAAGGCGACCTTCGCGAGCTGCGCGAATAAAAGTATCCCGACTTTGAGGCCAAGTATTTTCCTCTCTCTTTGAATAGTGGAACATAGGCGACTGGTCAGCAGTTTCCGACGCGCTCTGGCCCGCTTCAAAAGGGTCCCGCGGCGGGCGGCCAGCCGGGGCCCTATCGCAGGCATGGAGTGGTACGGACACGCCAACACCATTCTATTTTAGCGGCAACCACGGCGGGCTTGCCTGCCAGACCCACGGCGATAGCTTTCAATGAGCGAGCCATAGCAACTCCCGCCGCACCGCCTATTGGATGGACCTCCGGCAGGCTGGCGGCCGGGGGTCACATCGCCACGAAGCCCCGGAAAGCTTGGGCAGAGTCCTGTGCGCTCCGGAAAGACCCCGCTGAAGATGCGGCAAAGGTGTTTGAGCGCCTTCGCAGGGAGGGAGGCGACAATGGAGGGCGGCCCTCATCGCCATCGCCGACGAATTGTCTGGCGACCCTGACCTCGAGCCCGAGCCCGATTCGGTCGGACAGCGTGCTATTGTCTGGGCGTAACAGCCACCCGCCGTAGCGTTTCTCCGCCTGGCAGGCATGGGATCGCCAATTGTCCGACGACAGGGGAGAAAATCGCCACAGAGCGTAAGGGGCGGATGGTGGTTCCCCTTTGAGGGCACCGTCGTGATTGCCGGACGCGCTCGAATAAATTTTCGGGGTGTTCATCATCTGAGTTGACGACTTGGCTGGCGGACGACGCCTTTGGAAATACCACCCTTCAGTGTGTCAGTGCGAGTGCAGGTTGATCTCGACGATCGGCTCCTGCGCCATCATCGCCGCCTGGGCGGCGAACTGGGCGACGCTGCCGTCATCCTCGCCGAACTGCTTGAACCGCGCACGTACATAGCCCGATCGGTCGATCAGGAAATGAGCCTGCCCGATCTCGCTCGTGTAGGGCACGTTCGGATAGCGGTTTATGATTGAATAGGCTTTCTCGACCGCGGCCGGATGCAGCGCCTCTCGCCCCTTGGCCGCCTGGGGGCAATCGCCTGTATAAACGGTAACATGATTTACCCCCACGGCTTTGACAGCCTCGGCCGCCTTCAGAAGGCTCGCATCTAGTTGCTTCTTCTCTTCGCCGGTCGACGTGCAGCGAGCGAAGGAAAGAAGCGTCGGTTTGCCGCGCAGCTTGAAGAAGGTGGTGACCTCCTCCGTCGGATCCACCAAGGCGAAGTCCGGCGCGATGAGCCATTGAATCATCGCCTGTGGTGCGATGAAGCGCGACCGGTTCGTGCTCGACAGCATCAGCAGGTAGTTGATCATGTCCCAGCGATCATCGACGTCGAGAACGTTGCTGAAGCTTGGCATGGCTCCGCTCTGGCCGCCGAAGGTCAGCCAATGGAAAATATCCCCGATCGTATGGGTGCCAACATGCGGCGCCGTGAGGTCGGCAGGCTCTACCTTCAGGCCCTGCGCGTTCTTGAGGTCCTTGGACATGGGGCCGTTGCCCTCGCCCATGGGGCCATGGCAACCGACGCAGTTTTCCTGAAACGCCGTCATGCCGCGCGCCACCGACTCGGCCGTAAAATCCTGAGTCGGATCGTTATAGGTCTCCTCGTAAGCTTCGGTTGAAAAGGACACGGCCAGACAGAAGAGCGCCGCGATGGTCGCCACCGGGGTAGCGTAGAGGCGCTTCTCTCGCGTCGCCGGCGTCCACCAGACCAAAGCCGCCACGATCGCCAGCGCTCCCGCCGCGATCGCCCACCACCAGATCGGCGACGGGAAGGCGGGCTTCTGCCCCCAGGTCGCAATATAGGAGAGACGGAACGGCAGCGGCCAGTAGATATTCGTTTCATGCGAGGCCGGCGTGATCACGGCGATATAGCCGGCGATCGCCAGCAGCCCCAGGCCGAAGATCGCCTCAAGGCTGCCGACCTTCCCCACCCAGTCGACATTGAATCCGTCCCCGGCCGAGCGCCTGTGCATGTATCGCACAATGGCGAGGGCGCAGAGCAGGACCGTGCAGAGCAGAACAAGCTTCAGCGTGAGCAGCCGCCCGTAGGGCGTGGCAAGCATGTTCGGCACGCTGCCGACATTCTCGTACGCCATCGCGACGCCGGTCACGGCGACGAGGCCCACGGCGATCTTCGCCACCATCGACCAGCGTTCCGCGAGCTGTGCGGCGACTTCCGGCGGCTCCTTATGCGCGGTGAACATCCACCAGACGAGGCCGAGAAGACCCCCGAGCCATGTCAGTCCCGCCGCCGTGTGCAAGAGGAAGCTCGCCTGCGTCCATATCGGCAGGCCGTCGTCGATCGCATGGCCAGTGACCGAGACGACCGCAAGGATGCCGACGCCCGTCCAGAGCGTCGCGCGGTCGAGAAGGTCGGAGCTCATGAAAAGTCGGGCGATCGCCAGCGCCGCAAAGGCGAAGGCGACAATCTGTGTGAAAACCCAAGCCTTGCCGACGCTCGTGCCGAAGGTGAACTCCCAAAGCAAATTCGAGTCGACGGGACGGTCCGCGGGAACGATCGCTCGGGCGATCAAATAGAGAAGCGCGAATCCGAGCAGCGCGCGGAAGGCCGCCGCCGCCGCCACCGGGATTTTGAACCGTCCGCCATCTTCGCCGATGAGACGCGGGATGAGCAGCAGCCCAACCGCCAGCGCCGACGGAAGGCTTTCGAGGAAGCGTATGAATGCGAGAGAAAGATACATCGTCCGGTTTCTCGCTCGTGACCCGTTCCGCTTTTGAGTTAGGAGGACGCCTGTTCGGATCCCGTGTTTGGCAAGGCGCAGACAAGGGGCATCGAGCGCTCCCCTCACAAGGGAAGCCATCGCTGTTCGCCGCCGTCGAGGCTTCGCCATTTACTTGGGATCGACGGTAAACTCGTAATTCCCTTCGACCACATGTCTGTCGAGAGCACACGGATGACATCTCCCCGCAGGCGCGAAGCCTCTTTTCTTCCATCTGGATGCGCTCGCAATCCCAAAACCGACCAGAGTTGTGCAGACCTGTATATCGCCATACGATACACACGACAACAAGGTTCTATGGTTTGATCGCTTGCGGTTAACGCGCGAAGGCCGTCGGATTTTCCTTAAAGGGGCGTTCGTGCTTTCTTGGAAGTGGCAGTTTGGGTCCGCTGAGGCAATTTCCAGAAACCTCTGTCGTCCAGCGGCAATTACTGCGATGTTCAAGGACAATCGCGTTCATGGGCGGGTGTGTCCGTTCGTTGAGGCGAACGCCTTTTGAACGATGGCGGCGCGGCCGCTCTCTCTGTGATAACTCGTCGTGGGAAGGCGAGAAGGCTCAAGCACGCAACGGGTCCATCGGCATAGGGCAAGCTGCAGCATCGGAAGAAATTCCCTCCGCACGACGCCCCGGTTGAATCCTTCTTCCCCGGACAGGCTTGCCTCTGCGCTCGCCGTCCAACGCAACTGGTTTTAGCCAAGTAGCGCGCGATGTGCATGCCTGCGGCCCCCAGCGCCTGTTTATCGGCTTGCCGCGCGGGCGGTCATCCCGTAGGCGTTTAACCTCGATTCTGCGTTACCTGGAGGCAGCCAAGTCCGACTGACGCTTCCTTTGCTTCGGCGCTCCTTAACCGTATCGCGCCGATAACGAAGTTCATATTGCCACTGATCGACCCCTAAAAAGCAACGCTTGTATTTCGAGGGAGCGGCAATTATTTCGCACTCTGGAATTTCGGCGACAGAGTCGAAATGAGCTGGAAGGGCTAGGCAACGCGTCAAGCGCATCGCTTGCCTTCAACCCTCCAAAACGTGAAAAGGGAAACCCTATGGGCGCTATTCTTGAGTTGACCACCTATGCAGCTACGCCAGTCGGAATGGTGGCGATCGTCGCTATCGGCGCGGCGGCCTATTTCGCCGCGCGCTGGGTACTGGTTGATTGAAGTCGGATCACGGTCGACGACGCTCGTAACAAGCATCGGTCGCGAGATATTGTATTGATCGCGACCGACATTGGTTCCGGAGACGAGGGCGGCGCAGCATAACACGGGACGAAGAGTGCGTAAATCAATCGGATTACGTCACAACTGCACGACCTATTGCAAAACGCGACTGGCGTGATCTTTTGACCGATAGTCCCGTGATCTTACGAAAGCTCTCCTGCCGTCGCCCTGGAGTGAGGGTATAGGTCCTCGAACAATAAACTGGACTGATTTTGGTCGATTTTTGACGGGGAGGCATGAAGCAGTGGGGTCGCGCGCGCCGATGTGCGGGTCGCCCGCCGGCGACAGGGCAGGCGGCGGCAGTTCTTCGCCAGAAGACTAGCCGTTTGAAGTTATAGACGAGGCTCGCCATGCCGATTTTCACTCTGGCCCTGGCAATCCCGATGGTCCGGACGAACAGTCGGTCCTTCTGCTCGGCGAAGATATGCTCGTCGCGCGAGCGAACTTTCGACTTTTCCGCGTTGACGCGGGGCATGGCGTGGGGCATCGGCTTGCCCCTGGGCTTTTTGCGGTGGACGCGGCTGACAAAGCCGTTCTTCTCCATGAACTCTTCGTTCGCCGCCAACCGATAGGCCGTGTCCGCCCAGACGGACGGCGCCGTATTGGCCTAGTCGAGCAACCCTTCTAGCAGACGCGCGCCTTCATCGGCGGCAGCATCTGTCTCCGACCATTTTCGGTGAAGTCAAAACCCCGGACGATTGCGATAAAGGTTCGGGTAACCGAAGGTCGGAACGGCGATGTCGACAGGAGGCTTGGTTCCGTCCGGACGCTCCTTCGCCTTGCTGAACTTGACGGTCCTGCGCGCATCTCGATCCTTTTGCCGTAGCTTGGCGGGTCTTTTCCGCCCAAGTCTCGGGAATGCGCTCCTCCTTAATCGTCTTCTTCTCCTCCTCCGTGTGGAGCTGCTTCGTCGAGGGGACGAGCGTGGCGTCGACGATCTGTCTCGACATTGCGATATAGCCAGAGGCCAGCAGCGCCGCATCGAAACGCGCGAAAAGCGGCTCGATGTTTCCCGTCGACAAACCAACGCCAAGCCCGTGGGGCTTGGTCGTCGTGAACGGTTCAAAAGCCTCGCTTTGACGGCTTCTGGCAGGCCGGGACCCGTGTCTGCGACATCAACACGGATCTTGCCCTCTTCGACGAACTGGGTCGAAGCTACCAGCTCGCGCTTCTGACTCCCTTGTTTCGATTCAATTGTGTTGCGCTTCTGGTTGACCGTATCCTGCTGAATTTGGATCGATAAGATCCTCACGAGTATTGTGGTGCGTCGCCGTTTGCACTCCACCCTCTTTGGCTAGGACGTTGAACCGCCCCGGGTTTGCCGGAGGCCATTTCGTTTGAGTCACGCCGCCATGCCGGGCTCGTCGATTTGCGCATAATAGCGCGCTTCTGCCTCGGCCGGAGGAATGTTCCCGATCGGCTCTAGCAATCTCTTTTTGTGAACCAGTCCACCCATTCGAGCGTGGCGAATTCGACCTGCTCGAGGCTGCGCCACGGTCCGCCCCTCCAGATCACCTCGGCTTTGTAGAGACCGTTGATCGTCTCGGCGAGCGCGTTGTCGTAAGAGTCGCCGACGCTGCGAACCGAGGGCTCGACGCCGGCGTCCGCGTGACGTTCGGTGTATTTTAAAGAGACGTATTGCACGCCGCGGTCCGAGTGATGCACGAGCCCGCCGCGAACGGGACGCCGATCGAACAGCGCCTGCTCCAGCGCATCGAGCACAAAGGGCGTCTGCGCCGAGCGCGAGACGCGCCAGCCGACGATTCGGCGGGCGAAAGCGTCGATGACGAATGCGACATAGACGAAACCCTGCCAGGTCGCGACATAGGTGAAGTCCGCCACCCACAGCCTGTTCGGCCGATCGGCCGCAAACTGGCGGTTCACCTTGTCCTGCGGGCGAGGAGCCTTGCTGTCGCTCACGGTGCACGACCCCCTGCAAGCCCATGCGTCGCATGAGCCGCTCGACCGTGCAGCGTGCGACATCTTCGCCCTCACGCCGCAATTGCCGCCAGACTTTCCGGGTGCCATAGACCGAAAAATTCTCCTCGAACACATGGCGGATATTCTCGCTGAGCGCCCCGTCGCGTCGGGCGCGCGCCGACAGCCTTGTCGCATCGCGCCGCTGCGCCGCGTGCGATCGATACGTCGACTGCCCGATCGGCAAAACCTTGCAGATCGGCTCGACCCCCGTGCGCTTCCTTGTTCTCGTCGATGAAGGCGATCATGATTTCGACCGGCGGTCGAGCTCCGCCTGAGCAAAATACGCCGAGGCCTTCCTCAGAATTTCATTAGCCTGCCGGAGTTCGCGGTTCTCCCGCTCCAGCGCCTTCAGCCGCGTCCGTTCGTCCGTCGTCAGACCAGCGCGCGAGCCGGCGTCACGCTCCGCCTGCCGAACCCACCCCCGCAGCGTCTCGCCGGTGCAGCCGATCTTCCCGGCAATCGAGGCGATCGCCGCCCATTGCGAGGCGTGGTCCCCCTGATGCTCCAGCACCATCCGAACCGCCCGCTTCCGAACTTCAGGTGAAAACCTATTGGATGTCTTCTTCTTCGCTTCCATAGCCCCACTCTCTCAAGAGTTGGGGCCTCCGGCAAACCCCGGGCGGTTCACGTCAATGAATTTGCACTCAGTGCGCAGCTGCTTGAGTTCGTGGGCCAAGGAGACGGACATGTGTTTGATCAAATTAAAGCGGTCTGCGCGGAGTTCTTGCACGCGAGCGTCAAATCGGCGGTGTTCACTCAAATCTTGGATCAAGCCAACAAAGAAGCGACCTCTGTAGATTTCGGCCCCGGTCACGCCGAGCTCCTGAGGAATCGCCCTCGACCTGCCGCCCGATTCCGATAGTCTTCGCCTGCTCAGTTTCCAAATACGTCTCGTGCTGACGGCTGTGTGGGTCTGGTATGAAGGCGCACATCCCGTCCTATTACCTCTTTGGAGGAATAGCCAAAAAGCTTAGCCGCTGCTGGGTTAAACGACAACAATGCGGCCGCTTTCATTGATAGAGACGATGCCGCCCACAGCGCCGTTGAACACGGCGGTTAAAAAGGTAACGTCCCGAGTCATCACAGTCACGACTCGGATTCTTCTGGCCACACGCCTCCTGGGCGCTTCTCTAAGGCGAGGGTAAAGGTCTTTCAGAACACATCCTTCATTAAATTTGGGTTGAACAGGCACGGTATTTGCGCCGTCAGCTCTTCTGCTAATTCCATCATTTTCCACATCACGTGGCCGGTGGCGTAACCAACAGGAAAAGCGAGTAGATTTATTAGATCACGCCTACATTCAATAGCGTCCTCACGCCTTCTTCGCCTAGCAGCCTCCGCAGTCCATCAAGGATTTGGAGGATAACCCCGAAAACTCCGAGCGCCATCCAACCAAAGAATACGAAGCCCCAGTGCAAGGGCGCGACGAAGAGCTCTTCCATAAACCAGAACGTATGACCCCATTCATTGAGGCCGACGTTCGGAATGATCATGAAAGGGCCGATCGTCAGGATGAGGAACGGCAAAGAAAAGCCCTTCGCGAAATAGGGAAGACGGGTTTTCGCATAGAAGAAGGCACCGATCACGACAATCGAAAAGATTGGATAACTGCCATAAAATTCGAGAATGTGGCTTGGCGTGAAATCCGTGTCTCGGATCACGGTCATGTGCCAGGTAGCGTCCTGCTCAGTAAAAAAGCTGGCGCCGAAAAAGAAGGTGATGCCGAATAGCGTAAGCCATTGGAGCACGACTATGTGTCGATAAAGCTCTTCCCTGGGCGTAAGAGTCGAAAAATCGCGCGTGCGAGTCTTCCAGAGATACCCGACAAGGGAGAGCCCCACCACGAGTTCTAACGGGATTTCCGTCCATAATATGCTGAGCCAGTAAGTTTGGAACTCAGGCGCGAAGGAGTCAAGGCCCGCGCGCCAACCGTAAACCTGCTCGTACGCGCGAGCGGCGGCGTACAGTGTCAGAAGAGCCGTCAGGCTGGCCCACATCGGTTTTAGGTTAACGATAGCTCTCGGCTCTTCGCGGGCAACGGTCTCGATTTTCAGGGTCATGATTTGCCCTTCTTTTTAGCAAGGTCACGGTCTTCTTGTCGCCGTAAATGAAGCGCCTTCTCAATGTTGGGAGGGCTACCGACAAATATTTTTTCAAAGCGGGGTCAGGTTCAAGCCGCTTAGCGCGCAGCCAAGAGGTTGCTAGCCTGATCTATTCAGGACGACGGACATCTGCGCGCCTTTTTGGGAGATGCCGACTCCAGGTGTGCGGCGCCGTTCGTCATTTTCACCGCCTGAGGATGATCGGTACTGTTTATTACGCGCTGGAGGGGGACGGACGGGCAAAGGAGCGGATGCCCCGTCGCCTACGGACCGAGGGGGGTGAGCGCTCCGGGCAACCCCCGGAACAGATCGGCCTCTGGGCAACAGCCGGCGAAGGCGAGGCGCACACGGCTGGCCGTCTCGACGACTCTGGCCGCCATCTTGATCAGCGGAGCCGCAGGGTCGCGAACTCCGCCTTCGCCAGATCGCGGGCCTTGGGAATGGCGTCGCGGACTGTCAGCATCAACCAATAGGCGGCCGTGTGCAGCACGAGGCGCATCTGATTGGCGACGGCGGACCGGCAGGACGTGCGATCTGACGCCAGCTGCGTCTTGTGCAACTTGATCAGGTTCTCGGCCTGCCCGCGCGCGCAATAGAGGCTGTCGTAGATCCACTCGGGCGAGCCGTGTACGAGATTGGTGACGACGACGCGGATGTCGAGGCCGAGCATCGTCGCCTCGATGCGAGCAACGGTGCGCCGTTCGCGGCTCCATGATTTGGCCTTGTGGCGCGTCTCGATATAATCGCGCACGACCGGCTTGTCGGCGACAGCGCGCTCCGTGCGGACCGCGTCGGCGACGTCATCGACCTTCCTCGACAGAGGCTTCGCACGCCTCCGGCCGGGCGTAATGGCCGTCGCCACGGAAAGTGAAGCGGATCTTAGTCCAACGCTTGCGGACATGCCGCACAAGAAGCCGCAGATGCGCGCGCACTTCGACGCCGGACGGCGTCTTGCCCGGCCGCAGGACCACCGCGACCGGACGGCTGCGTTCGTGTCGTAGACATGGATCGGCAGGAAACGGCGTTCGTCATAATGCGCGTTGAACAGTGACAGCTGTTGATGGCGCACGACATCGCAGGTGTCGTCGATATCCAGGATGATAGACGCAGGCTCGCGTGCATCCATCAGAAAAGGCGCGTTCTCCAGCCGCGACAACGTCGGCTGCGAACAAAGATCGGCGGCGGTCTCGGGCAACCCTCCACAGATAGGCTTGAGCTCGGGATCGACACGCAGGCTGTCGAGATCGTCGGCGTCCTCGTAGCCGCAGGCGATGGCGAAGGCGCGCGCGGATCATGTCGGCGAGCGTGTGCGTGATCCGGGACGGATCGCGCCCATCCGGAAAAGCGCGGGCAAGCCTATCGGCGATCCCCAGACGACGTTCGGCCAACGCCAGCAACATGACGCCGCCATCGGACTTCAGGCGGCCTCCGTCGAAATCGGCTGCGACTTTCTTGCGAGCCACGGCTGGAAACGAGAACTGCAGAATCATAGTGTCGGTCATGGCGGGCGTGACTGGCGCGGAATACGCGTGAGGTTGGCTTAGACACCAGAATCCTACGCTGTATCCATGCGCTATGCTACGCTTGCCAGCCTCGAAACACTCACGTCACGAATAAGAGCGGCTTCCGTAATGGCCCCCTCGGCGTCAAGTCTCTCGTTTCAATTGCCCCAATCTTTGTCGCGCCGCGCGAGCGCGGCGATTGCGATCCGACTCTGGTCGTCTTCGTCGCCGGTCTCTTGCTTCCGTCCGTGATCGACGCAGCAGTCGCCACATGATGCCTTCAGAGGAAACGGCGAGCCTATCTAATTACGCGTGGTCCGTCTCGCGACGTCCACTGCCGCTATTACGGCTTCACCGGCTCCATCGTCCCGGCGACGGGACTTCGGGTGAAACGGCCCTTGTCCGAGCCGCTTCAGAAACTCGGTCGGTTCTATGTTCCGTTCAGGCGTGAGCGATCGCCGGCGACGCCGGCGATGCCTCCTTCGTCCAGCGGAAGCTCGTTCCCTCCACCCACATCCGGTGTAGAATGACGCCGATCTTGCGGGCCAAGGCCACCTTGGCTCGCTTCACTCCGCGCCGCTTTGCGACATCCATCCCCCAGCGTTTCAGCGCCGAGAAGCGCGTGACGCGCGACAATACAGCGTTGGCCGCTTCGTAGAGAGCGGTGCGCGCCATCGTATCGCCGACGCAGGAAATGCCGCCCATCACGTCCGTCTCTCCGGATTGATACTTCCTCGGCGTCAAACTCAGCAGGGCCCCGACGGCTTTTGACTTTCGGATTCGCGCCGGATCGTCGATCGCCGTCTTGAATGTGACCGCCACCAGAGGGCCGACGCCAGGCGCAGTCATCAGCCGGCGGCAAACCGCGTCCCGCCGCACGAACGCCAGCATGGCCTTGTGCAACTTCGAATATTCCCTCCGCAACGCGGCGCGCGCGGCCAGGACCGCCTCGGAGATCTGTTCTAACATCGCCTGGCCGGAGCACAGCTCCCGAACGCGCGCCTCGAAGCCCACGCGCGTCACGACGCCCATCTTCAGCCCGAAGCCGCGCAGAATGCCGCGGATGCTGAACTCGATGTCCAACAGCTTGCCGAGCAATTGCTTTCGAGCCACGAGCAATGCTCGCATTTCCTGCGACCCCAGCGATTTGCAATGGACCGGACGGAACCAACCCATCCGCAGAAGCTGCGCGATGCCGCGCGCGTCGCGGCGATCCGTCTTGACCGTCATGGCCGAAAGCGCCGCCTTCACATGACGGGTTTCCAGCAGCACCGTCTCGAAACCGCCTTTCGTCAATCCGGCATGTAGCCACTGTGACAGAGGACCGGCCTCCAGCCCGATCCGCTCGATCGAATGTCGGAGCTTACGCAAGAAATCGACGATCGCATCCGGATGGCTTTCGACCTTCGCCTCCGCGACGATCTTGCCGCCTACATCGACGATGCAAACGCTCGAGAGTTCCAAAGACACGTTAATTCCGACATAATGTTCCACAGCTTGTCTCCGTCCCGCTTGTTCGGGGGCCGGCCCCAACCAGAACCCCGCTCATCATGACACGGGAGACAAGCCACCTCCTCCACCTTCCGGCGAGGCGCGGGGCTATTACGGCATCTAGACCCTATGATCAAGAGGCCTTTGGGTGGCCAGTCGTCCGATTTGCAACGGTACAAGGGTTAGGTTAGCTGGCCGGCACAGCACCGCATGCATAGAGATGCGATTTGTTGGCTTGGACGTGCACAGACTGAATGAAACGGATACAAGTTGCAATGACACAATACCGGCGCTCTGGAGCGGAATACTTTGAGGAGATTCGCAATGATCTTGACGTAATCAGCAAACTGCGCGACCGTCTCTAGCGGCCGCGTGATCCGGTGGCTTTTGAAACCGGGAGGTCGATCCGAATACAAGTGCGATAAACAACTGACGCTGTTTGCGGGTGGATGGACAATCGAACGGTGGTTTGGGACCCTGATATAAAAAAATGGCGTTCGGTGCCGAACGTTTCACTAAGACCAAAACGCGAACCTCCGACTTGGCTAATGGCTCCGCTTCTCCGCCGGTCACGCGTTTGAGATGAAACGCTACGCCGCCGCGCGAACCGTGCAGACAGACTCTGCCGAAGAGGCAGCAATAATCTGGCACAGGCTTGTCGAATGTTAAGGGTTAAGCGAAGCGGCGACCGTCAGACTGACTACGCTCGCCTCAGGTCAGCACGTCGCTTGACGACATACGCGTCTCGTGACACGATGAAACACTTACTCCTGAGGTTGTCGGAAATGACGGCCACTTCATCTTCCTTGTCTTTGAAAAGACCGGACTTCTCCTCAGAGCAGCAATTATCTTTTCGGTAGCTGTTCTCTCCTGGGGCATGCGTGCGCCAGGGATAATGATTGATCTGATCGAAAGGCTGGCGTTCCTTGAGTAGGGCCCTGGTGGGGATCGCGGCCAGAATTTGTTCGTCTTGTCCCACGAAACAGGTTGCCATACAAGCATTGACACGAGAGCAGCGCCGCGGAAGGGAGTGTGTTAGTAGGGAGGTGAGGTTGCCGTAATGAAAAGCGAATCTTACGGCAGTAAAGGAGCGAGGGAATCCTTCGCACAGGCACCATCACCGACATCACTGGCTTTCTGTTCCGCCCCGCGCTCTAGGATAAAGACACGCCGGCGAAAGCTCGAACGCGACCTTGATCGTCGAACCGACAGCCGGTTCACTCGTTGTCGAGCTGCAAGCGCAATTTGCACGGACTAAGGAGCAACTCCCGACATTCTGCAGTTTTGCACGAACGCTTGAAGCGACCAACGAAGCCTTCGATTTGCGGTCGAGGTGATCCGCCGAGCGTACGACAGTCGATGCCGCGCGTCGCGGGCACGGGTCCTTCCCGGACCGCCCTCAAAACTATCGCTGCCTAATCCAGAGCCAGGCGCGCGAGCCAGCTCATGCGCGCCAAAGTAGGTGTGGGTACTTACCGTTCTGTTGTATGAAAATCCAAAAAGCGCGCTGCTGGAGTGCATAGCTATGCGATCTGCTTCTACCCGATTGCAGAGTCCGAGGCGTGTTCGCCGAGGGAAAAGCCCGCTCGCTCCCGCTGCCCGACAACCCGACACCCTTGCTCGAACAGGTTGCGGCGGCGGTGGGCAAGACACCCTATGTCCGGTTCAACCTGAATTATTAGTCCGTGTCGCACACTCACGTCGGGCGCGTGCCGACTGTGCTCGTCGACCCCGCGAGGTTCGTATCGTTGATGGCGCGAAGGTGTCCGCCTGTCGATCCGAATTCCGATTGGTTTCAGACCCCACGCTGATTAACTAATGGGAAGGGTGAAGCAGCTTCTATCGGGCGACGTGAGGCAAGAGCTCGTCCCAAGACCACGAGAAGCGCTGGCGCCTCTGATCGAGGAGGCTACTTCAACAATAGCGGCGGAACGATGGGAGGACCATATGGCTTACGAGTTCCAGTCGAAGCTCTACCAAACCGCCGAAGGAATGTGCCGGGCCATCGCGTCCACGTGGCTCTCTCCTGTCGGTTTAAACAATCGCGAGCGCATGCTCGAATTTCTTGCGGATTCGACAGACGAAGAACTTGCCGACGACGCGATTAAAGGCTTCGGCCTCGATCGTCCTGAGGGCGATAACGCCGAGCTGTCCACATGGATGGAGGACCGCGGCATCATCCGCAATGACATCGCGTCGGCCTTTGCGCGGATTCGTAAAGATTTGGATGAAAGGAGTTCATGACCTACGACCGCGTGCGTTCATGCAGGGGATCGCATGGAAAGAATGGCGGTATGCCCGCTCAAATGGCTGGCACCAGGACGAAGATGACCCGTGGAACGTGGATGCGCTGGGTCCGGTTTGCGGGGGGCGCATGCCAGGGGGAGGCGGCCTTCTGGCTTGAAATGACGATCGCCGAGCCGCTCGCATTGGAATAACTAACTCGGCGCGAACCGGTTCTACCCACGACGCCCGCTGCAGGCCGAATCCGCCATAGAGTTCCGAGTCTCCAACCGAAAAGTTAACAATAAAGCTGCTTCTGCGGCGCGTCTTCATGTTGTCAGTGCCCCATTTAAATCACGTCGCGCGCGCGTAGTTTGCATGCAGGGTCGTGCTGGATAATCACCGCCCGCCACCGGCGGATGTAAGCGGAGCGGGCGTATTGGTTTTTCCGCTGCCCAGAGCGAGATTGTGCAAAAAGAGAGTTCCATCGTAATTGCTGATTCCTACTGATGGTGCTCCAGACCGGAACGTTCGCGGGCCTGAATTTTAGATGATCCAGCCTCCAATAAAATCCGGCCGGGGTGGTTTCGAGCAGTGGCAGGCGCCGCCGTTGGCCTGCTAAGTTCGCCTTCTTTGGGCCTCCAGGGAAGCGATGAATAGCAGCGCAGCGGATTACGCTGCGCCGTGCTCGAGATTATTCGACTGAGCCGCGAGTAGTGGAGCCTTTGCCTGCATGCTCGCCAAGCGAAGCGAGGAGGTCAGGTAAAGTCGTATGGCCGTCCTTATCGCGGCGATACGAGCAATGAACCGCCGCAAAACCTGAATGACAACGCGGCGTGCACCGCGATGTCGATCTTTCTTCGTAAACGGGCTGCAGGGCTTGAAAAAGAGAGTCCGAAGCACGTAATGATGGTCGATGGCTCATCCTTTCGCTTTCAATGCGAGAGTCTCTCCTCTTAGCTGAGGCGAAGGGAGGTTATTCTGTTATGGATGGCGACTCATGCATCAGTTTCTGCAATAAGGAAGGAAAGCGGTCACTTTCTTTGCGGCCGCTCTGAAAAAATCTAACTGTGGGAGAACGACTATGCACACGCTAATGCTATCAGCTTCAGCAAGTATTCTCGTGCTGTTTAATCGGACCAGTTATGCAGTTGGCAGCTGCCTGCAGGACTGGCGGTGAGAGCCGCTCGCGTGGCTTCGACGGGAGACGAGTCAAACCTGCTGAAGGGTGCGGCTGCGGCACTAGAGAAGGCTCATAAGCTGAGCCGGACGCCGTCTTATACGCGGTGAAGAAACTGATCAGGAGAGAGTCATGAGATCGTCACTTGCCGGGGCTCTCGCCCTAGGCGCTATGATGTTTGTCGGAACTTCGGCCATGGCCGAGGCGCCCGGAGATCCCAAGGCCGTCAAATCGCTCGACGGCAAATATTTCGACGCGAAGGGAGATCCGACCTATAACGTCGGCGCGGATGGCACGGTTGACTGGTACACCTTCTCCGGCTATCGCCGCTATCATGCGGAATGTCATGTCTGCCACGGCCCGAACGGCGGCGGCTCGACCTACGCTCCGGCGCTGAAGGAGTCGGTGAAGCGCTTCAACTATGCGGAATTCGCGGGCATCGTCATTGGCGGCCGCCAGAACGGAAACAGCGTCATGCCAGCCTTCGCAAACAATAAGAATGCTCTTTGTTATCTGGACGATCTCTACATCTATCTTCGTGCGCTTTCGACCGGCGCCATCCAGCCGGGCCGCCCGGAGAAGAAGGAACCCCGCCCGGAGGCCTTCGCCAAGGCTGAAGCCGAGTGCATGAGCGCCAAGTAAAATACGCGGAAATGCGAAGAGGCCCATCGCATCATCGTTTCCTGGGCCTAGCGACGCGGCGTCGCCGCTCTGTCCTCGACCAGCGCGGTCGGCGCGGCGGTAGCGTGGCAAGTCGCGCTCGACCTCCGCGCCGCCGCTTGGAACGCGTGGGGGCTGAAGCGAGACTCCGGCTCCGGCCGAGTGGGAACGCGGAGCCCTAGTTTTACTGTGTCATAAATTCACCGAGTGAGGTATTTGACGATTCACGCTCGATTCGGAGGTGGCCGTGGATCGAACCGCTATGGATGCAGGGAGTGAGCGTCGGTTTGCTGCGTTCGTGGAGTCGATTTCATCAATTCTGGGGCATGTCGATCGGATAGCGCCGTTTCGCTCCTATTGCACAGGCTTGATCCTCCCGGGAGAGCGCAAGAGTGTCGAGCCTATCGCCGCCCGTGTCGAGCCCGCTCGCGTCCAAGCGGCGCATCAATCGCTCCACCATTTCGTCGCGAAGGCCGAATGGTCCGATGAAGCGATGTTCAGGCAGGTGCGCGCTCATGTTCTTCCGATGATCGAGAAGCACGGGCCTATAAAAGCATGGATCATCGATGACACGGGATTCCCAAAGCAGGGCGTCCATTCGGTCGGCGTGACGCGACAATATTGCGGGCAACTGGGCAAACAAGACAACTGTCAGGTCGCCGTATCTTTGTCAGTCGCCAACCATCACGCAAGTCTGCCGATCGCCTTTCGCTCGATTTGCCGGAAGACTGGTCCGAGGATTCGGCACGTCGCCGAAAAGCTGGCGTTCCCGAAGACATCGTCTTCAAAACCAAACTGCAGATCGTCCTTGATCAGATCCACGCCGCGCAGGCCGAAGGCGTGCCGGGCGGCGTCGTTTTGGCGGATGCCGGATACGGGATCAATACGGCGTTCCGGACGGCCTTGACCGCAATGGGCCTGACCTATGTTGTCGGTATTCAGTCCTCCGTTCGCCTCTGGGCTCCGGGAACCGGGCCATTGCCGCCGAGGACGTGGTCAGGGCAAGGGAGACCTCCGACGCTTCTGCGACGCGATGCGCAGAATAAGCCAGCCTCAGCGAAACAACTTGCCATGTCGCTCCCCGAAGACGCTTGGCGTCAGATCGAATGGCGTGAAGGCACGAACGAAAATCTCGGCTCTCGTTTTGCTGCGGTTCGAGTTCGACCTGCTCATCGAGACTATTGGCGTTCGACGCCTCATGCGGAAGAGTGGCTTCTTGTTGAATGGCCCCAAGGCGAATACGAGCCTACCAAATATTGGCTTTCGACTTTGCCGCCGGATACGTCCCTCTCTGCGCTCGTCGAGCACGCCAAATTACGCGGGCGGATCGAGCGCGATTATCAGGAGCTCAAGCAAGAACTCGGGCTCGATCATTACGAGGGACGAGGGTGGCGTGGCTTTCACCACCACATGACGCTTTGCGTCGCAGCCTATGGATTCTTGGCCTCCGAGCGGAGTCTGATTCCCCCCTCAGGCGTCAAAACCACGATGCTCAAAGCGCCTCCCTTACCCGAAGGTTATCAACCCCGAGGATCCGCCGGTCAGACCCGAACGCCACGTCGCGTCGTCAATCGCCAGCATCCGCATTAGGTTGGCGCGCGCCTTGGCGAGGCAATTGTTTCGATGCCCTTGTTGCCAACGGAGCGTTCTTAGAATGAATTTATGACACAGTAAAACTAGGAGTTGGTTTTACGAAACTCTGAAGCTTTTTAACGGCTATCGAGTCGTAAGGCCCGCTCCGAAAGTCGCCCCGGTATGATAGGTCCCATAACCCTTGAGGCGAAGCAAACAAGAGAGCGTAGTGCGGGAAAACCGCATGCTGCGTTCGACGTGGCGGAGGCTGGAAACGTGGTTTGGTCGCGAGCTAAGACCAAGATCGGCGCGCCAGTCCTCGACCCTACTGATGAGCGAGGAGGGAAAACGGAGCGACAGCTATATGCTCAAGCCACCGCGCCCTTCCTCGACTCTACAAAACTAGCAGCGCCGGGCGAGCCGCTGGGGCGAGAGCGATTGGATTACCGCCTGCTGCGCCAAGGCGGCGTCGGCGCACATCACGCCGAAGGCCAAGCAGAATAGCATGATCCGCATAGCGCATGATCGCCCGGCGGTTGTAGCGGGCCAAATCATTAACCAGGGCCATGTTGCTTCCCCCCATAGGAATCTGCATAGCGATTCCTTGCCATTGCTGGACTGGCCTCTCGCAATGACCGAGCTGGAGGGCGGGTTAATGGCTCCTGCCCCTCCGGCCAGCGTCCTGTCTCAGCGCCACTCCCTGATGAAGGCGCGCATGGTCATATCAGGGTCGCTGGCCAGCCGGTCCCGAGGGCCGTTTCCGTGGGTGAGTCGCGAAATCCCGCCGCCTTCGCTGCCACGATGGAGGCTATCCCTCTATAGGCCAAACGACGACAGACGCTGCGGCAATGCGTCGAAGCAGTGCGATACGTGGCGACTATGGAGACGGTGTCGAACTCGCTTCCCTGCGACTTGTGGACAGTCAGAGCGTATGGCACTTAAGGCTGATCGACCCGTATCGGTTCCTCGTCTGGGTCTAACCGGTCGTTGTGGTCAAAGGTGACGAGCAACCCAGCCGTCAAAACAGCGATGAGAAGCAAGGTTAACGCAGGGATTAAGGATCCATAAGGAGGAACCAATACCCGAAAGCCATCAGAACCGAAGCCACGATCGTGATTAGACTTTCAAAATAGTCCAAAGCCGTCTTGAGCATATCAAAGGACAGGTCAAATTCGATGATTTTTGACATGCAATTCATGGATGCCTCTGCAGCACTGTTTCCGATCGAGCCGTCAATCTCTGCTTCGACACTCAGCGCCGCCTACCTCGAGAGTCGACTTTCGTTGCCGATTCACCATGAGCGAGTGTTTTTGCAGCATACCGAAAAATCTGTCTCCCCATCAGCGAGTTTCGAATACTCGTAACGGACCTACACCCTCGCGCAATCGCAACCGCGCGACTTCGTTTGCGAGGGCTTCGGATTCGCAAGTAAGGGACCTGAGCTCGTCGAAAAGCTCGCCATGAAAAAATCGGAAATCTTCGACTATGCGCGTAGCCCTTATTCCAAAATCAAGATGCGTTGTCGTCTTATTAGACTCTACCAGGAGCTTTTGCACCGATGTGGTGATCTCGAGCAACCGGAGTTCGTCGGTGGAATGGTCAGGCGTGAAGAACGAAATTATATCGATGAGCACTTCGACCTTTGAATCAGATGTAAGCGACTCATAGCTTATCAACAATTTTTCATTTGGAGCGCTGCTGCCGAAAGCCCATTTTTCCAAAAACTTGTTGTACCTAGTCGTATGGTGCTTAGCAAAGATCCGAAAACTTTCTGGAGTATCGGGCTGACCGTTTTGAACATACATTTCAAATGCCGAGACGATAGACGGCACGAAAGACCGATACTGAACCAAGTAAGGCGTCCCTCTCGTGATCCCCGTCTTAGAGTCGAAATCATGGTTCTTACTGAACTTCACCATAGGCTTGCGAATGCAGGGCGATTTTTTGCAACAGTCGACCGGGGTATAGAACTCACAGTACGCGAATTCCCGCCCGAAATACGACTGGAGCACGTTGACTAGAAGATGATGTCCACTTCGCGGCCAACTAATTCCACTAATATAGCGGATGGGTCGATCTAACGCGATTTTCACAGATCCTCTCAGGTTCGTTCTCTGATGATTCCGTTAATGCTTCTCACCATAGAATTATCAGCTCCCAAACTCGACAATTACGCTGTCGCAGAAATAGTAGCTTATGTCAGGCCCGACGCCGGGCGGTTTCGATTGCGTAAAGTACGCCAATGAGCTCCGCCACAGGAAACTTCCCGCGATCGAAACTACCAACAGCGTTCCGGTTATCTACCGACACTTTAGGGCCCTCCTAGATCACGATGGTCGGATTTCCCCAAGGCGCCAATTTGCCCAAATTGTTTCATTTTATTTCAGGGTAGCTCTCTTTTAGCGACACCCGTGCAAACAAGTCTTTTTCCGCTAGGAATCCTGACGTAGCAGCTCTTCCCCGGTTAGCCCGACCCCGACCGCTCCATTCACTTGCGTCTCTAGCCTTGCGACGGGCGTGGCGGCGGCTCGGTTTGCTTCGGTGGTCAAAATGTAAGGCTATGCGTCCATTTTCATTCGTCGCTCCATTGCTAAAAAAAAATGAAACAATCGGCCAAGATCTCAGCACGGTTTTGCCGCAATCTCGCCTCCAAAGCGGAAGTTCAGTTGCGGGCCAGCAGAAAAGAGGACTTGAGAGTTGCACGACCCTGGGCGAACCGCGGTTAAAAGTCGTCGAATTCTCCTCGTCGAGGACGACGAGGAAATCAGATCCCTTGTTTCGAGATACCTCACAGACAACGGATTCGAGGTGAGGCTCGCCGAGAGCGGCAAGGCAATGGATCGTATTCTTGCGAGCCAACAAATCGACCTCATTGTGCTCGACATAAATCTCCCCGGCGAGGACGGCTTCTCGATCTGCCTTCGGTTGAGGAATACCGGAAGCCTACCAGTGATTATGCTGACTGCGCGTGGTGAGCACACTGATCGAATACTTGGAATCGAACTAGGAGCCGACGACTATCTGGTCAAACCCTTCGTTCCCCGAGAACTGCTTGCGCGGATTGGCGCCATCCTTAGACGGACCACTCCGGAGGCGGGACCAGGGGAAAAAATCGAGAAATTCGGCTTTTTCGGGTTTGTCTTGGATGCTTCCACGCGGCGCCTGTCCGGACCGACCGGAGTACGCGTGATTCTTACGAGTTCGGAATTCGACCTGCTGCTGACGCTATGTCGCAATCCGGGAAAAGTGTTCTCGCGCGACGAGTTGAAAGCAGCATCGACGACCGACCGGAGCGTGGACATCCTGATCAGCCGGCTTCGTCAGAAGATCGAAGTCGACTCGAGAGACCCAGCGATCATCCAGACGGTCCGGTCGATGGGCTACACCTTCACCGCGAAAGTCAGCCTCCAGTGAAAACGTCCCCGCTCCGAAACATAAACGTGCAGTTGGCGCTTCTCCTCCTTGTCAGTGTTGGCTTGTTCCACGCGGCGACAACCGCGATTTTTCTCTTATCCCAACCTGCTCCCGGCGGTCCTCGGGACCGTAACGCCGCCGTCGTCGTGACGGCGTTGACGGCACTGGACGCAGCTTCCCCGGCGGAACGCCCCGCGATCGCTGCTGCGTTCAACACCAACCTGCCGGGATTTCACATCACGCTCTCGGAGACGGACAGCCCGCCCAAGGGCACTCGTCCGGTCTATTTCCGATCTCGGCTTCCCGCCGGAGTCCAGGCCGAAGTCGACGAAGGCGACAAGCGGTTGATCGGGCTGCTGCATGATGGCCAGAAATTCGTGCTTGAGGCGTCTTCCGTGAAATCCCGGCTGCATCGGTTCGCGCTGGTGACGATCGGCTTCGTCGCCGTCAGTCTGCTCGTCTTTTCCTTTTGGGCTGCGCTGTCGCTGACGCGGCCCTTGACAAACTTCGCTAATGCGGCGGAGTCGTTCGGTCTCGACAGCGTTCCAGCACAGTTACCGGAGACAGGGCCTGAGGAGGTCCGCAAGGCAACCCGGGCATTCAACCGAATGCAGCGCCGTATCGCGGAAATGGCCTCTCAGCGTACGAGGATGTTGGCGTCCATCAGCCACGATCTCCGAACCCCGATCACGCGCATGCGCCTGCGTGCAGAATACATAGAAAACCCCGACACCAAGACGAAATTTGTACGCGATCTTGACCAAATGGAAGCGATGGTCGGCGGCTGCCTTGATTACCTGCGCGGCGTTCCTCAACACGTGATGGTTGTTCTGGACCTGGCGAGCCTGTTGCAGGCTGTCGCCGACCAATTTGCCGACGTGGGGGCCCATGCACGTTACGACGGACCCGACCACGTGACTGTGTTCGGCAGTCCTGACGATCTGGAGCGCGCATTCTCGAACCTACTCGACAATTCCGTGAAATACGCGGAAAGCCCCGAGATCCGCCTTTTTGAGTCGGGTGGGGAAGCGATTGTCGAGGTCGCGGACAGAGGCCCTGGCATTCCCCTGGAGAAAAGGGAATTCATGCTTGAGCCCTTCGAGCGGGGGGACATCGGCACGCCCGCGAACGCAAAGGAGGGTTTCGGACTGGGCCTGGCGATCGCGCGCGCCATTGTGGAGACCCATGGTGGACGGCTCGCGTTGAACGAACGCGCCGGCGGCGGTCTCGTCGCGCGAGTGTCGTTGCCGAAAGTTGCGGCGGGTCACAATGAAATAATCGAACAAACTGAAGCTTCGTGAGCACATCGAATGCAGGCGAATTAGCATTCCCCTGGGGTCATAACTTGCTAATAGCTGCCCGGAACGATCTCATAAAGATAGAATGCACCAAGGTATCGTGAAACGAAATCAGGTTGGCATGCTCGCAAATCATCGGTCCGGCGTCATTTGGTTCACGGGCCTGCCTGGCGCAGGTAAGTCTACGCTCGCAATGATAACGGAAGCCAATTTAATGCAATTGGGTTTTCGCACCTGTCTCCTCGACGGCGATCTCCTACGTCAGGGACTGAACCGAGATTTGGGTTTTGGCCGAGCCGATCGTGCGGAAAGCGTGCGACGCACCTCCGAGGTCGCAAAACTAATGACCAATGCTGGCCTCGTAGCAATTTGCGCTCTGGTATCGCCGTTTCATGCCGAAAGGCAGTTTGCACGCCAGCTTCTCGGAGAGGATTTCATCGAGGTATTCGTTGACACACCGCTCGAAATTTGTGTGGAACGCGACCCCAAAAACATTTATCGACGCGCGCTACGGGGCGAGTTGACAGAGGTTACAGGAATAGATCAGGCGTATCAACCGCCTGAAACCCCAGAACTTGTCGTGCGCACCACTGAGCAGACGCCTCACGTTCTCGCGGAAGCTATAGTGCGCTTTGCAGTCGCAAAATTACGACTGAAGGAATAATTCGCAAAGTTTCGATTGCGCTTGGCTGGAAGATCGCGCCGAGGAGACAGGCGTTTTCGTAGCGCTCGCTCGCAGGCTAACGCGCGTTCCTCGCTGGTCCATTGTCGAACGTGGCCGATCCTCTAGCCGATGCGCGCTTAGTCTCTCCCGGTCGAGCGAGGGAAGTTTCCCAAAATGGGCAAGAGGATCGTGGTCGAGTAGCTCGGCCATTCGGCTTCGCCCTCACAGATCCGGGCATGCGGCTTTCCCGCACCCGGCTCTTCCCGGAAGTCACCCGCATAAGGCCCTCCGTGACGTCCAGGGATGAGTGATGCGTGGGAGCGGTAGGGGCAGACGCGCCGTCACTTCCTCGAACCAGTCCCAACCCATACGACGGTTCTTCTGGCTATGCCGTTGAAGGCATTTGAGCCAGATTCGTCGAATGTCTTGCCGGAACGCGTTCAGGGCCCGCCAATTGTGCGGCATGCCGAAGTAGCCGTAGTGCCCGCGCAGCACGCTGGCGAGCCAGCGATGTTGAAGGGCCAGCGGCTGATGCATGCGCTGCCGCGCTTCTTGGCGGATCGCCGTCAGCTTGCGCGTCAAGCGCGTGCTCTGCGTCTTGTGCTTCACAATGAAGCGGCCGTCTCGGGTCCACCCGCAGTAATGAGTGAACCCCAGGAAGGCGAAGGTTTCAGGTCGCTGGTCGCCGCGAGCTTTTCGTGCCGAGGCTGCGAAGCGCCCGAACTCGATCAGCCGCGTCTTTGCCTCGTGGAGTTGCAGACCGAACCCGGCCAGCCGTTCCTTGAGGTCGCGCATCATCCGCTGCGCGTCGGTCACCTTCTCGAAGCCCATCACGAAGTCGTCGGCGTAACGCACGATCGTCACCCGACCGTGCGCATGTCGCCGCCGCCACTGATGGACCCAGAGGTCGAGGACGTAATGCAGGAAGACGTTGGCCAGCAACGGACTGATCCCGGCGCCTTGCGGCGTACCCCTGTCCGTCTCACGCCATTCACCGCTCTCCAAGATGCCGGCTTCGAGCCACAGCCGGATCAACCGGAGGACACGGGGATTGGCGATCCTGTGCGCCACCATCCGCAGCAACCACTCGTGGTCGACCGAGTCGAAAAAGCTGCGGATGTCGGCATCGAGCACCCAGTTCACGCGCTGGCTCATGATTGCCGTGTGCAATGACGACAACGCTTGGTGCGCGCTCCTCCTCGGCCGGAAGCCGTAGGAGAACCCAAGGAAGTCGGCCTCATAGACGGCGCTCAGCGCCTCGGCGACCGCGCCTTGGACGATCTTGTCCTCCAAGGTGGGCACGCCGAGTGGCCGACGCCCGCCATCGGCTTTCGGAATAAACACGCGCCGAACCGGATGGGGCCGGTAGCGGCCGGTGTGGATCTTCTCGCAGAGGTCCCGAAGGTTGCTCTCCAGGTTCCGCTCGTAATCCTCCACCGTGATCCCGTCGACTCCCGCGCTCGCCCTCGGCTTCTGACGCCAAAACGCCCGCTCGAGCGCTTCGACGTCAACGTGATGCAGAAGGGCGGTGAACCGGGTCTGGACGGCCTCGCGGGCCGCCGCGTTCACCCGTGCGAGCCCGGATGGAAGGGTGATCCGGCTCTGTGTCCGGCCCTTCTCGCGCTCGCCAGGGTTCCTTCCGGGCTGGTCCCTTCCCTCGGCGCGCCTCGTTTCCTTCGGCGGCGTCATCGGTAATACGAACCAGTCCGACTCCCGACCTCGGCTCGGATGGCGGCTCTGGCATCGCCTCGCTTCCATCCCCCGCCGGAGACCAATCCGGCGGCCCCGGTCGGGCCTCTCATGTTCCGATGAATGCTGTTCGTCCGTGACGCGGCCTTCGACCCCGGCGAAGCGACGCCATCTCGCATGACGATGGCGCACATGCTGCCTTCGAGACTGGGAACCCTCTCGGCCTTCGCGATCTTCCACATTTCGAGGCTCAATCCCGCACCCCACACGACCCCTGTCTACACTTCAGACCCCGCTTCCGTTCTTCCGTAAATTGGCGCGGCCCTGTCTGGTTGGCGTCGAAGCTTGCGCCACCGCACATTATTGAATACGAGCAAGCCGACGCCAGGACACAAGATATACCCGTATCTTCTGCGCGGCGTGACGGTCGAGCGGCCGGATCATGTCTGGGCGATGGACATCAGCTACATCCCCATGCGGCGCGACTTCGTCTATCTGGCGGCCGTCGTCGACGTGGCGAGCCGGCGCGTGCTGGCGCATCGCGTGTCGATCACAATGGAGGCGGAGTTTTGCATTGAAGCTGTGAAAGAAGCGCTGGCGAAGCATGGCAAGCCCGAGATCTTCAACACGGATCAGGGGAGCCAGTTCACCAGCCTCGACTTCACGCGGGTGCTTCTCGATGCAAAGATCGCCATCAGCATGGACGGCAAAGGCGCCTGGCGCGACAATGTCTTCGTCGAGCGGCTATGGCGCAGCGTGAAATACGAAGAGGTTTATCTGCGCGCCTATGACACTGTGTCCGAGGCGCGTGCGTCGATTGGCCGTTATCTCGCCTTCTACAACCGCGCATTAGAACACCCATCTCTCTATGTCATTGAAGGGAAGAGGCTTTGCTGGCCTCGGCCTGGTCCCGCGGGGTATCTCGCGTTGCGACGCGCTCTTTCGACGACCGATCTGGCCGCGTCAGTCGCAAGCGCCGCGCGCGCGAATATCCAAGGTCCATCTGACAAAGGTCGTCGGCCTTCGATCTCGCCGACTTCCACCGCCAGTCGGAGAGTCTTGGGTGAGACCTTCAATAGGCGCGCGGCGTCGGAGAGATTGAGCCAGGGCTCGACGTCATCCTCGGCGGCCTTGAACACCGGGATGCGATGGTGTGAGCGCAACGAGGTGACGCGCTCGCGGGTCCAACGGTTGCCGTGGCCGGTTTTGAGGCCATTACGGTTGAGAAGGCCGGCTATCAGATCGTCGCTGGCGATCAGCGCCAGTTCACGCACGGCGGCGATGATGTCAGCGGGTGTGCTGTTGCGCTGTCCGCGTCGGCGTTTGGGCAAGCGAAGTTCGCTATGAACGCCGCCTGTCCAGTGGACGGCGATAACGATCTCGCAAGCATCGTCATCGATATCGGCCACTACCTCGTGGATCAGCGTCCGCACGATGCGCTTCTTCAATCGCGCGTCCGTCGTTGGGGCTGACCAGACTGTTTTGAGGTTCGCTCCCAGCAGGGCGAGCGCAGCCGGATCAATCGTCGGCGTCGGAGAAGCCGTCTCATGCGCAACGATCTTGCTTTCGACGTCGGCGACGCGGACAAGGGCCTGATTCCAGCGCGCCTCGAGTTCGCCGGCGACCAGTCGATTGGCGGGGTCGGCGGCGTCATATTGCGGAAGGCGCGGTCGGCGGCGTAGCGCGCCGCTTCAAGATCGCGGCCAAGAGCGTCGCGCACCTGATCCCGACGCTCTGCGGCCTCTTCGGCCGCAGCGACCGACGCGGCAATGGCGCCGGGGCCAACAACGCCAAGAAGTGCTTCCTCGATTGCGTCGTCGACGCGCAAGCCACCGAACGCGATGCAGCGCGGCTCGCCATTATCCATCCAGCCGCGCGAGCAACTGTAACGCGGGATATGATGCTGCATGCCGGTATATCGCAGCGTCAGTTTGCGCCCACAGCGGCGGCAACGGATCAGGCCGGCGAGCAAGGCGTCGCCATGTTTGGGCGCGCCGTGATGTCGGCTGGTTGGAATATTGCTGGAAACCATCGTGCGGATCGCTTCGAACCTCTCCCAGCTGACGTAGCCGTCGTGGGCGCCGGGCTTCAGCGCGAGCCAGTCGGCGCGTGCTTTGCGACGGATTTGCGCACCGGCGCCCCTGGCGCCGTATCCCATCGCCACGGCCGTTCTACCATAGGCATAGGCGCCGCCGTAGATCGGGTTCTCGACCATCCTGTGGAGAGTGGCGTAATTGGGCCGCCGCCAGGTCGTCTCGCCGTTCCTCTGTTTCACTGGAAGGTCCAGGTTCTGCTCATGGAACCAAAGCAGCGCCTGTCGCGCGCTTCCGAGCTCCCCGATTTTGTCGAAGACCAGCGCAATTGCCGCTTGCACGCGCCGATCCGGATCCTTCTCATATCGGTCGCCGGCCTTCACGAAGCCCACCGGAGCCGCCACGACGAGTTCGCCGCGCCGGGCCTTCGCATAACGGGCGGAAAGCGAGCGCTGGCGGAGAAGGTCGAGCTCGTACTCGTTGAGGCTCCCTTTGAGCCCGAGCAGCAAACGGTCATCGCCGTGCCGAGGCGCGTAGATCGTTTCCTGATCGACGAGCACCGTGTCGACGACGCGGCACATCTCGATCAGTTGTTGCCAGTCCCGGCTATTGCGGGCAAAGCGCGAGACTGAACCGCCCCGGGTTTGCCGGAGGCCGTTTCGTTTGAGTCACGCCGCCATGGCGTGCTCCTCGATTTGCGCATAGTAGCGCGCTTCTGCCTCGGCCGGCGGAATGTTTCCGATCGGCTCCAGCAATCTCTTGTTGTTGAACCAGTCCACCCATTCAAGCGTGGCGAACTCCACCTGCTCGAGGCCGCGCCACGGTCCGCGCCGCCAGATCACCTCGGCCTTGTAGAGCCCGTTGATCGTCTCGGCGAGCGCGTTGTCGTAAGAGTCGCCGACGCTGCCGACTGAGGGTTCGACACCGGCGTCCGCAAGTCGCTCCGTGTATTTGATCGAGACATATTGCACGCCGCGGTCGCTGTGATGAACGAGACCGCCGCGAAGAGGCTGTCGATCGCACAACGCCTGTTCCAGCGCGTCGAGCACGAAGGGCGTCTGCGCCGAACGCGAGACTCGCCACCCGACAATCCGCCGGGCGAAGACGTCGATAACGAAAGCGACATAGACGAAGCCCTGCCAGGTCGCGACATAGGTAAAGTCGGCTACCCACAGCCGGTTTGGCCGATCCGCCGCGAACTGTCGGTTCACCTTGTCTCTCGGACAGGGCGCCTTGCTGTCGCTCACAGTGGTTTTTGCCGGCCGACCGCGCACGACGCCCTGCAAGCCCAGGCGCCGCATGAGCCGCTCCACCGTGCAGCGCGCGACATCCTCCCCTCGCGCCGCAGCTGCCGCCACACTTTTCGAGCGCCGTAGACGGAGAAGTTCTCCGCGAACACGCGGCGGATCTTCTCGCCGAGCGCCCGGTCCCGACGCCCCCGCGTCGACAGCTTCGTCTCATCGCGCCGCTGCGCTGCATGCGAGCGATACGTCGACGGGGCGATCGGCAAAACCTTGCAGATCGGCTCGACCCCGTAGCTCTCCCGGTGCGCGTCGATGAAGGCGATCATGGTTTCGACCGGCGGTCGAGCTCCGCCTGAGCAAAATACGCCGAAGCCTTCCGCAAAATGTCATTGGCCTGCCGGAGTTCGCGGTTCTCCCGCTCCAGCGCCTTCAGCCGCGCCCGTTCGTCCGACGTGACGCCGGCGCGCGAGCCGGCGTCTCGCTCCGCCTGTCGGACCCAGCCGCGAAGCGTCTCGCCCGTGCAGCCGATCTTCCCGGCAATCGAGGCGATCGTCGCCCATTGCGAGGCGTGGTCCCCCTGGTGCTCCAGCACCATCCGAACCGCCCGCTCCCGAACTTCAGGTGAAAATCTGTTCGATGTCTTCTTCTTCGCTTCCATAGCCCCAGTCTCTCAAGAGTTGGGGCCTCCGGCAAACCCGGGGCAGTTCAAGACCTCCCGGGCGCAGACGGCGCCGACCTTGCCGAGGCAGACCTCGGCAACCATCCGTTCGAAGGCGGCGCGCTGCACGCTGCCTGCCGCCGAGCGGCCGAGATCCTCGTCAATCACTTCGATCTCGGTGAAGCCCAGGGCCGTCAGCCGATCCCGCATGGCGTATTGCAACGCGCCACTCTCGCGGTTGTGCAGCACTTGGTGGGCCGACGATTGGCGTACATAGAGGATAGCCTTGCGCTTCAGGTGGTGAGGGCCGATCTTCTCAGCGCTCATGGCCGGCCCCCATCGTCGTTGTCCGCGCATACTCCAGGATCAGCCGCGTCATCAGGACGACCAGCGCTTGTTGCGCATCCTTTGGCAGGTCGGGCCAATTGGGTGCGCCGGCCGCTACCCCGCGTGGGAATAAATCCATCTGCCGCGCAGGCAGGCGCCGCTTGCGCCGATCCTCGCTCGCTGACGCCGTCGTCTTCCGCACCATAGGTCTCTCCCTGATTCTGGTCGTGAGAGACCCGGGATGCGCCGAAAACCCGGGCATTCGATGATGGCGCCGTGTTCTTCAACACCTGATCAAGCAGCGAGGACAACGCGCTGAGCGCTTGCAGACTAACGACGGGGACGGAGGAAAAGCGTACTTCGGGCGCGCACGCAGTACGATCAAACATCCATGCGGGGATCTCGAGCCATCGCTTGACATCCGAGCCATCGACCGAACACTGGAATACGGCGTCATCTGTCTTATCAATCGCAGCGTGGACGAAGATCTCGCGCCCAAACCACGGATGAAGTCGATATTGCACCTCCCCGCAGGTGGTCCTGTGGGTGTTCTCAAACCTCGTTCTACAACGAGCGGCGCCCGCACTCGAGCCTTGACGGGCGCACGCCCGACGAGGCTTACTTCGGCGTCAAGGAAACAGCGATGGCCGCATGACCGTCGCTTTCGATTTTGCCGCCGCTCTGGTCGGGCTACGCCCTCCCGACGCCGCGGCAAAATCGAACCGCCCCGCGTTCAGCAAACCCCGGCAGAAATCCACTTAAAATCCGCGGGGAGCTGTCCAAACAACCGGAGCCAGCTCTGTTTGCCTGCTTCGCCACAAACAAGAGCTGCGCGCGAGCGTGGCGGAGCGCCGTCCGAGGAATGCATCTTCCCTATCAGAACATTGTGAATCTGCGATGGCGTCAGTCGTACGAAGTCATTAAGAAAATTTAATCACGCTCCGATGGAACTCTTTGTTCTACCGTCCCGCTCGCGGCGCTACCGGCACCCACGCGCGTTCGCCACGAACTCCGCGCAGACAAACGAGCGCACGCGGGCTCCTCGCGCCGCACTGCCAACATACCAGCAGCCGAAGGACGGCCGATACGAGGCCGTCCGCTCCATGTTACTCAATCAACGCGAGCACATCGACCTAGAATAGTCGCCGACAGTTTCCGACACTCGAACGCCAAACGCCCACGCTCGACAACTATCCGCAGCGCGCATCGATCAACCGGCACCTTGTTACTCTCGATGATCGACATAAGCGACATATTGCATGTTCTTTATTTGTTCGCAAGAGCGCTTGTAAGGCGCAACACCAGAACCGTAGCGCTCAAGTTACGCGAGCGAGGTGGTCGCTTCCATTCGTGGAGGCGGTCGCCTTTCACATTTTGCAGAGCCCATGAGCGATGCGCCAGGAATGTTTACCTTTCAGGGCGACAACAACCCCAGGTAATCTTCTTCGCCAGGCTTACGGCGCCGCCAGTCGGCGGATCACGCTCCACGCCTTCTGTCCACGGAGCATCACGATGGCAAAGGGAAAACGCGCGGTCGTCGAGATCGAGTTCGGCTCCGGATACTCAGAGCAATCACACGGCACTGAGGGACGGGGAGACGAGGAGGGGCGGACAGCCGGGAGCAATGAATATCTGCGCCAACACGAGGAACGGCTTGCATTGTGCGCCGACCTCGCAGTTCACGCGCAAGCGCTATCCGAAGAAGTGATCTTAGAACATTCCAGCAAGAGACGCTTCGACGAGAGCCGACGCAATCTGAATTGGAGCATCGCTACTGCCCGGCACGATTTCTTCAAGATAGTCACATCCCCTGTTGTCGCGCTCGCTATCATCCATGACGCCGCGAAATACCTCGCGCCAGTGGTAGAGGCGTGTGGCGTCACCATCACGGCCGGGAAAGTATCGATTCACGTCGGGAGGGTCGAGGAAATTGACGAGGGTATCGCAGTCATCGAATCCCTCACCGACACGTTGCCTGAAAAGCCGCCGGCGAAGAAGAAAGCGGGCACAAAGAAGGAAGCCAAGGGAGAGAAATCGAAGAAGCCCGCGAAGAAGAAGAGCTGATCGGCCCGCGCGCGCAGAATACTCCCACGCCCCTGGGCCGCCCCGTCATCGCCGCATTGTCGCGGCCTCCGCGCGCCGTCAAGGGCTGCGCCCGTTGACCGCGCGCTTGTCGGCACGCGCCTGCTGCGGCATCTTCCGGGACGACCCCGGAAGAGGTCGACATACCAGCTCTCACCCACTTTCGTATGAGCACCATCGCTGAGCTCAACGACACCATCCGTCGCACGGGGTCTGGCGGAACGGTTGTCGTCACGTCAGGGATCGCAGCGCTTCCCGAGGAAGCGCAGGGCCGCATTCTCGTCCTGGTGGCGACATTCGACGCCTTCACAGAGAACAACGACCCGTACGGCGAACACGCCTTCGGCAGCTTCGATTTCGGCGAACAGACGATTTTTTGGAAAAATCGACCGTTACGACCGATATCTCAGCCATGCGTCCCCCCATCCGACGAACTCTGTCGTGACGACACGCGTGCTGACCGTCATGCTCGCTGAGGAATGCTGACCGTCTCCCCTTCCGATCCGCGTCGCGAGACTCAGGTTCAGGGGCTCCCACCCACCCGGCGGATGCGCGCGGTCTCTGAAGTATTATGCGCGCGTCACCGGCAGCACGAAGCTGAATATGGTTCCTCCGCTGGGACTATCTTCGGCCCACAGCTTGCCATGATGGTCTTCGATGATCGAACGCGAAATCGACAGGCCGACGCCGAGACCGTGCGGCTTGGTCGTCGTAAACGGTTCGAACAGCTTCGATCTGACGGCTTCCGCCAAACCAGGACCTGTGTCGACGACGTCGACGCGGATCATGCTTCCTTCAACAGACCGGGTCGACACGATCATTTCGCGCTTGTGATGGCCATGCATGGCTTCGATCGCGTTGCGCTTTAGATTGACAACCACCTGCTCGATTTGCACCTTGTTGATCACGACCCGATCGTCCTTCGCATCGAGGCGCACCGTCGTTTCAACGCCAGCTTCCCTGGCAATGGCGTCGGTGAACTCGCAGGCCGCTCGAACGACCTCGTTGAGATGCTGAGGCGTCTTGTCGATCGCGCCGCGCGTCATGAACTGGCGCACGTTGTCCATGATGTCGGAGACACGGAATATTTGATGGGTAACCTTATCCAATACGTCGTCAACCGATTCCGCAGAGAAGTCGTGCTCCTCCAACAGCCTTCGAAGGGTATTCAGATAGGCGTTGATCGCCGCCAACGGCTGCTTCAGTTCATGAGCGAGTCCGACCGCCATATGCCCGATCAGGTCGAGTCGGTCGGCATGGAGTTCTCGCAGATGCGCCTCGAATCTGCGGCGCTCGCTCAAGTCGTGGATGAAGCCGATAAACAGACGGCGTCCGTCTATATTGATCTCGGTGACCCCAAGGTCGATCGGGAAGATGGAGCCGTCCTTACGTCGTCCCTCGACCTGCCGGCCAATCCCGATGACCTTGGCTTCTCCGGTTTTCAGATAGTTCCGCAGATAATTCGGGTGCTCGCTCCGATAGGGCTCCGGCATCAGCACGCCGACGGTCTGGCCAATGACATCCTCCGGCGCGTAGCCGAACAGCCGGCCCGCAGCCGGATTGAAGGACAGGATGCGGCCGCTTTCGTCGATGCAGACGATCCCGTCCAGCGCGCCGTTGACGACGGCGGCTAAAAAGGCAGCATCCTTACTCATCGGCATTGGAGGCTCAATCTGTTCGCGCAGACCTCAAAGACAGCGCAGGCCATTATTGCCGCGGCCACGCTATTGCGCAAAAGAGAGCACTTTCTCCTATGTCTCTTTTGTGCGCAAGCTCAAACGGGATGCTGCGGAGCAGGGCAGGAGCAAGCGCGAAGCTTAGGACAGTCACATCGGCACCGTCAACTTAACACGGGCTGCCGAGTCTGATAGGGGAAAGCCTTGTCGCAGCCCGTCAATTCCGCCTATCGCCGCCATCGTTTCCCGCCGGAGGTCATCCCCTACGCGGTCTCGCTCTATTTTAGCGCGGCTTGTCATCGGAGTCGGCCCGAAATTCAGGGTCGGTCAAAACTGCGACATCGCAGTCGTAACCCATCCCGCCCGAACGGGCGACCTTATGGCGGCGGGGGAGACGCTCGTCGCCGACGGAGTCTCCCGCACGCTGGCGGGCGCCGGCAAGGAGCGCTTTGTCTATTCGACCGCACAAGGAACTTGGCGCACGCCGCTCGACATCGGGGCGCTGGTCTTCCGAGGCTATGTCATCGGCTACCTCGACGGCTCACCGGTCCGTGCGCCGATGGACGACCATCTCCGCGGGATTGCTCGTGACGGGACGCTCGCGCCCGGCGGCGTCACGCTCGTGGAGATCGACCCGCGCGGACGCCAAGCGAGCTGGACCGGCACGGATGAGCGCGGCCAGACAATCGCCGCGGCAGTCATCAAGGCGATTGAAAGGGCGCGCGAGCGCCTGGCGGCTATCCCGCAACCAACGCTGCATTGAAGGAGCTGGAGAGGCTGGAATGACGCTTTCCATAAAACGCATCGCCGCCGTGCAAGGCCCCTTAAGCTCCCTGATTCAGGGCACGCTGTTCGCTTTCGCCCAACACTTGCGGCGTCAGGGCCTGCGTGTCGCCGGGGTCATCGAGATTTCTCCCAGGGAGGAGGAGGGGCGGTGCAAGAGCCTCAGCGTCCAGGATCTGGTCTTGGGGGAAACCTATCCGATCTCCCAGAAGCTCGGCAGGGGTTCCGAGGCCTGCAATCTCGATCCGGGTGGCCTGGCTCTCGCCTGCAGAAGTGATCGAAGACGCCATCGAGCGCGGGGTCGACGTGGTGGTTTTGAGCAAATTCGGCAAGCTTGAAGCCGCTCGCAGCGGTCTGTGCGACGCTTTCCGCGCGGCAATGATGGCCGACATTCCGGTCATTACCGCCGTTTCGCCCTCGGTCGCGGAGGATTGGGGTCAGTTCGCCGGTGAACTCGCCCAGTCCGTCGACGCGCGAGTCGACGCCCTGGCGGCGTGGTGGGAAGCCCAGAGCGAGCAAAATGACACGCGCCAACGCCTCCTCTCGCGCGTGGAATCCGCGTAAAGGCGGCGTTTTTGACTTTTGCCGGAATCTAGCAAGATTGGCGCGTCGTTATAGGGGACGCCCCGGCAATGTCTGCATCGAGAAAGATCGACGCCCTCCTGGCGCTGCGAAGCGACGGCAAGTTGCTCGTCGGACGCGACCGTATCAAGGTTCTCGAGGCGGTCGCCAAGCACAAGAGCATTTCAAAAGCCGCCAAGGCGGTTGGCTTTAGCTACAAGGCCGCCTGGGACGCCGTGGCCGCGATCAACAATCTGCTCCCGAGCCCGGCCTTCGTGACTAAGGCCGGCGGCAGAAGCGGCGGCGGAGCCGAAGTGACGGCGGAAGGGCTCAAGCTGATCGAGACGTTCCACAAGCTGGAAGAGCGCCTGTCCCGTGTCTCCTCCATGATTGCGGAGGAAGGGCTCGAGGGGTCGGACGATTTCCCGCTCCTGGGTCTCGGGCTCCGCATCTCGGCGCGCAATGTGTTTCGCGCCGAGGTTGTGTCGGTCAAGAAATGGCCGGTGGACGTTGAAGTGACGCTCAAGATTTCCGGCGAGCACAACATCTACTCTGTCATTACCAATGAAGCGACTGATGATCTCGACCTTCGGCCCGGACGGAAAGTGATTGCGCTGGTCAAGTCCTCCTTCGTGGAACTCGTTCCCTCCGGTCGCACCCCGGACGACGCCCGCAATCGCTTCACGGGCGTCGTCTCGCGCCGCACCGATGCGGAGCGCAATTGCGAGTTGCTGATCGACATCGGCGCCGGAAAGTCCATGACGGCTGTCGTGCCGCGGCGCCTCGTCGAGGAGATGCGCCTGGAGCAAGGAAGCCCCCTGACAGTCCGTTTCGCGGCGGAAGACGTGATTCTCGCCGCCGATTGACGCTATGAGCGCGGGTGACGAGACCGGCCGAAGCGTTCACATCTGGCCTGGATAAGCCCGCGATTGCCTATCGCTATATTTGATAGCCTTATAGCGCGTTGCTTCCATGCAACACAATCTGCGCCGTTATGAGTCAGATCACATTTCTCTTATGTTTCCGCCCTCCTCATAGCATCTCGCTGCGCCGACACGGTGGTGTGATCTTGGGTGCCCGGATTATGCCCGACGCCTCGTCATGCCGATCCCCGCCAAGGTCGGCTTCTCCCCTGCCCTTTACGATATTTTCCTCCAGAGCGAAGGCTGGGACACGGGCTGGGCGCGCCTGGCCGAGATGGCCGGCGAAGCGGCGCTGCTCGACCAAGGCGGCTTACCCACCGCGCAAGTGCGGGAAGGCAAAGCCGTCTTTGGCCTCACGATCGATTTCTTCGCAGTAAGCACCAAGGCGAATGGGGCGCCCGTCGAAATGATCTATCCCGAGCGCACGGCCTTCCTGCCGGCGCATATCGCCATGACCGCGTCGTCCAAACACGTTGAGGAAGCACAAGCCTTTATTGACTTCGCTCTTTCGAAGGAGGAGGAGAAGCTCATGATGGAGCGCGACAGCATGCGCCATCCGGGGCGTCCCGACGCCTATCAAGACAAGCCCCTGGCCTTGGCCAATCCCTTTGAGCGGCCGCAAAACGTGATCCTTGATTACGACTTCGAAATCGGCCGGCGCCGACCGCCGCTGGTCTCGCTGCTCTTCGATCTCATAATTGTCGAGAACCATGGGGAGAATGCGGGCTTGTGGCGCGCGATCCATGCCGCCGAAAATCGCGCGGATAAGAATGACACGCGCGCCAACGCCCTGGCCGAAGCGCGCCGTCTCGCGAGCTTCGCGCCGGTGTCGAACGCCGAGGCGCACGACATTTCCTTCCTCGGCCGTTTCGCCTCAAGAGACTCGATCGATCAGGCGATGGTCTCCAAATGGAGAGACGATCTGGCCGCGGCGCGGCGTAAAGCTAAAGACATTCGCACGAGCATCGGGATGACGCCGTGAAGCGTGCTTTCCAGATCCTTGCTGCTGTGGCGCTCGCCGGCGCGGCCCGCTATGAGACACAGACCCCTGAAACGGAAGCGCTCTCGCAACCGCTTCCCGGACTCGAGGCTGCGCAGTCGGCTAGCTTCCGGCGCGGCTTGGGCCTCTTTCGACAGGCTTGGCTCGTTGGCCCGTCTGAAGACCATCCGGATCTCATTGGGCTGGGACCGCTCTACAATCGGCTTTCCTGTATCGCCTGCCATGTGAAAAACGGACGCGGCGCCGCTCCCGATCCCGAGAACGGCGTGGCGCGGCACACAAGCAAATATGTTAGACTATTGATGGTTCGGGGAGACACGCCGTGGAGGTCGTGTCTCCTCCCGAAACTCTGGCTCAATGGGGCGCATTCATCCAGAGGTCCGGGAACACATCGCCAAGGGAAGGGACGGCGGTGTGTTCCCTTGATGTTTTAGGGCGCAAATGCTGCAATGCAAAAAGCTATCGCTTCTTTCTGATCGCTCCCTCTATGCACCCTAGCAAGCGCTTAGCTGGCTTCCTTAGCACCTCTCGGGCTACCTTGGTTTTGTTCACTACCTGGCCTCCGTAAGATTCCTTAGTTTTACTGTGTCATAAATTCATTCTAAGAACGCTCCGTTGGCAACAAGGGCATCGAAACAATTGCCTCGCCAAGGCGCGCGCCAACCTAATGCGGATGCTGGCGATTGACGACGCGACGTGGCGTTCGGGTCTGACCGGCGGATCCTCGGGGTTGATAACCTTCGGGTAAGGGAGGCGCTTTGAGCATCGTGGTTTTGACGCCTGAGGGGGGAATCAGACTCCGCTCGGAGACCAAGAATCCATAGGCTGCGACGCAAAGCGTCATGTGGTGGTGAAAGCCACGCCACCCTCGTCCCTCGTAATGATCGAGCCCGAGTTCTTGCTTAAGCTCCTGATAATCGCGCTCGATCCGCCAGCGTAATTTGGCGTGCTCGACGAGCGCAGAGAGGGACGTATCCGGCGACAAAGTCGAAAGCCAATATTTGGTCGGCTCGTATTCGCCTTGGGGCCATTCAACAAGAAGCCACTCTTCCGCATGAGGCGTCGAACGCCAATAGTCTCGATGAGCAGGTCGAACTCGAACCGCAGCAAAACGAGAGCCGAGATTTTCGTTCGTGCCTTCACGCCATTCGATCTGACGCCAAGCGTCTTCGGGGAGCGACATGGCAAGTTGTTTCGCTGAGGCTGGCTTATTCTGCGCATCGCGTCGCAGAAGCGTCGGAGGTCTCCTGACGCCGCCCGGCACGCCTTCGGCTTGCGCGGCGCGGATCTGATCAAGGGCGATCTGCGGTTTGGTTTTGAAGACGATGTCTTCGGGAACGGCAGCTTTTCGGCGACGCGCCGAATCCTTGGCCCAGTCTTCCGGCAAATAGAGCCGAAAGGCGATCGGCAGACTTGCGTGATCGTTGGCGACTGACAAAGATACGGCGACCTGACAGTTGTCTTGTTTGCCCAGTTGCCCGCAATATTGTCGCGTCACGCCGACCGAATGGACGCCCTGCTTTGGGAATCCCGTGTCATCGATGATCCATGCTTTTATAGGCCCGTGCTTCTCGATCATCGGAAGAACATGAGCGCGCACCTGCCTCAACATCGCTTCATCGGACCATTCGGCCTTCGCGACGAAATGGTGGAGCGATTGATGCGCCGCTTGGACGCGAGCGGGCTCGACAGGGGCGGCGATAGGCTCGACACTCTTGCGCTCTCCCGGGAGGATCAAGCCTGTGCAATAGGAGCGAAACGGCGCTATCCGATCGACATGCCCCAGAATTGATGAAATCGACTCCACGAACGCAGCAAACCGACGCTCACTCCCTGCATCCATAGCGGTTCGATCCACGGCCACCTCCGAATCGAGCGTGAATCGTCAAATTACCTCCCTCGGTGAATTTATGACACAGTGAAATTAGTGGGAACTACTGAGGCTCAATCTGGTTAAGAGGAGGGAGCCTCGGGAACATACCGCGTAGTAGTCAACAGGCCCAAATAGCATTGAACGCAGAAGTTATCTCGTCGTTACGAGACCAAGAATGAGAATGACCTCTCAAAACAAGAGGATAAGCCTTGAGGTCGCAAGGCGATGCTGCTTCTTCCACGTTGAATGCTCTGAACACGACTAGGAACGGGCCCAGAAAGGCGACGGTGGTGGCCACGACCAGCAATATATCCTCCGTCTCATAGCAGCCTTCAAACCAACAAGGCACGGATTGGCCTCATCGTCTCGGCCGATTTGGTTCTGATTGTTCCCTGATAGCCGTATCGGCGGCTTTCGGTGCGCCATGTGGCGAGCCGACAGGTCAGAGAGACCACCATTTAGCTGCGCCTAGCGGCGACTAACCCTGCTTGCTGTCCTAGGGTGTTATGTACTTTGGCGATTGACCCAGCCCGAGCGAGGCGAACCAGCCGATGAGCGCCGCCGGCTCGCTGGCGACCTTAGCTTCCCGCACGATGTTCCCGACGGCATCAACAACACAAACACTCGATGCTTCCAAAGACACGTCGATCCCAGCATAATGGTCCATGGTCATCCCCCAGCGATGCTTGGAGCCGACGAAAAGCCGGACTCCCTCTCACACACCACCATTCTGGGGGATGACTACTTCACCACGAAGCCTCAGCTTCCCGGCCGCCCGTTACGCCATCTAAGGAGCGCGTCGGGAACATGTTCGGCCCGCTTGCCCGCAGCACGGTGGCTTCACTTTCAAAACAAGCCAGGACTCGACCAAAACGGACCGCCGTATGTGTAGTCCCAGGAGTTGCAATCGTCACACCACGAAAGACCACCGTCTGCACGAATGCAGGCACGAGGCCTGCAGGTTGGGCACGTGGCGGCGTAATTTGCACAATCGAAGCATCGAAAATATTTGGCCACGGAACGGACCGGGTAGACTTCGGACTTCGGCACAAATGTAAACTGCGCGTGGCTTTCCCGCCGCGAGCCATAATACCAGCCTACGCGCCAAAGATGATGTCCATGTGGATGAGGCCGCCAATCGGCCTTGGCGGGAGGCGACGGTAGGCCGACATTAGCCCGGCCGGTGACGCTCAAGACGGCTGCGAATGACCGGGCAGGCATGCTGGAGGCTGAAATCGTTATCCACAACAGCGCCGCTGCATAGTTCATCTTTGCAAGCCTGTGCATCTGGTCCTCCTACGGGGAGCCTCAGAACTGGCAGGTAGTCCGCGACGCTTCTAATTTCAATCGAAACAGTGCGTTTAAAGATCGGGCTTAAGAACAGCTAACCATTACTCGACGATTGGGCGAAGGACGCGACACGACGCAAGAAGATCCATATCCCAGACTACGTCGTCTTCAAAACCAAGCCGGAGATCGCGCTCGATCAAATCAACGCCGGTTTTGCGGTGGTATAGCGTCCAGCATCTTGCTGGCCCGGTTATGGGTCCATGGTGCGTAAGGGCGCGGCGAGCAGGCGCACTCGCGGCGCCCGCCCGCGGTTTTAATACGCCTGAAGGAATCACCTCCTTCCGGAAGCGACCTAGCAGCGCAATTCGAAATTCTCCGTAGCACCTCTAGCAGAAGTCGCGAGCGAAGTTGTTGCAATTCCGTTCGCAGGCTTACGACCTGCACCCCTACAGGCCGGAGACATAACCGCACCACCATCGTAGCGCTGTGAAACAAGCCTGGGGAGCCGTCCAGATATGACAACCCCACCTCCACGCCTAGCAAGCATCCACCTCACCTAAACGTCCAAGGATATGTCATCGCTTCAATCGCAAAGGTGAGGCTCTTGGACCGCAAGGAATCCTCTGTACGACGCGGCGAACGCGAGGCTGCAGAAAATAAGCTTTTGCATGGCTCGACATTCTGAGGCCCTCCAAGGATCGAGCTAATGTCGCTAAACGATGTATTGTCCAGAATCCTCAACCTTCAATATGAACCAGATCCGGGCTAATAATTCGCTATCCAGCGTGTGCTCGCCATACCTAGAAAACGGCGTTCAAGCGACGGGTGCATTTCCTGACGGCCCCGAAATCGACGAGATTCTCGGGGGCCCAATTGGACGACGCGGCTTGGTCGCCGCAATTACGCCTTCCTGCCGCTCGCGGCCCGTCCTCGTGGTTGCGGTAGCCAAACCAGAACACCCCTTGACCCAACGATCAGCTCATCGCCGGGACGTCGGTTTTATAGCATGCGACAAAGCGCCATATGCATCGGCGCACGATACACAGCTATCGTTCCACGATGCGACGTCGCTTTTGATGACGCACAAAAAGGAATGGATAGGATATGAAAAGCAACAGCAGCGCTAACGGTCGCATGAAGGGTCTGGTGTGGTTTGCAGTCGGAATCGCACTCATATTCACCGTGATTTCCCTTGCCCCTATCATTTCCCACGCAGCCTTAGGCTAACTTCATCGGCGATGGGTCGGCGCACCTAAAGGAAGGATTGACGCCGAGAGGTGAAGCGTGCCTTGTCCATTATGAAACCTACGAAGCCCGCCTCTCAGGCGGGCTTCTTGATGGTCGAGGCAATCTCCAACGCGTCTCTCAAAAGAGTGCAATTACCCGGGCAAAATTCGCGTTTACCAAAACGACAGCTGATTGGCGCTACCTTAGGTTGGCTTTAATGCGGTAGCACATTGAACCTAAATCAGTTCGGCTTCACGTCAACTGGACCGCCGGCATAGTCCCGCTGATACATCCGGGGGCCGCAACCTCGATTAGGCTGGGGAAATAGGCAGGATGTGCTCGTCTAGAGGGCCTCGCTGCTTGAGTAAACAGCAGGTCGATCTATCTTTAGTCACCAAAAGGGAGGCTGAGCGATAAGGGAGGAATATATGCGTAGATTTATGATCGCGATTATAGCGACGCTTCTGGCATCGGGACCAGCCGCTCGGGCCCAAAGCGCTGGGCATACTCCTTACGACGGCGACATCCAGGCATACGGCGCGCCATGGCGCTATCAGCACAGGAACTGGAGCAGCCCGAGACACCCGCTCGACCCTGGTGTTTGCTGGTACCTCAATGATTACACGGGCGAGTGGGTCTGGAAGTGCTAAAGATAAAAACGCCCCGCCCGTTGAGGGTGGTCGCTGAAAAAAGCCCGCCCAGAAATGTGGATAGCAAGCCGCCAACGTGTAATTGGCAGAAGGTCGCCCAGGCCTTCTGCCGCTCGCGGCCCATCAACCGGTCCGGCAAGTATGAACGCCGGAAGAGCGAGGAGTAATCGCTCGTTACCAACGTCGATCAACACACCTATCCGACTATCCAACCATTAACGGGCCCTCCCTCTGTTTTCGGTGTGAGTCAGACTCAGTTGGGGCTGCCTGGTAATTCTGGCCATCGTGGCGACTATACGCCCGCCGCAGCACCTTTTGGGGCGTCAGATTGAGCTTGGCGAGCAGTTCCCCAACTGCCGCCAAACCAAGCCGAAATGCAGAATTTGTGCTCGACCAGGTTAGGCGCCACCTTCGGGTCGGTAGGCCGAAATCTAGGCAATACTTACTGGGTCATTGCCATTGATCCAGCGTGCCTGCTGTTTGTAACGCTCGGTTAGGCTACATGGCCGTCCGGTCGCCGGCTGTCAAGCAAGCACAGGGAACCCCAACCACTGGTTTGCAGACCGCCGCCAGCCATTTGTAGATTGTCGTTCGGCTGAACCCGTAGGATGCGATGACCAGATGGCGCCTCGCCTTCGCGCACGCGTTTCGACAGGCATGAACCGGATGGTTCCTAACGGTTGATCGACTCTCGTCCATCTCGCTTGGGAAATTCATCGGAATTACGCAGCGATGCGCAGGGTCGTTGAAAACGTCGCCTTAATTCCCGGCTGCTGAGTAAGTCAATGAGCCGTCTCTCGCCGCGTCACGTCGCTAAGTAGACCATGACGGCTGCGTATAGAAGCGCCGGACTGTGGTCGCCCGCCACCAGGAGGTTAGCTCCCTGGAACGACATCCAGGGAATGGGAGAGCCATAGCCGAGCCCTTGATTCGAAATCGGCCCAATTTTCGACGCCGTGCGCGAAAAGGCCTTCGCCAACGTAATTCAGGTCCCTATCTTTGCGACAAAGCATCCCTTGGGTGTGGCCAGCGACGAACTCCTCGCGAATGATCTCAATAGCGGCGTCTATATCTTTCGGCAGTTTACGAAGTGTGTTGTTTTCCCGAACGTAAAAAAGGCCGATTTCCGGCGTTACCCCCCGGTCGTTCAGCTTGGAAAGCATCATCCGGGCGCGAACGAAAGGGCTCTCCTGCGTGGCACTCGGGCGAACCAAATCCGGGTAAGATAAAATTTCGCGAAGCGATGCTTCGCATTCGTCCAAAAGTTCCGCGGCTCTTATGGGGTCCGCGCTGAAACGCCACTCATCGGCGTGAGATGCGGATGAACCCGTCTTCCATCGGTGGCTTCGCAGTCTCTGGCTCAGTTTCATTTCGGCTCGGTTTTCGGCGGTATAGGATTTGTTCGCGTTAAGGCGGCGCATCAAGAATGAACCGGAAACACTTGCGCGGGCGAGACGCCGATCGTACTTTTCGTAGCTGCCGGCGACTTCCTACTAAAGGGCCACCTATCGTTCAGACAATGACATATCTCGCGCGACGATGTGAGGCAACTCCCCCTTAGCGGATTCAGTTGCCAGCGGTGAGGTGCAGCTTGAGGCTGCCGATGCCGACTGTCATGAATGCCGGCGATCATTTGCCGGCGGATAAGCTGTTTTCCGTCGTCGTTCCGGAGAACTGGATGCCGCAGCTCGAAAATGCTAGGGACGACGCAGAGGTTTCGCTCATGGTGGATGACAAGGAATTTGCAAATGGGGCCGCTCGAGACCTCGACGTAAGCCAGACGTTTCAATGTTTTGCTTCTACCTGGGAGTTCTTGTTGTCGCCTTCGTCGCCATGGCGGCCCGTAAGTGAGGCTTTACAGTCGTCGATTGAGCTCGGGCGCATCAATTTACGTAATTAGCTTTCATTACTTCAAGCCCGTGGAGGCCTTTGATAAAGACAAAACGGCGACATGGCGCCAGGGCGTAGGGCCCTGTACCGGACGTTCGGAAAGCGCAGTTCGGAAATCAACTTGCAGTCAAGTTTCTGCGTCTATTGCCATTCAGACAATCGGGGGCTACGACGCGAAGGTTCGAGCGTGCCAAGGATCGCAGAAACCGTCCGAAGCGTTTGATCGCGGTGCTGGTCGACGAGCGCACAGAGGAGCCTTTGCGGCGTCGTATCGCAGGGAAGGAAGGGCAGGGTGCGATCGGGGGGATTGCCGTCATCCGCTCGGTCTTCGACCTGGTCATGCTCAGCGAAGGCGGGACGGCGGATAGCGCCTTCCGAGCAGCAGCGAGGCAGCCAGAATGAAAATAGCGCAGAGGAGCATCCTCCTGGCGCTTTCGATCTTGATCGCCGGAGCTTTGCTGATCGTCCCCTTCGGCGACGTTGCGACGCGCCTCGATTACCATGCCACGGTAAGGGCGTTGCGCAGGCTTCCAGCCAGCGCCGTGGCTCTCTCCATTTCCTCAACCCTTCTGAGCTTCGCCGCACTGATCGGTCGCGATGCGACCGCGCTCAGATTCATCGGCGCGAAGGCGTCTCCCTTGGCGCTGCTGCTGGCGGGTTTTTGCGGCTCGGCCCTGGGTAATGCGGCCGGCCTCGGCGCACTTACTTCGGCCGCGGTACGATACCGAATTTACGGCGCGCTCGGCGTCAAGCGCGAGGACATCGCGCGATTGCTGGCGTTCGTGCTGGGCGGATTTGTCCTCGGTCTTTCGAGCGTCGGAGCAATAGCGACCCTGTTCGAGGCCGAACAGCTGAGCGTGATGTTCGGCGTCTCGGCGATAGCCCTGCGCATTGCCGCTTGGGCGGCTCTGGCGATCGTCGTCTGCCTATTAATCTTCGGCCTTCGATCGGAAATCCGCGTGGCTGGGTTTTCCTTCGCCCCGCCCTCGCGCGCCAGCGCAGTCCTTCAGCTCGGCTTGACCACGATCCGGCTATTCGGCGCGGCCATGGCGCTATGGGTGCTCTTGCCTCCGGCATCTCTAAACTTTTTCGCTTTTGCCGCGATCTTCTCCGCTGCAACCGCGTTCGGGGCGATAAGCCATCTGCCGGGCGGCGTCGGTGTTTTTGAACTGGTGGTTCTCTGGGCGTACCGTGGCGCAGCGCAATCCGACGTCGTTGTCGCCGCGCTGATCGCCTATCGCGGTGTCTATTTCGCATTGCCGCTTGTTCTTTCCGCCGGCCTGTTCGCCTCGTTCGAGTTGGCGGTCGCGGCGCGTCCGCGCGGGACTCCGGAAGACGATCGCGTGGCGCGCGCCATTAAGCGGCTTTCGCCGACCTTTATCGGCGCGCTTACCTTCGGGGCCGGGGTGATGCTACTGCTCTCCGGCGCCACCCCGATGTTCAACCACCGCCTCGAAATCCTGTCGCTGCATGTGCCTCTGTGGCTGGTGGAGGCCTCGTCGTTCCTCGGCAGCCTTGTTGGCGTCGTGATGCTGTTTTTGGCGCGCGGGCTCATCGATCGGCGCGACGGCGCATGGCGGCTCGCAGTGGCGTTGTCCATGGTCAGCGTGGGCTTCTCGCTGCTTAAGGGCCTGGCCTACGTCGAGGTTGGTTTCCTTAGCGTGCTGATCCTGCTGCTTTTGACGACGCGGCCGGACTTCCGCCGGCCGACATCGATGCTCGATCAACCGTTCACCACGGGCTGGTTCATCGCCGTCGGCGTCATCCTGCTGGCCGCGTTCGGCGTGCTCTGGCTCGCCTTCGAAGGCGTGGATCTCAAAGCTCGAGATCTGTGGTGGGAGTTTGCTTTCGACGCTCAGGCGCCGCGCGCGCTGCGCGCCCTCGTCGGGGCGTCCGTCATTGCGACGGGATTCGGCGTCAGCCAATTGCTCAGAGCGCCCAAAGGGTTCGCCCCGCCGCCAGCTCCAAAGGAGTTGGCGGCGGCCGTCGAGATCGTCCGTCGTCAGGACCGAGGCGAAGGGATGCTGGCTCTGATGGGAGATAAGAGCCTGCTGTTTTCGGCTTCAGGCCGAAGTTTCCTGATGTACGGGAAGCGGGGCCGCAGCTGGATCGCGCTTTTCGATCCCGTCGGCCCGTGTGCGGAAAGGGGGGAGCTGGTTCGCCGCTTTGTCAAACTCGCCCATAAGCATGGCGGGCGTGCAGCATTCTATCAAATCCCCGCGGAAAGCCTGCCGCTTTACCTCGATGCGGGCCTTTCCGTGATGAAGCTCGGCGAGGAGGCGCGCATATCGCTGCCGGCCTTCGGGCTTGAGGGCGGGCCGGCCGCGCATCTTCGCTATGCGCTCAAGCGGGGCGCGCGCGATGGTCTGACATTTGAGGAGATCGCGCCTGAGAGCGTCAGAGCCGCGCTGCCAATTTTACAAGCCATTTCCGACGAATGGCTCGATGAGCGCACCGGCGAGGAAAAGGGCTTCTCGGTCGCCGCATTCGATCCGATATTTTTAGACGCGCAGCGCATCGGTCTGGTGCGCTCCCAGGGCGAGCCAATTGCTTTTGTCAGTATTATGGAGACGTCCGCCCGCAAAGAGGCGACGGTCGCACTGATGCGCCACCGCGCAAAGGTGTCGCCCTATGCTATGGAGTTCCTGTTCGTGAAGACGATCCTCGCCGTCAAAGAGCGGGGCTTTGAGACGCTGAGCCTCGGCGTAGCCCCGCTCGCTGGCGTCCGGCCCGAGCCGCTGTCGTCACGTTGGCACTGGATCGGCGCGCAAATCTGGAAGCATGGCGACCGCTTCTACAATTTTCAGGGGTTGCGGACTTTCAAAAACAAGTTCAATCCAACCTGGGCCCCGCGCTACCTCGCCGCCTCCGGCACGGTTGGCCCCTTTGTCGCCTTGGCCGACGCGGCGGCGATGATCGCCAAAGCGCCGCAGGCCAATACCGCGTCATGAGCGCGCGCCTTGGCATCGCGGCGCTGACGATTTTGATCGCGCTCGCTGCGACGTCGGCGCGTCGCGAGTCGATCGATGGCGCGAGTTTTGGCGATGTGCGCGTCGTTGCGCCGGCGGGTGCGTCTCTGCGCTACGTCACAGTCTTCTCGGGCGCCGAGGGCTGGAGCGCCGATGACGATCGCACGCTCGACGCCTTGGCGCGTGAAGGCGCGCTGGCGGTCGGTGTCGATACGACATTCTATCTGAAGAACCTCGCCGCGCATCGCAACGCCGTGCGACCCGCCGAATGCGTCGACGTGTTTCAGGATGTCGAGGATCTGAGCCGCCGCCTGCAAGGCCGCCATCCCTCCGCCTTCTATAACCTGCCCATCATCGCGGGGCGGGGAGAAGGCGGAGCGATCGCCTTTGCTGCGCTCGCGCAAGCCCCTGTCGCCACCGTTTCAGCGGCTATTTCATTAAATCCGACCGGGACGACGGGCATAACCCGAGATCTATGCCGGCTCGGCGGCTTGGCGCCCGCCGACGGCGCCGGGCGGCGCCTCGGCCCCGTCCCGACCCTGCATGGCGAATGGCGCGTCGTTTTCGACGCCGACGCAGATAGGCAGGGGAGGGAGCATGTGGAGTCGCTGTTGCGCGGGGGAACGCCGATCAACTCGCTGCCTCCACCCGGTGGCGCCGTGCGCGTCGGGCTGGCTTCGCTAGTCGAGGCCTATGCCGCCGACATGGCGCGCTCGGACGTCGGCGCATTGCCGCTCGTCGAATTGCCTGTGTCCATGCCGTCTAAGGTCATGGCTGTGTTTCTGTCGGGTGACGGAGGTTGGCGCGATCTTGACAAGACGGTTGGCGAAAAGCTGCAAGCCCGTGGCGTCCCCGTCGTCGGCTGGGACAGCCTGCGCTATTTCTGGCGACGCAAGACTGCTAATCAGACTACCGCCGACATGAAAGCGGTCCTCGACCATTACCGAGCGAAATGGGGCGCCGAGAAGGTCGCGCTGATTGGCTATTCGTTCGGCGCCGACGTACTGCCCATCGTCTACAATAAGCTCCCTGAAGCCGATCGCAATCGGATTGCGCAGCTGTCGCTGATGGGGCTCGAGTCGAAAGCGGACTGGGAAATTCGCGTCGCCGGTTGGTTTGGCGCCCCGCCGAGCGACGAGGCCACACCGCTCGCGCCAGAGTTTGCCCGCATCCCTGGCAGCCTCGTCCAGTGCTTTTACGGCGCCGAAGAGCAGGAACCGGGGTGCCTGACCCTGACAGACCCAAGGACGGCAATTTTCAAGACTCCGGGGGCGCACCATTTCGGCTATGCTTACGACCAGATTGCCAGTGATATCATTGAAGGCCTGAGGCGGCGCGGCGTCCTTTGATTCAGGGCACTCGTCTCGCCTGTCGGCGGCGCACCAGAAGGTGAACCACCGTCGCGCCGTCGCGCGCTGAAACCGGATAGCGTCCACTCGACAAAGCCCAGAGCCTATGGATCATTTTCCGGGGATACTAAGTACAGTTCCGAACTGGCTGCTTTAACAACGCGGTGACGAAGTCGCAGCTTGATTAATTGGGTTCCGGAGCGGCGATGATGGCGAGCATGGCCAGCGCGCCGCCGATGTCGGCGATGATGACGATGCCCGTGGCGCTATTCGTTCGAATGACGAGCAAAAAGGCGTTTCTGGCCGCATCGGAGCGTTTTCTTGGCGTCCCGCAGCCGACGACGGCGCGCATCAGGACACCAAGATTAAAGCCTGCGACGTGGATCAGATAACGCTTGGCGATGTTCTCGCGACCGCGAAGCCAGGCCCGGCGCATGCCGCCGCGATCCAGTACATGAGCGAAGCTGCGTTCGACCAGCTCGCCGCGCTTCCGCATGGCGGCGCGTCCAACGCCCGACTTCAGCCGTGCGCGGTTGGCGTAAACGGCGTCGCGCGCTTCTTCGTCTCCCTGCCAGCGCAAATAGCCCTTTGCCGGCAAAGGCTCGCTGACCCGGCTCTTCCACTCGCCGTCGTCGAGGCCTTTCAAAACCTCGCGCGAATGATAGCCTTTGTCCGCGATGATTTCGCAAGGATGGTCCGGCGTCGGCGCGAAGCCGACGGCCGAGAGATTGGCCTTCGCCGTCTCCAGCGTGTCGCCGAGCGTCGTCGTATCGCCCTTGTCCGCCTCGTGGATCGGCGCGGCGACGATCACGCCTGTGTCAAGGTCGACCGCATGTTCCGGCTTGTAGGCGAGATGCGTCGTCCCGTCCTTCATCCGCGCGATCTTCGCCTCGGCGTCCGTGGCGCTCGTCCAGTCGTCGTTCGAGAGCTTCTTGCCTTTGCGCTTACGGTCGAAACACGCCAAATCCTCGGTTCGGCGTCGCGATTCCGCTTTCCTTAGCCATGCGCTCGAGCATTGCGCGATAGGTCTCGCCATTGTCGCGCCGCACGATGCTGCGCAGCGCCGCGTTCGCCTCCATGGTCGAGCCGTCGACGCCGATGCGCTCGCCCTTCACGAGGCCGCGCTCGGCGACGAGCTGCAAGACGAAAGCGAATACCTTCTCGTGAACCTCGTGTGGCAGACGCGAGCGCGTCTTCGACAGCCATGAATGATCCGGAACTTTCTCGCGCGTCGACAGCCGCAAAAAATCCCGCAACGAAAAAGGATCCGCGCAGCGCCATACGATGCCGCGTTCGCTGGCGAGCCCTTCGAAGTAGCCGACCATGTGCATGCGCAAATAGCGCCCTGGTGGCAGCGAGGGCGCGCCCATCTTCGCCGCGTAGTAGGGCTTGCGGGCGTTCTCGACGAAAACGTCGAAGGCCGCGTCCAGTAAAACCTTCTGAAGCTCGTCGTAAAATGCGTGCCCCGAAGAGCGCGGTAGCTCGGCCCAGCCGACAACCAGATCCCCCTGCGTCCCCGTCTCACGCCGCATCGCCATCGGACCAACCTCAGCCGAATCTCACTTGGAAACGGAATCAGTCAGACGCGACTTCGTCAATGGGCTGTTAAACTATGAAAGTATCGTGCGTGTGCGCGACGGTAAGGGCATCAAAGAGCTGGCTGCGCGATCCAGGCTTGAGGCGCGGCGCGGTCCTCTCGCGGGTCGCCGGCCAACGTGGCGAGCCCCAAGGTGGTGGCGGGCCTTGAAATTAGGAGCGGGCGATGATCGAGCACTGGATCGCCGTTGTTGGTCTCGTTTTATGGACATGCCTGATCCTGCGCATCGTGCTTGGCGCGGGACCGTAGGCGGCCCAAAGAGCGCTGTAGCTGCCGCGTCAGGGTTAAGCCGCGGGAACCTTCCTCCGTCTTATGCGAAGGCAGCCAGCAAAGTATTGACCTTGGAAAACCCTCGTCAAAGGCGGAAAAGGACAGCAGTAACGAGAGTCGGAAAGGCCGCAACGGCTTCTACAATATTAGCGCCGGAATTCTGCGAAAATCAGCGAAAGTCGGAACGAAATCACGAGCGTGCCCAGCCGCAAGACCTCTGAGCACGCGTCACGCAGAAAATCTGCAGCCCCCCCCCCGCCTCAGGGGCGATCCCAATTTAACTCCTATGGGGTGTCACGCTGGGGTGCTCACCAAGCTGACAGAGTCGGCGACGATTGAAAGAACAATATCCGGCGTGAGACTATTTGCTTTGTAAACTTCTGTTTGTAGCCGACCGCGAACAGATACAACGCTACCAATCCTCATGCTCACAAGTTCCTGTTGCACCGGCTCAGCAAGAGCGATTACCTTCCACCAAGCTATCGAGCCACCGCCCTTCAGGCGCATGGTCGCCGTTACGATCCGCTGGCCCTTCCTATTCATACCAAGCGAAGGCGTGCTGAACAGAACGCCGGTGATGTGGGCGATGGCGCCCATGCGAGGAAGCGCCCCTTACCCGAGGGTTATCAACCGTGAGCATCCGTCAAACTCGAACGCCCGCATAGCCCAAACACAAAGTCGAACCCCTCGATGACGCTTGACGAGCAGCGTATGTCGTGCAACGATACAAAAAGGAGACTGAGTGCGGGCGCTGCCGCCAGATACCCGGGACAGGAGATATCCGGCCTTGCACGGATCTGTCTGAGGGTCGCCTGGCAACAGGCATCCCTACTGAGAAGGAAGCGCGAGATTAGATGATGAGGATAACTGTATTTTCATTTCGGCCGGAGAACAACCGGAAACGAAAAGGACATATTGCATCGCAATATAGTCACTGTTTTTTGGCATGTCTAAATAGCTGCGTTTGACACGCAGCCTGGCTAATCAAGATGGAGATTGGAACGTGAAGACTATGCTGGTCATCGCTTACTTGATGGGCGGTCACGTAATCGATACGGAAACTCTAGATTCCGCGAATATGGAAGAGTGCAAAGTGACTAAGCAGAGGGCGCTTTCAGAAAATACGCCGATTACGACTCGATATGGCTCCGACGTAAAAATCTCGGCCGAATGTAGACAGGCCAGTTTTGTCGAACCGAACGCCCGTAAGTCGGCACTCTAAATGATGAAATGGCGCCGGCGAATCTAACGAAGTTCCGGTCGAAGCTGCCCCAGAATCTGGCTCTACTGCATTAATGTGCCGGAACGCACTTTTGCCTTTCGGACTCGCCGGTCAAGCGGTCGGGCGGAATAGACGATCCCCAAAACACACATCTCCCCCTCCGGCCCCTACGTTGCTGGATAGGCGCCTGTGGTTTTCTCCCTGTATGTTTTCTTTCTAAACAATAGGCGGATGCGCTAAGCGCACCCGCCTACGTTCGTGTTTGCCTGCCTCAAGTCGTGAAGGAAATGCGCTGACGCGATCTCGCGATTAGCACCGAAAAAGCTGGCTTTTTCGACCACATTCGCGAGGGCCTCCGCTACAGGCATGATCCCGCGTCTTAGAAGCAGGAGGGGAGAGCCTTCGGGGATTATTTAGTTCACGGGAATGATGACGAAATTTATCCGGACGAATGACATGTCCGTCCTTCATTTTCCTTTTCATCACCCCGCGGTTGGACGAAATGTCGCCGAACGACTGGCAATGTGTCGTATAGCGATAATAAAATCCATGCGGTCTTTTGTCGCACTGGCGGATGCTCCTGTGGAGGCCATTAAACTCGCCGAGAGTCAGATCTTGATGATTATTTACGCTTTTGTAATCTTCCGAAGAGCTTGGGACGCGGACGCCGTCCCTGGGGACCTTGACACGACCGCGCCGACCATGGGATGGCGAGACGAGCACAGCGGCTTTTTGACGATGCTGGCCGCTAACAGGCGGTCGAAGTCTCGGCGCTCCGAGGCCGGTGTCATAGCTCAGGGATGCTAGTGCACTGACGCGCCAACCGCCTGGCCCGTGGCGTCAGGCTCCGCAGCTAGAACCGCACTCGCGAAACTGCGAATAGTGCTATCGCTATTTGGGTCGCCCTTGGGCAGGCCCGCCCGCCTCGACTTTCGTAATCTTGACAAAGATGATGGAGGTTTGCATTAGTTGGCCACTGGGAGTTTTGGCACGGCGATGGCTCGCCCCCAGAAGTGTGAAGCGCCGGATGGTCAGCATCGTCACAATGCCCAAGGTGCCTCCGAGGACGATCGTCCAGACGGTGCCCTTGTGCGTGGCGTCAGGCAGGATCTCGCTGGCTGCGGCGTAGAACACCACGTCCGCTGCGAAGTGCGGGATGGCGCTGATCGTTTGGGGTTTCGGGCGCCTCCAAGCCGTCCAAGCGGCACCGACAAAACTCACTATCGCCGGAATGAATGCGTAAAGCCACGTCATCGAGATGGTAACGCTGTGCGCGCGCCGTTATTTACATTGGCTGAGCTGCAGGTTATGAGCCTCTTTGAGAAGAAACCGCTCTAAGAGCGGCCTCGAACAGGAGGGGAGGCAATATTAGATTGTAAATCAGATCGTGAGTGAAGAGGACAACCTCTCCTATCCTTTTATCCATCTCAGCGGCTTCCTCTTTGGGGAGGCCACAGCGGCGAGGCCTGTGTGGCAGCAGCGGTCATAGCAAAAACCCAATACCCAAGAGCGAGATAGTCCTTACAAAGCTCGCTCGCCACAATGCGTCCTACCTTTATCCACCTTGACGCACATCCTGCCGCTGACCAACGAGCTGTACAATCAAAGCCAAATTTGGCGTAATATGGTAGCTGTTACCGGTCCATCAGGCCCGAGAAGAGACGCTCGATTTCACAGGGATGTCGGTCAGTGCCGCCGACGTTTGTCGCAGATGATTTGGGTCGCCGTCAGGATCTTGGATGAGATCGACGACGTGACCGAAAATGGCACCTTCAACGACAGGCTTCAAACGAGCTGCGCCAAGCTGGCTAGCAAATCGCCTTTGAATTCTATCGTGATAGTACGGGCGCTTGGTACGTTTGTTATGGATGCTGCTTCGGCGACTTTCAGCTCGACTGGCCACTGCTTCGTAGTCCGCACTGCGATAACTTGTGCCAAACCCTCGGGTAACATCCGCTCGCCGCTCCAATGAAGCCGATATGAAACATGCATGGGGCTCCCAGCCCTCGAGGAACAATGCGCAGCTAAATGCCTAGCCTTGACTGTGAAATGTTCCCGCCTTTTCGGAAATGTTACAACTTCTCGGTCATAGTTCAGATCCGCGAATATGCTTCGCTCGTAAGACGACAAGACGCAAATCGTGGGACGATGATGTTGTTTTTCGCTTCAAGGAATCGCAACACAGACGTGTCCCAAGCTGCTCGAGGCGGACCCGAGCCCGCGCCTCGATGTCGCCACCTTCCCACGTTATTTCTCCTTGTGTTATGTCGTTCTGCGATATAGAGCTTCTCGCATGCGATGATTTTCTGAATTATGACGGGACTAACCCGAAACGACATAGGCGGGTTGCCTTGCGATTGAGGATCTACCATCAAAGACTGGAGCATTTGACGCATGGCGCAAGATCAGGGCCTGGGCCGGCTTGCCTATGAACTTTGGCCGGCAGGGGTTCTTTGCTGCTTTGCTGGAAGGCGTTCGGCGCAAGCGCAATTTGCAGCTTTTCGGTTGGTCTGCGACAAGGGTCGAAGCGCTATAGGCTCCACGCGACGCTGGCGAAGGGGGGTGTGTCTGGCTAGGGGAGCCTTGCTGAGCACGCTCTCCGTCACCTTTCTTGCAATCATTCCAATTATGTCGCCGGTATTGGCCGCCGCGGCGCCTTTGCAGTCCGGCGCGGAGATCGTCGCGCCGCTGACGGAGGCGCAGATTAAGGCCGCCGGGATCGAGACGCAGCCGGTCGAGCCCGAATCGGGCGTCGGCGAGATCGTCGTCCCGGGCGTCGTCACCGTGCCGCCGCAGCAGTTGCGCATCGTGGCCGCTCCGGCCGCGGGCCTCGTCGAGACGCTGCTCGTCGCGCCGGACGAGGACGTGACGGAGGGCGACCCGATTGCGACGCTCAAATCCTCGGAGCTCGTGGAATCACAGCGCGCCTATCTCCATGCGCTCTCCGACGCCAATCTCGCGGCCGAGAAGCTTCGCCGCGACGAGCAGCTGTTCAAGGAGAAGATCATCGCCGAGCGCCGGTTGATCGTGACCCGCGCGGAGGCGGCGCAGGCGCGCGCGACGCTGGACGAGCGCGCCCAGATCCTCGCGCTCGCCGGCATGACGGAGGGCGAGATCGCCGAACTGAAGAAGGACCGCAAGCTCGCAAGCTCGCTTCTCGTCCGCGCGCCGATCGGGGGCACAATTCTCCAGCGTCACGGCACGACCGGCGAGCGCGTGCAGGCCTCGGCCCCGCTTGTGACAATCGCCAGACTCGATCCGATTTGGGTCAATCTTCAGGCGCCGCTGAGCCGCGCGGTCGCGCTCGAGAGCGTCGAGAAGGTGCATCTGCCGTCGGCCGGGCTCGAGGGCAGGCTCATTCGAATCGGCCACACGGTCGATTCAGCGACCCAGTCCGTAACGGCGGTGGCGGAGTTCCGGCCGGGGCGCAGCCCGCTGCGGCCGGGGCAGGCGGTCACGGCGATTCTCCGGGTCAAGGGCGGCGGCGCGTCCCAGTGGCGCGTGCCGGCGGACGCGGTTGTCAGCCATCGCAATCACAACTGGGTTTTCCTGCGCGTTCCCGAGGGCTTCCGCGCCATCCCGGTGACGCTCGTCTCCGAGACCCCGCAATTCTCCTCCGTGCAGGGGGCGCTCCAGGCGGGCGAGCGGGTGGCGACGCGCGGCCTGCTGACGCTTCTCGCTGAAGTGGCGGAGATCGAAAGCAAGTGATCGTCCGTCATGCTTGAGCGCCTGATCCATTTCTCGCTTCGCCAGCGGCTGCTCACCTTCCTTTGCGCGCTGTTCGTCGCGGCCTGGGGGGCGGTGAGCTATCTCAAGCTTCCAATAGACGCCTTTCCCGACGTCGCGCCGGTGCAGGTGCTCGTGGCCATGCGCGCGCCGGGCCTGACGCCCGAGGAGCTGGAGGCGCGCGTAACCGCGCCCATCGAGATCGCCGTCAAGGGCATTCCGTCGCTCGTGCGCATGCGCTCCACGACGCGCTACTCGGTGGCGCTGCTCACCTTTGAATTTTCGGAAGGAACCGACATTTACTGGGCGCGCGCGCAGGTCAACGAGCGCCTTGCGCAGGTTCAGGATCAGCTGCCGGACGGCGTCATCGGCGGGCTCGCGCCAATTGTCACGCCGCTCGGCGAGATGCTGATGTTCACGCTAGTGGGCGGCGACCTGACGCCGACGGAGCAACGCAGCCTGATTGACTGGACGATCCGCCCCGCCATTCGCGGCCTTCCCGGTGTCGCCGACCTCAATGTTCTCGGCGGCTTCGTGCGGACCTTTGAAGTGGCGCCGTCGCCTGCCGCCATGGCGGCTCGGGGGGTCACGGTGGCCATGCTCGAAAAGGCCCTCTCTAAGAACAACCGCAACGACGGCGCCGGCCGCGTCCGCGACGGCGAGGAGGCGATGCTGGTGCGCGCCGAGGGCCGACTGCGTTCGCTCGAAGACATTCGCTCGGTCGTAATCGAGTCGCTCAAGACCGGCATCGTTCGCGTCGGCGACGTGGCGGAAGTGCGCTATGGCTCCTTGCCGCGCAACGGCGTCGTCACCCGCAACGGCGAAGGCGAGGCGGTCTGGGCTCTGGTGCTCGGCCTGCGCGGCGCCGACGCGCGGACAGTGGTTTCCGGGGTCAAGGCGCGTCTGGCCGAGATCGAGCCTTTGCTGCCCAAGGGCGCAAAAATCGAAATTTTCTACGACCGCAGCGAGCTGATCGGCAAGGCGGTCTGGACCGTGCAGAAAGTGCTGCTCGAGGCTATCGTCCTGGTCGTCATCCTGCTGGCTTTGTTTCTTGGCAACTTCCGGGCCGCGCTCGTCGTCTCGGTCATCCTGCCCCTTGCGGCGCTCGCGACCTTCGGGATCATGCGGGTCTGGGGGCTTTCGGCCAATATCATGTCGCTCGGCGGCCTCGCGATCGCCATTGGGCTCCTCGTTGACTGCGCGGTGGTCGTGGTGGAGAATGTCGAGCACCGGCTCGCTCACGCCCATGACGCAGCGCTCGCCGACCGCATCTTCATGACGCTCGAGGCGACGAGAGAAGTCGCGACGCCGCTTACCTCAGGCGTCGTCATCATCGTGACGGTTTTCCTGCCGCTCCTCTCGCTGGAAGGTCTCGAGGGTCGCCTGTTCGCGCCAGTGGCGCTTACCATCGCCTTTGCCCTCGGCTCGGCGCTCGTTTTATCACTGACAGTCGTTCCAGCGCTGAGCGCGAGCATCCTACGTTCCGGCGCCGCCGACGAGCCGTGGCTCGTGCGCAAAATAGCTGCACGGTATGAACCTGTGCTTGAGTTTTCGCTAGGGCATCCTCTCATCATCGCGGGCCTAGCAGTCTGCGGCCTCATTATCGCCGGGCTCGCCTATTCGCGGATCGGCCAGACCTTCATGCCGGTGATGAACGAAGGCACGCCAGTCATCACCGTGCGCAAGCATCCGACGATTAGCGTCGCCGTGGCGGCGGAGACGGATAAGCTGATTCAGCGCGAGATCATGGAGAAGGTGCCGGAAGTGAAAGGGATGATGGCCCGCGCTGGCGCCGATGAATTGGGGATCGATCCCGTCGGCCTCAACGAGACGGATAATTTCCTGACCCTTGCCCCGCAAGAAGAATGGCGCGGCCACGGTATGGACTGGCTGGTCGACCAGATCCGCGAGGTGCTCGACGACATCCCTGGCATTTCCTACGCCTTCTCGCAGCCGATCGACATGCGCGTGCAAGAGATGATCATCGGCGCGCGCGGCGATGTGGTCGTGAAGATTTTTGGCGACGACATCACCGAGCTCAACCGGCTCACGCGCGAGGTCGCGACGGAACTCAAGAAGATTCCGGGCGCGCGCGACGTCTTCGGCCTGCAAAACGACGGCATGCGCTACCTCACGGCGCGGGTCGACAGGCTCGCGGCCGGACGCTTTGGCCTCAACGCCGGCGAGATTCAGGACGCGCTGCGCGTGTGGGTCGATGGCCATCAGGTCGGAATTGTCCTCGAAGGCCCGATCCGCACGCCGCTCGTCATTCGCGGCTCAGAGACCTCGCGCCGATCTTCGGTCGACTTCGCGCGCCTGCCCATGGTCTCCAACGACGGCAAGGTCGTCGAACTCTCACAGCTTGCGGAGGTGCGGGCCGAGAACGGCCCCATTCAGGTGATCCGCGAGAAAGGACGGCGCTTGGCGACCGTTCTCGCCAATGTCGAGGGGCGCGATCTCGTCGGCTTCGTGGACGAGGCGAAAGCCGCGGTGGCGCGTCATGTGAAGACGCCCAAGGGCTATAGCTATCAATGGGGTGGTCAGTTCGAGAATCAGCAACGCGCCTCCGCACGCCTCGCCGTCGTCGTGCCCATCGCTCTGGCGCTGATCTTCCTTCTGTTGTACTTCACTTTCAATTCGGCGCTGCAGGCCACATTAGTCTTCTGCAACGTGCCCTTCGCGGCGATCGGCGGCATTCTCGGCCTTTGGCTCTCCGGCGAGTTTCTCTCGGTTCCGGCATCGGTCGGCTTCATCGCGCTGATTGGCATCGCCGTGCTGAACGGCGTAGTCCTGATCTCCTACATCAACAAACTCGTTTCAGAGGGGAACCGCACGACGCGCGAAGCCGTCGTCGAGGGCGCGCGGCGGCGCATGCGCCCCGTCATGCTGACCGCGACCATCGCCGCCTTCGGCCTCATTCCCTTTCTCTTCGCCACCGGCCCCGGCGCCGAGATCCAGCGCCCCCTCGCCATTGTGGTGATTGGCGGCCTGATTTCTGCGACGGTGCTCACGCTTTTACTTCTGCCGATCCTCTACGATCGTGCGACCGGTTGGCGGCTGCGCATCAAGCGGAGCCGTTTTCTGAAAAAGGAGATCGAGGCATGAGACAAAAGGCGGCGATCGTCGCGCTGTCCCTTTGCACATTAACGGCTGACGCCATCGCCGGGCCGAAGCCGACCGGTCGAGTGACCTTAAAGGGCGACCAGCCGATCGAGAAAAGGAGGAAGGCGCCGCTCGGCCACGTGCTCATGCGCCATCTCGACATGGCGGTGGCGATAGATGCGCAGAGCCAGGGGCTCGCTGCGCAATTTGGTGCAGTGACGGCCCGCTTCGCCACGACGCGTTCGATCACGCCGGGCTCGCCCTATCTCGGCGGCACGCAGCGCAACGCAGTTGCGGGCAACTTGCGCAACTACAATGAAACGGAGGTCGAGGCCGGCTTGCCTCTGTGGCTCCCCGGCCAACGCGACGCCATGGAGACGACCGTCGCTACGGGCGCTATAGAAGTCGAAGAGCGCATCGCCCTTCGGCGCCTCGAAGTCGCAGGCCTCTTGCGCAACGCCTGGTGGAACGCCCAGCGCGCGGCGCGAGAGGCGAGCGTGGCGCGTAACCGCGTGGTCACGGCGCGCGAGATTGGCGTCGATATGGCGCGGCGGGTAGAGCTCGGCGAAGCGGCGCAAGCCGACGCGCTGCTTGCGAAAAACGAATTACTCGCCGCCGAGACCGAGCTCGCGCAGGCCGAGGGCGCGGAGAAAGTCGCACGCGTGAATTATGAAGCGCTCACCGGCGGCGCGCCCCCCGACGGAACGCTTGAAACCCTGAAGCCCGCCTGCCCTATAGAGGATCATCCGGCCTTGCGCACGCCGACCGCGACGCTGCGCCGCGCCGAGGCGCAGCTGCAGCTCGTCGAGGCGACGCCGATCGACAGTCCGGACGTCGCCGTTTTCGGCCGGCAGGAACACAATCGGCAATATTCGACCGACCACTCGCAGCCGATCACAGATCAGCTCACTAACGCCACTACGGTGGGCGTGCGCCTTCGCATTCCTTTGCCGACGGACGGCCGCCAGGGGCCTCGACGGGCGAAGGCGCACGCGGAGATAACCCGCGCGCACGCTCACCTTGAAAAGGCCAGGCGAGTCGTGCTCGCGGAGATCAAGGCGGCGCGCGCCCACCTCGCAGCGGTCAAGCGCGCCTCCTCAATTGCGAACAAGCGCCTCGGCGTCGCCAAAGAGCAATTCGAGTTGGCGCGCAGGTCCTTTGCGCTCGGCGAAATCGGCGGCTTGGATTTCTACCGCATTCGCCAGCTGCAACTAGATGCGCAACGGGCGCAAGCGGCGATGACCGTCGCCGTTGGCGTCGCGATCTCGCGGCTCAATCAGGCGCAGGGATATGCGCCTGATTGATTGACGCTTAGACCGCCTAGCGCCGCCTTCACCCCGCCGCAGCTTTCTTGTCTGCTGTTGCTTAGTTCGGCAGCGCGAAGACGGTCAGCACGCCGCGGAACGCCGTGTAATTGGCGAGCGAGGCGTAGTTGCCGACGAGCGCCAAGGCCCTCCTTCGACTTGGACAGGCCCGCCGTGAGGCCGACGCCAGACAGCACCGCCACATAGCGCGACGAGGGTCGTGTCGGCCTGGGTGAGGAAAATTTTGCCGTTTCCATAAGCGAGGCCACGGTTGATCGTGTCGCAGCACATGACCGGCACGACCGACGGGACCTGCTTGGGCTGAGATTTCCAGAGGAGCTGATGCCACGGGTCCTTCAGGTCGAGTGCGTAGACGATGTTGCGAACGGCGTATGCAGCTACATTACGTCGCCAACAACGAGCGGCGAGCCCTCGTTGCCGCGCAGCACTCCGGCCGAAAACTGCTAGGCGGGAGCCAGCTTGCCGACGTTCTCCGTGTTGATCTATAGCCGCGGCGGCGGCCGCCGTCGGGGGAGCAGCGGGGGCAGGCGCCGCGGCGGCTGGAGCTCTTGGCGCGTATTTTGACGAGAGCCGCCACTTCTTCTGTGCGTAGGACTGCCCCGAGGTCACAAAAGCGAGGATGCCCACTGGGGCCGCTAACAAAATTCGAATGATCTTCTTCCCGCAAACCCACGTCTCAGCCGACGTTTTAAAGAAGCCCCGACAATCACCATTTGGGTCTTCGGCAGAACAAGATCCCTACCGTTTTCCACCCTGGAGCTAAGTCGTCACAATTCATCCGCGTCACTTTTGAACAGGCTTGTAAAGTCTCCCTTTATTTTCCTTAATTCGTGCAGATGGAGCAGCGCGAGCCGATCGAGGCAGCGCCTTCCCGAAGGAGTCATGATAACGAGTGAAGCCGCTAGCCCGGGTCGCGTGCATGACGGGCAAACCACTGAGCAGTGAATGCTCATTTCACACTAGATATTCTTAATGCAATCTGCGAGGTAGCTTAGAAATTGAGAGGTTAGAGAGCCAAAACCCAATGGAGGCGCAAGTGACCAAGAAATCCAACTTCAAGACAAACGCCGGCTGGGCTCTCTTTCTCGATTTCGACGGCACTCTCGTTGATATTGCGCCTTCCCAAGAGTCCATCCACGTCCCAGAGGAGTTGCCAGCCCTGCTGGCGCGCGGGGACAACGCGTTGGGCGGCGCCTTAGCGATTGTCACGGGTCGACCGATCGAAACAGTAGACGCTCATTTGGCTCCCTTTCGGCCTATCATTGCGGGGGGGCATGGAGCGGAGTTCCACTTAGGTCACGAGCGGATCTCCTTGTCGGCCCGGCCCCTTCCTGCCGCAATCATCGAAGTCGTGTCGTCGCTCAGCAGGAAATTCGAAGGCGCCAGCATCGAAGCAAAGCGGAGTTCGATGTCGATACATTATCGAACCTCAGGGCTGGCCCCCAGATCGAATACGAGCTACGGCGACCGCTAAAAAGCCGCCTTGGCGATTTCACGATCAGTCCGGGACGAATGGTGTACGAGATTGTGCCTTCGTCAATTGAGCCAGAGCCCTCGACTCCAAAAAGCAAAAAAGTGTCTCAAACCATCTGACGAAGGATACTCGATGAGCTCTCCAGCGGTGCTCTCGTGGAGCATTGCACCTTCCTTGAAATCAAGGAAGCGTTTTGCGCTGTCACGCGTCGACGCCAGTTTCCGAACCCACTTTTGAAGAAACTCAGCTGCACCTACGGGAGCCCTAGAACGGAACGAGTGAACCACGGGCCTGCCGGGCCAGCAATAAATATTTGACGGAAAAGAGGCGCTTCTGACGATTCTGCTTTGCGCTCAACCAAGCGGGCGTGACGAACCGCAAGACGCGGAAGGCACTTTGACAGTCTACTTCAGCCCTTCCGGGGTTTTCGCGCGTCCACACGACCTCGTCAAGATTGAGTATAGGCGCGCATGGAGGAAGGAAGACGAAGCGGATTGCATCAGGACCGAGAAGCGCCAAATTCGACGCTCAGCGAGGCGCCGCCATCATTAGCAACCTCTAATGGACCGCCAAGTTGGTTCGCGAATGCCTCCATAATGCCCATCCCAAGTGAATGAGCTTCGGCGCCGATGGCGTCCTCGCGGATGCCGGGCCCATCGTCTTGAATATCCAAGCGGAGCCGACCCTTAGCTTCCCGAAGGCAGACGTTGAAGGTCCTGCCTCGTCCCTTAGAGAACACATGCTTTGCTGCGTTAATTGCGGCCTCGTTCACCAGGAGGGTTATCGCCGTCATTTGGTCGATCGAGAGGTCCGATACGTCCCTGACGTTTATCCCGACAGTCACCGGCAAGTGTTGGAAGGTGTTTGATAGCATCTCCCTCAAGAGAGGCTCAAGGCCGTTTACGAAAGCGGTTCCGTCATGGAGGTGGCGGTGCAGCTTGGACATCGCGATGATGCGCTCCTCAGCATCGTTTAAGGTTTCAGCCGCCACAACAGGGTTGCGCAGATTTCGCTGCGCGTTCCTGAGCAAAGCGACAACCAATTGCAAGTTATTGGCAACCCGGTGCTGAAGCTCGGAGAATAGGGTCTCCTGCGCCGCCTTGGCGAGATCGAGACGTCTGATTGTCTCGCGCAGGATACCGACCAGAACGACTACGAAACCAGCGACCATCATGAAGCCAAAGAGCGCAGCGGCTTCGCTGGCGTAGTTAAGAGAGAAGACGTCGCTTGGCACGAACAAGAAATACCAGGCAGAGAGTGCGGAAAGGACGAGGACAACGACGCCTTGGGGCCAGCCACAAACCAGGGTGGCAAGCGCAATGGCTGGATAAAATGTGAGGAACTTTAACCCGTGGAGCGAAGGGGCGAAGAGGAAACGTACTGCGAGGCTTGTGGCGAATAGAGCGAGAGCGATAGTCCAAGCCCGGGAGCCCCCGCGGCTTCTCGAAAGTTTACAAAGTTGGTCCAGCCAATTCATCGCTCATACTTCCTCGACAGTTGGGGCTTCCGCACGGATATGGGCGTCGACAACGGTGGCAAGAGGAAGGCGGCTGCAGCTACGAACAGATTTGGAATGCTTTCTTACCGAAATTGGTCCAAGGAAATAAAACGGAAACACCGGCGCCCTATCATCACTTTCGTAGAACAGGTAACTGTCTACGATGGACTCTCTATCTTCAACTTCACGACGCTTCTTCGAAGCGTCGTTTTTTTTGCATTCACTGAGCCACGCCTATCCAGGCCGCTGCGAGAATGTAGCGGTTCGCGTTGAAGAGCGGGGGTCTATTGCCGCCTTTGCTTGGCTGGCGTCAAGAGACGCAGGGATTCGTCATCGGCCATCGGGTGACAGTTCGTTTGAATTAGTTGGTTTGGACGGTTTCGCGACTTGATGACTTTAGGCCCACAGCCATGGCGCAAGGCAGGGACACGAAGGATTTCCTGATGAAGATAGGCTTTGCGCGACGAACGTTGATCTGTCTCAACGGCGTGAGTGGCGATTTTTATCAGACGCCATCGGCGGCGCGACGACGTTTGTGGGCGCAAGTTGGGCGCGCCCGGCGACTCCATGCGTTATAGGCAGGCAACTTCGCGTTGCTTACGAAACGACAACATGCCAGACCCTTCTTATTTGAGCGCCGCTTGGGATCGCTGCGCCGGGCCATAAGCCCTCGCTTGAGCAGAAGACAAGGGCGGAGGCCCTCGCATTTATTCGCTTGTCGCGACCAGGCGTGCTCTCCGCGACTCTCGCATCGGCATGATCGCTTGACTAAAGAACTTTTAGATCGTATCACGTGTAGATAAAAGTCGCAAGACGATTGAAAGTCGCTCCTGAGAATGCTAAATCTTGATGCCGATCTGACCGGAAGGCCCTTGAAGGCCAATGGGTGCCGCCAGATCTGCATGTCGCATATCGGGAAGAGCAAGGGAGTTCGCTAACAGAGCGCCCTGGACTCGATGAATTTGTTGTCGATCTCGACGAATTTATCGATTAAGTGAAGGCCGGTCCTTGCCTCTGGGCTCGGCCATTTCCCGCTGAACGGCCCTATCCCTCAAGCCTGAGGGTTGGCGGAGGGAGGATAGATTATGAACCGTAGAACTTTCACGCTCGCCCTTGGTCTTGGTGTCGCCGTTCTCCTGGGGCCGAGCTTCGCTCTGGCCGAGGACCATCTCGCCGAGGCAATTAGCCATACCAAAGAAGCAATTGAGCATGGCAAGCAGGGCCATGGGGATGTGCTGGTGACACATGCGGAAGCGGCGCTTACCCATGCGGAAGCGGCGGAGAAAGCCAAGGACAATGCCCATACCAAGGAAGGCATCGTCCACCTGAAAGCGGCCATTGATCATGGAAAGCAAAAGCACGCGGATGTCGCGACAAAGCATGCAGAAGAGGCCTTAACGCACCTCGAAGCAGCAACGAAATGATTGCCTGACTTAAGGGTCGTCGCCGGCGGCGGGCTTTAGCTCGCTCTTTGCACCGACCGCGGAAGTCGAAAAGGAGCAACTGGCTCGATGAAGAACGGCCAGGAAAGTTTCTTTCGGGAGACAAAAATGGGCTTCTCATCCGGCGGTCGTGCGCCTGTTTCTGAGGCTTGTATATTTTGGGTATGAGCAATGGCCAAAATACTTCTTATAGATGTTGATCGTCCCGGCGAGCCATTACTTGTGGAGGTCGAAGAAATAAGGGGAGATGTGTTGGTTTTGTCGGTACCCAACACATCTGTCTTATTCTACATGCGGCGCGGCCCTTCGACATTGGCTTTCAAAGGGTCAATTGGGGGTCGAGATTTTATTTTCGATCCTAGCACGTTAAAACGTGCAAATGGCATGCCCAGGAAAGCACGCCCCGTTGAGGGTGAAGAGAAACGCCCTTCGAGCGGGATGTAATTATTCCTTATGGCTTTCGCTATGTATGACGCTAATTGTCTTGCTGCAACGCGTTAGCTGCCAAAACGCCTCATGGGCTCGGATGGTCCCTGGAAATGACGAGCCCACTAGCCCGTCCTATTCACCCAGCCGACGGGCTTTGCTGAATTTTTCCGCGGTATGATCGCGGACGGGTGTCTGCCTTTGCGTTTTACCGCTGGGTGGTTCCGCACTTTTTGAACGCGTTAGAGGTGAACGGATTGGGCTCTCTGGGGCTGCGGACGGGGTCTCTGCCCCGTCGTTCACGGTCCTGCCGGCTGTAACGCGCCGGCTAGACATCGGAATAGCTCGGCTTGTGGGCAAGCGCTGGCGAGCGCAAGGCGGATGCGGCTTGCGGTCTCGACGATGCGCGCGCCGATCTTGAGCAGCTTCTCGCGCAAGGTGGCAAATTCGGCGACTGCGAGCGGATGGAGTTTCGGAATGGCGTCGCGCAGTTCGAGCATCAGCCAGTAGGCGGCAGTATGCAGGAAGAGCCGCATCTGGTTTGCGAGCGGCGTGCGGCAGGAGGTGCGATCCGACGCCAGCTGGCTCTTGTGCAATTTGATCAGATTTTCCATCTGGCCACGCGCAATAGAGCGCGTCGTAGACATGCTCGGGCGAGCCATTTGCAATGTTGGTGACGACATAGCGAATATCGAGCCCCATTTCCGTCGCTTCGATGCGGGCGCAGACGCGGCGCTCGCCCCGCCAGGATTTGGCGGCGTAGTTCGTTTGCGCGTAACCGCGCAGGACAAGCATCTGTTCCAACCCGCGACGGGTGCGGATGTCGTCGGCCTTTTCTTCGACGGCGGCGGCGAGAAGCTTATTGCCGGACAGGCCGAAAACATAATCGAGGTCATTGTCCTCGCACCAATCCATCACCTCGCGGCGGCCATAGTGCCCGTCGCCGCGAATGGTGATCTTCGTCGTCGGCCAATGCGCGCGGATGCGGCGGACGATCCGGCGCAAATGACCGCGCACTTCCTTCCCGGTCGGCGTCTTTCCCGGACGTAGAATGATGGCGACAGGACGTCCGGTCGCGGTGTCGTAAATATGGATCGGCAGGAAGCAGCGCTCATCGTAGTGCGCATTGAACAGTGACAGTTGCTGATGCCCATGCACGACGTCGCAGGTGTCGTCGATATCGAGTGTGACGGCTTCGGAGGCGCAGCGTAGCTGGTGCAGTAAAGATCGATCAGCACGCCGCCAAGCTTGACGATTTCGCGCAAAGTCGGCGCATTCTCCCATCGCGACATGGTCGGCTGCGAGCACAAATCGTTCCCTGTATCGGGCAAGCGCCCGCAGGCGATCTTGAAGGCCGGATCCTTGCGTAGATGATCGAGATCGTCTGCGTCTTCGTAACCGCAAGCGATAGCGAGAATGCGCGCACGAAAAATGCTGGTGAGCGAATGAGTGATCAACAACGGATTGCGCGTACCGGCAATGATGGCTGCGAGCTTGTCCGCCAGCCCCAGCCGGCGCTCGGCTTGCCCCACCAACATCACGCCGGCGTCCGAGGTGATGCGTCCGCCGTCGAATGCGGCGGTGATCTTCTTGCGGTCAACGGCTGGAAACGAAAACGGCAGAAGGCTATCTTCAATCATGGCGGGTGTGGCTGTGATGAGATGGCGTGAGCGATCAGCGTGAGCAACTAATCCATACGTCAAATCAATATTTTACGCCACATCCGCCAGCCCACGATATCCTCCTCGCTGAATAAGATGGGCTAGCCACTATCTTGCTCGCGCGCTCGGGCGAGATTTTGGTTGGCCGTTTGAGGCCAATATCGTGTCGAGGACGAAACCGTTATGACACTCGCGGGTCGACATTGGCGATTTTGAGCCCGACGCAACTGCCGCCGCTCGCGCGGCCAGTCGGACACGACGTCGGAGCCGTCGTTCATGCCTTCCGTCTCCCGCGCTCGAAGGCACAAAGCAGACTATCGCAATCGGCCCGATCGCCAGCCAAGAAGCCATCAAGCTGCTCGGCAACAACGGCGGCGGATATCTGAACGCGAATTCCGCCCACCCCTTTGAAAATCCCAGCGCCTTGACGAACATGTTGGAGTGCTGGAGCCAGCTTTTCCTCCCGGTCGCCTTTGTCTTCATGTTTGGCCGAATGGTTGGCGATCCGCGCCAAGGCCGCAGCCTCTTGGCGGTCATGGCGATCATTTTCATCGTGGGCGTCGCGGCTCTCTATCACGCGGAGGCCGCAGGCAATCCGCTGCTGACAGACATCGGCGTCGATCCCGCCGGGGGCAACCGGGAAGGCAAGGACTTGCGGTTCAGCCAAGCGGGCGCGGCGCTTTTTGCCGCGGCCACGACAGGGACGGGAACGGGCGCCGCCAATGCGACATTCGACTCATTGACGCCCATTGGCGGGCTCGTTCCGATGCTCAATCTTCTGATGGGCTGCATTGCTCCCGGCGGCGTCGGCACAGGACTCTATGTCATCCTTATACTCGCCATTGTCTCCGTCTTCCTGGCCGGGCTCATGGTCGGGCGCACCCCTGAGTACCTGGGCAAGAAGATTGAGGCGCGCGAGATAAGGTTGGCGATGCTGTATGTGCTGCTGACGCCCTTGCTGACGCTCGCCTTCACGGCGGTGTCGGTCAATTTGAAGATCGCGCTCGACAGTCGCGGAAACTCGGGGTCTCATGGCTTCAGCGAGATATTGTACGCCTTCGCCTCGACCACATCTGATAACGGCTCGGCCTTCGGCGGTCTGACGGTCAACACCGTCTGGTTTAACACGACGACCGGCATTGTGATGATTGTCGGACGCGTTGCGAGCGTCGTCCCGATCATGGCCATCGCCGGTTCGCTCGCTCAGAAGAAAAAGGTCCTGCCATCGGCGGGGACGTTTCCCACGGATGGCGCGATGTTCGTGTTTCTCCTTCTGGGGGTGACGGTGATCGTCACATTACTCGATTTCTTTCCGGCGATTACGCTCGGACCTCTCGTGGAGCATCTCCTGCTTTCAAGCGGCAAGGTCTTTTGACCCCGCAGATCACGGGAACGCTCCCCGACAGTTATGGCACAAGGAGTTGAAGACATTTGTCACGTATCCACCGCCGCAAGCCTTTGAAATTCACTATCTCACCCTATCATTCAGCAGAGAAGAAGCTGCACGAGGAATCATCCGAGCGACTGACCCCTTGTGCCGGATGGCCGCAGGAAAGGGGCGCCCAAGCTGGGCGCCTTCAACAATTTATCTCCCCGTATCCCGCTGGAGGAGCCTAACCAATGGGCAAATCGAAGGAGAGGACGTTCGGTAAGAATGGCGAAAATCTGCACGCCCTCTCAGACCGGGCGTGCGCGCCGAAGCGCGCGCCGATCCTCGAATCGAAGAAGGAGCCCCCGGCGAGCAAGGGCCGTGTTCACAAGGGCCGGACGCGCAACTGATCCGGACGACGAAAGGGCCAGTCAATGACGACCTCGAAAACCATCGCCGCCCTGCTCGGGCCGACGCTCCTCGCCACGGCCTTGATGGTGCTCCTTAACCTCGGCGCGATGCCGTCGATGATCGAGGAGCTATCGAAATTTCCTATGATGATCGTGCTCGCGGGCTACGCCGCTTTCGTGCCAGGTCTTGCGATCATCTATTTCCATAATCGCTGGACGGGCGGCTGGCCAGTGCTGATCACCATTTTCGGATGGCTGTCGGTCGTCATCGGCTTCGCACGAATGGTCTTCCCGATGCAGTTGGTGGGGATCATGCAGACGGCGGGGCCAACGTTGCATGTGGCGTTGCCTGTCGTTGGGATTGGTTTCCTGCTGGTCGGCGGCGTGCTATCGTTCAAGGCGTTCACGTAAGATTGACATACGGGCCTTAGGCCACAATCGGCTGGTCGCGCGATTTTTGAAATAAAACGACGTCACATTGCAGGAGGTGCAAGAACGCAACGCTGGCTTTGCGCAGCTTCCTTAACGCCAAAACAAACGAGGTGAGATCTGAAGGCATTGCTCCGAAATCGAAAAGTGTTCACCACGACCCCTCGCTCGCAATCGGAGCCCGCGAGGATATTGGTACAATAGCATGCCAATCGCTCGATCAGCCGCTAATAGGGGCCGATTGGTAGTCGGACGCTCGATCACCGCGGAGCGCAAATGTTTCGGTGCGAGGCGCGAGACAAACGAGAGGCTGATCGGATGGCCGAACCAAGCGCCGCGTGGCCGTCGGCGCCGGTAGAAGGTTGGTTTACCGAGCTCTCCGTCGTAGCGCCTCCCACCGACGGCTGGGCCTCCGTGAAAAGAGGCCCTCGCACGCGCGGAGAAAATTGACGCATCAGCGCCCGGAGACTTTAAGCCGTCTGTCGCATTGGCGCCAATAGGCGGGCCAGTTTGCGGTTGGGTCGGCTATTTTCAGTTCTGCTTTTTGGGCCTTCCATTGGGCGGCGCACTTCCTCTGCCTGGGCTGCTCGCTGGTGAGACGCTTGTCCGCCCGCGCGGATGTTCGAGCGCCGGACCCCGTAGTGGGCCCACCTAGAGCAGACTCCGATCAAGGTGGATCATATCCGCACGCGCCGAAATAGTTTGCGCATTCGACGGGCTTGAAGATGTCGGCGCAGGCTTCGAGTGCGCGGATCAGGCCGCCGACAGATCGCTCGGCGATTTTGCGGAGATAAGCCTTGAGTTTGGAGAAGGCCTTCTCGATCGGGTTCATATCGGGGCTGTAGGGCGGCAGATAGCGCAACTCAGCTCCTGCGGCCCTGATCAACAGTTCCACCCGAGGTCCCTTGTGGGCGGGCAGATTGTCCATGACGACGATATCGCCTCTCGAGAGCGTGGGAACCAGGCAGGTTTCCACCCATTCTTCGAAGAGGGCCGCGTTGATCGGGCGATCGAAGACTTTGGACGCGACGAGCCCGCAGAGGCTCAACCCCGCGACTAGCGTGACCGTCTTGTAATGGCCGTGCGGCACAGCGGCGCGCAGCCGTCGCCCTCGCTGGCAGCGCCCGGCTTTTCGCGCCAGATTGGTCGAGGCGCCGGTCTCGTCGATGAAGACAAGTCTCGTAGGGTCGAGATCGGGCTGCCCCTCAAACCATTCGAGGCGGCGCTTCAGGACGTCCGGACGTTGCTGCTCTGCGGCATGCGCACTCTTTTTTTGAACGTAACGCCATGCCGATCGAAGAAGCGCCATAACACCGAACTCGAAAAATGCTCGTCGCAATTCTTGATCAGGCGCTCCTGAATCTCGAGGAGGGTGATGTCCGGCGTGCGACGGATCAGCCCCAAGAGGTAGTCGCGATGGACTTCGATACGCCCGGAGCGGCGATCGCCGCCGCAAGGCCGGGGCGAGATATCTCCCGTCGTCTCGAAATGCTTGACCCAGCGCACCGCGCTGGCGATGCTGACTTTAAATAGCTTTGCCGCCGCGTTGCGCGACAGCCTCCATCCACAACCACCGCCTCCACAACGCGTTTGCGAAGATCATCGGAAAGCGCCATTCCTGCCGCCTCCTCCTCGCGGCAGGAATTATGAATCAGACTTCAGCCGATTCGGGAATCCTAGACCGATTCAGAACGGTCGGAGCCTGCTCTAGCTTCATGCGTTTTTGAACGTCGTCGTTACGGATCCGCTCCGCTCTTTTAGCCGCTCGGATTTCGGCGCGCTGACACCAGCGAGAGGAGGGCGAGGCTGCCGAGGACGGCGGAGGCAACCCCATAATAGAACACAGCGGCATGCCCCACTTTGTCCCAAAGCAGCCCCGCGACTAGGCTGGCGATAAGTTGCAGCAGGCCAACGGTCGTGCTGAACCAGCCAATGCCTCCGGCCCGCAGATGCTCGGGCACGAAGTCGGACGCAAACGCCTTGCCCACAGAGCGGAAGACGCCCTCGTAAAGCCCGTAGAAAACGAACAATCCCGCGATCATCAGAATGCTGGTGCCCAATGCGAAGCCGAGGTAAGCGATGCCGAAAATGACGAATGAGGCGAGCAGGACATTCTTTCTGCCGAAGCGGTCGGAGAGAGCCCCCGCTGGATAGGAAATCAGCGCTGCGATCAGATTGAACGCGGCATAGATAAGAATGGTCGCTTCAAGAGACACCCCGAAATCCCGCGTGCGCAGAATGAGAAAGGAGTTGCTGGAATTGCCGAGATTGAACAAAGCCGTCACCAGCAGATAGGTCCAGTAGCTCTTGGGAAATCGCCAGATGCTGGCGTCGATTTTCGATTTGGCGGCGGCGGCGGCGGGACGCTCCGTCACCAGGAGAACCATAAGAAAAGCGAGAAGCCCGGGGATCAGCGCCACATAGAAAATCATGCGCATGTCGACATGCAGGGCATAGAGGAGAAAGGCGGCCAGGATCGGCCCCAAAAATGCCCCCGCATTATCGCCGCCGCCTTCGAGGCCAAAGGCCCTGCCTCGGTTCTCATCGTCGACTGAAGACGCGATCAGCGCGTCGCGCGGCGCGGAGCGAATGCCGGAACCCAGCCGGTCGAGGAAGCGAGCGCCAAATACGGCCGGCCACACCGTAGCGACGCCCATCAACGGCTTGCCGAGCGCGGCCATGAAGTAGCCGAGCAAGGCAATCGGCTTTCTTCTTTGCAGCTTGTCCGATAGCGCGCCGGAGAAGCCTTGGACGACGTTTTGGGCGGCTTGGGCGAAGCCCTCGACCAGGCCGACGACGCTACCGGTCGCATGCAGCGTCTGCGTCAAAAAGACCGGCAGAATGGGATAGAGCATTTCCGTCGAAATGTCGGCGAACAAGCTGGCGAGCGCCAAAAGGAATGTGTTGCGGGAGAGCCCCGAAAAGATTTGCCGGGCGGTCGTTGAAGCCATGGCGAGTCCTCGAAGGTGTTGCACGTATCGTTACGGAGCGCTCCCCCTTGAGGGTTTTGCCCTTTGAAAAGGATTGACGCGGGCCAGCATAACGCTAACGTTATCGTATCCCGATAACGGAATACGTAGATTTCGGTCGATGCAGGACAAGCGGATAGACCACTGGCTCGCATTGACATGTCCTAGGCTTGCATCTTCTGCAATTGATCGCACGAAAGCGGCTCGCGGGCCTGAGCAGAGATTCGAAAGTCGTCCAACGGTTGGGTAGCTCGTTCGTCGTTCATGTCGGCAACGGCCTTATGAATGGCGTTTTCGAGTTCGGCTTCGTTCGCGAAGGTCTGATGGGCGAGATGATGGGATTTCAGATCGCGCCATGAACGCTCAATTTCATTGAGTTCCGGTGCATATTTCGGCAGCCATTCCACTGTGAGCCAATGCGCTCGCGCTTCGAGTGCTCTTTTCGTCGCCTTGCTGACATGGATCGGGCCATTGTCCAGCACGATCACAACGGGCTTTCGCATTGCGCCCGGCGAGGGGCCGTAAACACGGTCGATCTCCTCGAGCAGCAGGATGAAGTCGGTGCTGCGCTTGGTCTTGCGGGCGACAACCAGAAGCTCCCCCGATACGGCGTCGCGCGCGCCGAGCATCGCGATCTTTTTCGATTGTCCCGGCGCCGGCACGCGCAAATCGACGCCGCGCTTCGCCCAGGCGCGGGCAAGATAAGGATGGGTGAGCGCTTCGCTTTCATCGGCGTGCAGCAGCACAATGTCGCCAGCCTTCGCTTGCGCTTTGCGCAAGGCGAGCCGAAGCCCGACGCGCGCAATGGCGTCGGCGTCCTGACGGCCTTTCAACGTGTGACGCGGACGGCGGTAGCTCAGACCCCTTTTTTTCGCAGCACGACCGAAAGCCGCGACTTGGAAATGGCGACGCCCGTGCGTCGTTCGATCTCGGACGAAAGCCGTGGCAGCGTCCAGTTCGGACGATCCGCGACAGGAGCGGAAAGAATTTCGTCGGCGACGGAAAGCGCCGCCATCGCCTTGACCGGCGGGCGTCCGGTCGCCGTGCGCGACGCCAGCCCGTCGACGCCCTCGCGCATAAAAGTCGAGCGCCAGTCGCGCACGACATCTTCGCGAACGCCGAAAGCCGCGCCGATGCGCGCGCTCGTCCAGCCGTCCAGGGTCAGCAAAATCGCCCGAGCCCGGTCCGCCTCGCCGCGGCCGTGCGACGACGCCAGTTGCGCAAGCCGCGTTCTTTGCTCCTGCGTCGCTGCGACAGGAGATCGTCCAACCATGACGCCCCCTCCGCCGCCACGAATCACCGCAAATTACATCCGTTGGCAGAGTTCGGGAATCCTGCTTAGCCTTCAATCACCGGTCGAAACCCGCCTTGCCTATGTTCCTTCTGGGCATGACTTCATTGGTCCATCGCCGCCTCTCCTTTGAGACTGCGGCGTTAGCCGAGCGCACGGCGCGGCCTTCGTCGCCAGTCTCGGCCAAGACGCTGTTCGCCGCCTCAGCCCACAGCCTACAGAGGTGCAGGGTATCGGCTTTGTGCGTATGCCGAGGGGCGTCTTCCGGTTGCCAAGGCAATAAGGCTTCCTCCGATGCGCCAGATAAGGTGGCTAACCTGGTCGCGCTTAGTCGGGGTCAAGGGCATGGATCAAGGGCGTGCGCTTTATCCGATCCAATGCGAATTGTCTTGCAATCCATAAGGTGGTTTCCACCGCTTCCAAGCCAGACACACTATAGAGCCAGCCCTTCGGCGTCAGATGGACGCCCCATCCCCATCACCATTTTATTGCTAACGGGCGTCGCGCTCGAAATCTCGCTGCGCTGAACCCTCTTGCGCCAAAAGCCCGGATAGCCGCAGCCTCGCTTGGCTCGCTGTACCGAAGATCGGGGCTCCTGCCCTAGATGAGGCCCCCCGACACAACCTTACCGGCGATCTCCGAGTCGCGCCTCGGGAAAGGGCGGACAGATGAAGGGCCTCAACTGCCCTTGGCGGATTCTCCGATCCAAGTGATTGACTCCCGCGGGCCGCGCCTGCATGAGCATCGTTTCGTCGCCGGGACCAGGGTCGGGCTAGTCGCTCAGCCTCAGACCCGCTTTGGCGTAATCGTCTATAGCAGTCGCTTTCATTTTCAAACTCCTTGGCTGGCGCTGCCGTTCCGTCTCGCCTGCCTTTGCAACTCAAAGGCGGTGGGACTCGGTTTCGACCAGCATCTGTTGCAGCCATTCCATATAGGGGGTGCCGCCGGTTCCCCGCCGATCGTCAGTCCAGCGACTGATGTATTCTTCGGCCCAGCGGTAATGGACACGGCGAAAGGCCGCCATCGCGTCGAGGATGGCGTTGTGCGGCTCCTTGACTTCAAGGGGGCGAAGGTCGGGCATGGCCGCGACCTCCTCGATCAGCGCCCGATGCTCGGCCGGCATGTAGTTGCGCATATCGTCGAGGTGATCCGTAAGAGCGGAGCGGCGGTGGGGAATTTTCATGAGGGCGATCAACGTCGGCATGATGCTGCTTTGCGCCCCGGTCTCGCCCCGAAACTGCATGGGGGCGTGGTCGACGCCCTCATAGGTCACGTTTTCGAAGAAGCGGATGTAAGGCCGGAAGGTCCTATAGTATAGCGTCGCGTCCATGTGCTCCGGGATGCGCTTCAGCACCTCGACCTGTCGATTCACGGCGTTTGCAATGCGCCACACTTCGGTGCTGAGATCTACTTCCGGGTTATCCGCCAGCCCCCGCTTGATCGTGGCGATCGTGCTGAGGATCTCGGCTGCGATCGCCTCAATCTCGACATGCACGAGGATGAACCAGCGCTCGTCGTACAGGTGGACGAAATTTTGGATGGTGTCGATGTTGCCGAGCGCGATCGGGCCGTCCTTGCGGAACCGCTTCCAATTGTACAGCGCATAGCCGTCATAGCTCAGGATTGGCGGGCGCCCGAGCAGCCTCGTCACGTCGACGAGAGGTCCGGCAAGGTTGTGGGGAAGAGTCGTCGCCGGCTCCTCGCCGACCTGGTTGACATAGGCGGAAGCGAGGAAGCCAACCCGCACGTAGTAGAGACGAAGCTGCGGCAGCGTCTCGGCGGAAACGGGGTCTTTCCACTTCGGAATATGCAGGGCGCGCGCATAGGTCCGAAATCCCTTGTCGTAAAGCAGGCTCGGCAGGTCGCGCCCGATCTCGTCCAGCGCGGCGTAGGGCGAGCCAAAGGGAAACGCGGCGAGGGGATCGGCGTCTGGAAGAAAGCCGCGGCGGGTGTATGCCGGCTTCAGCAATTCGCTGCCCTCGGACATCACGGCCGGTATGCTCACTGCGCTCTCCTGGTGATGTCGACGAGCGCAATCGCATTGGCCCCACTGCACGCGAGCGCGAGGCCGCCGTTGGGCGCCGGCGCCATATTGCGGACCACGCCGCCGCCGGAGGGTATCGGCCACCGCTCGAATGTCTGGGTTTTCGGATCGAATCGTGTCAGCATATTTGACGAGGCGGCCGACTCCACGTACCAAATGACGTCGTCAACGACGGCGATGGCGTAGGGGCCGGAGTCTCGCCCGCCGGGCGACGGCCACTCCGAGACCTCGCCGGTCTTCGGATCCAACCGGCCGAGATATCCTCTGGCGTAGTCGGTGTACCAAATAGCGTCGTCACTCGTCGCCGCAATCCGCCGCGGGCGCGCGTCGGGGTTCGGGAGGGTAAATTCCTAGATCTTCAACGTCGCCGGATCGACGCGCGCGATTTTGTTTGAGCCGAACTCGGCGAAGAAGGGAATCCCTTGGGAATTCACCAATAAGCCATAGGGAAGCGAATGGGCTGTTGGTGACGGGATGAGTTTGATCTCGCCCGTCGCCGGATCGAGACGGCCGAGCATGTTCCCCCCGATGACGGTGAACCACAGAACTCCCTTCTGGTCGAAAACGGGGGTGTGCGGGTCCCGGGCGGCCGGGTCGGGCAGCGTGAACTCGCGAACATCGCCCGACGCGGGGTCGAGCTTGCCAAATGAAGCCTTTGAAGCTTGCTGTGAACCAGATTGCGCCAGTCGCGTCAGCGACCAGCCCATGCGGCCCCGAGTCGGGCGTTTTCAAACGGTATTCCTGAAACTGCCCGGTCTTTGGATCGAGCCGCCCGAGAAGATTGGCCATTTGGCCAGTGTACCAGATCGCTCCGTCGCGCGTCGCAAGTGGATCGTGCGGATGCGCGCCAGCCGTGGGCGTGCGCCATTCCTTGATATCGACGCGAACGTCGTCGCCGGCCGCGCGAGCCGCTGCGCTATCGGAAGCCTCTGGTTTGGCGTTTGTCGCGGTCGTTTGGAGGCGAAGCTGGCGATCGGCGTCGCAACTCGATCGATCCCAGGTCGGGCATGCCAGCTCGACAGGCGAAACGCTCGCAACTTCCCGCGGCGAATAAGCGGCCGAGGGAGTTACGAAGGCGCTAGCAGCGAAAACCAAGCTTGGGAGGGAGGGCATGTTCGCGTCCGGAGCAGTTGCCTCCCGCAATTAGCGCTCGCGTGGCTCGTATCAATTTGGGTCCGAAATGCCGTCGCTCAGTCTCAAAGGCGCGTCGCCTCTGGCAGGCCGGCTGCATCGTGGAGACATGAACGAGAGCAAGTCTCGCCGATCGAGCAGCGCTGCCCCAGCACCTTTCCGAGAAGAGGGATCTCAGGTGGAAAACTGGCAACCGCCCATAGGCCGCCGTCGCTGTCGACGCTCTCGCAGCGATTTCTCCCATTTGGTCGCCGGCTGAAACCGCTCCAAATGCACAGGGCTTCTGTCAGCAATCGCGTGACTGCTTGGCGGAAATGCTGTAGCGAACGATTCGTCCATGCAAATACTGGGGTGCACAATGGCAAGAAGAACGACTGCGAAGAAGACTGCGCGTAAAGGCGCCACGAAGAAAGCCGCTCGCAAAGGCCCGGCGAAGAAAGCCGCTCGGAAAGTCACTGCGAAGGCTGCTGTCAAGAAAGCCACGCGCAAAGCGCCGGCAAAGAAGCGGACCCGGAATCCCCTGGCAACGGCGACCGCCGCCCATCAGGTGGCCGAAAAGAAGCTCACTGTCGCCAAAAAGGCTTATGATCGCGCTGTCGTCACCGAAGCGCGCGCCGCCGAGAAGCTCAAGAAAGTGAACGAGAAGATTGCGCAAAAGGCCATAAAGCTGCGGTCTTCAACGGCGTCTGGCAATTCTGAGACGTAAGGACTTTGTCCACGGCGAAAGCGACATTGAGCCCGCCGCGAGGTGGGCTTTTTCCCCATGGAAAGCAGCCTGTAAGACTTGAATCGGGTACGCGAATAAACCGGTGCGCTTGATAGGACCGCGATGGTAAGCCCTGATGGCTTTCTGGTCTGGCTGGCGGCAGCATACTCCCTAGCGACGCCAATCATCGCAGCCGTTTATTGGCGCAGTTACGGGACCGGCTAACTTCATGTGGTTATCAGATTCTCTCGCCTCCACGCTTGTCTCGCTGCTCAAGACATGGGACTTGATCCATGACCACCCTGGTCGTCTTCGATATTGAAGCTGTTCCTGACCTTGGCGTGGGCCGGCGACTTCTCGGTCAGCCGGAAGATGCGCCGGATGCCGACGTCAGGAGAATGCTGGGGGAGCGCTACGGGCGCGATGGTCAGGATCCGTCGACCGTCTTCCTCAAGACGCCGGTCTATCGGATTGTCTCTATCGCCGCCCTCTATGCGAAACGGGACGAGGGGGGCGGCCCGTGGACTGTGAGCCAGTTCGGCAGCCGATCGATCGCCGAGAAGAGCGAGGCCGAATTGCTGCTCGGCTTCGTTAAAAGCTTGCCGGTAGACGGACGCGGCACGGGCCCCATGCTTGTGACCTTCGGCGGCAATGGTTTCGACCTTCCATTGCTACGTTATCGGTCGTTTGCTCTCGGTGTCCCCCTGCCTGGACTCTACAATGGCGGCCGCCGTAATTATTGGCATCGCTTCGGCCAGGATCACCTCGATCTATGCGATGTCCTGTCAACTTATGGCGCTTCGACGAAGCCCAGTCTTGCCGAGATGGCGGCCTTGGCGAACATTCCGGTAAAGATCGGCGGCGTCGACGGCAGTCAGGTTGAGGCTCTCGTGACGGCGGGTCAGCTAGCCGAGGTGGCAGACTATTGTTTGACCGACGTCATCGCCACTTATTGTGTGTTCCTCCGCTATGAAATGGCGCGCGGCGATCTGAGGCAAGCCCATTTCGACGCGTCCATGGACAACCTTCGGTCAACCATTCAGAGACACATTGAGCAGAGGCCGCTCCTGTCAGCGTTCCTCTAACACGCGGGCCCGCTATCGCATTGGTCCGGGGGATTTGAATTCTCGGAGCAGCGGCTCATTTCAACGACATGACTTGGCTCAAGTCCCAGAATGTGCCGCGCCAGTTGGAGATCTGGCCCTCGTTGCCACATGCGTGACACCGCCAGACCACAAGACCTCTTTCAGTGAGACTGATGTCGACGGCGCTATCTTTCGATTTGCGGCATTTGAAACAGGTCGGCCGAGGCGCGTCGTCCGGCCGCCTTTTGTTGGAGGCGTAAGCGACCGCGGCGGTCGCGAATTCCGCGATCTTGCGGCCCGGGCCTTTGTCGACGGCGATTGCGCCTTTGGCGTCCAGATAGTGGTCCAAGGAAATCACATACATCGATCGCGACTCTCCGGTTTCAATTTCTTTAGATCGCAAAGCCATAGATCAAGCCACGCTCATCGGCGGGATCGAGGAGCATGGAATCGCGAGCCACTCTCGAAGTTTCGTCCAGCGCCGACGGCCGGAAATGTTTTTTACCGCTATCGCCACTGCTTTCGCTTGGCCGACTAGCACTACGAGCTTCTTACCGCGAGTCACGCCGGTGTAAATCAGATTGCGCTTAAGCATGGCATAATGCTGCGTCATGACGGGAATGACGACAGCTGGATATTCCGACCCTTGGGACTTGTGAATCGTGGCGGCATAGGCCGGAACGAGCGTGTCGAGTTCGCCGAATTCATAGGTGACAGAGCGGCCATCGAAATTCGCTGTCAGCTCTCCCGTGTCGGCGTCGACGTCCTCTACATAGCCGACGTCGCCGTTGTAGACCTCCTTGTCATAGTCGTTCTCGATCTGCATCACCTTGTCTTTGGGCGCGAATGTCCAGCCAAAGCGCTCCACTTTCTTCTCGCCTGCGGGATTCAGGGCGGATTGCAACTCGACGTTCAGCGCGCGAGCGCCGACGCCGCCGCGGTTCATCGGACACAGAACCTGAATGTCGCGGATCGGATCGAAGCCGAAGCGCGCCGGTATGCGACTTTTGACGAGATTGACGATCGTGGGGACGGCCTTCTCCAGATCTGCGGCCCTCACGAAATAGAAATCGCTATCACTCGCTGGTCGTCCGAGGTCAGGCATGAGTCCCTTGTTGATGTTATGGGCCGCCATGATGATCCGGCTCTGCGCCGCCTGCCGAAATACTTCCGTCAGGCGCACAACGGGAACAGCGCCGGACTCAATGATGTCGGCGAGGACTTGTCCAGGGCCAACAGAGGGCAGCTGGTCAATATCGCCAACGACCAGCAAGGCGGCGTCATTGGGCAATGCCTTGAGCAGCGCCTGCATGAGCATCACGTCAACCATCGAGGTGAACCGCCCCGGGTTTGCCGGAGGCCGTTTCGTTTGAGTCACGCCGCCATGGCGTGCTCCTCGATTTGCGCATAGTAGCGCGCTTCTGCCTCGGCCGGCGGAATGTTTCCGATCGGCTCCAGCAATCTCTTGTTGTTGAACCAGTCCACCCATTCAAGCGTGGCGAACTCCACCTGCTCGAGGCCGCGCCACGGTCCGCGCCGCCAGATCACCTCGGCCTTGTAGAGCCCGTTGATCGTCTCGGCGAGCGCGTTGTCGTAAGAGTCGCCGACGCTGCCGACTGAGGGTTCGACACCGGCGTCCGCAAGTCGCTCCGTGTATTTGATCGAGACATATTGCACGCCGCGGTCGCTGTGATGAACGAGACCGCCGCGAAGAGGCTGTCGATCGCACAACGCCTGTTCCAGCGCGTCGAGCACGAAGGGCGTCTGCGCCGAACGCGAGACTCGCCACCCGACAATCCGCCGGGCGAAGACGTCGATAACGAAAGCGACATAGACGAAGCCCTGCCAGGTCGCGACATAGGTAAAGTCGGCTACCCACAGCCGGTTTGGCCGATCCGCCGCGAACTGTCGGTTCACCTTGTCTCTCGGACAGGGCGCCTTGCTGTCGCTCACAGTGGTTTTTGCCGGCCGACCGCGCACGACGCCCTGCAAGCCCAGGCGCCGCATGAGCCGCTCCACCGTGCAGCGCGCGACATCCTCCCCCTCGCGCCGCAGCTGCCGCCACACTTTTCGAGCGCCGTAGACGGAGAAGTTCTCCGCGAACACGCGGCGGATCTTCTCGCCGAGCGCCCGGTCCCGACGCCCCCGCGTCGACAGCTTCGTCTCATCGCGCCGCTGCGCTGCATGCGAGCGATACGTCGACGGGGCGATCGGCAAAACCTTGCAGATCGGCTCGACCCCGTAGCTCTCCCGGTGCGCGTCGATGAAGGCGATCATGGTTTCGACCGGCGGTCGAGCTCCGCCTGAGCAAAATACGCCGAAGCCTTCCGCAAAATGTCATTGGCCTGCCGGAGTTCGCGGTTCTCCCGCTCCAGCGCCTTCAGCCGCGCCCGTTCGTCCGACGTGACGCCGGCGCGCGAGCCGGCGTCTCGCTCCGCCTGTCGGACCCAGCCGCGAAGCGTCTCGCCCGTGCAGCCGATCTTCCCGGCAATCGAGGCGATCGTCGCCCATTGCGAGGCGTGGTCCCCCTGGTGCTCCAGCACCATCCGAACCGCCCGCTCCCGAACTTCAGGTGAAAATCTGTTCGATGTCTTCTTCTTCGCTTCCATAGCCCCAGTCTCTCAAGAGTTGGGGCCTCCGGCAAACCCGGGGCAGTTCAGAGGCCTCGTCGACGACGAGGAGTTCGCAGTCGATCGGGCTGTCGACGTTCTTCTTGAACCCGCCGTTTTTGGGATCGACTTCGAGGAGCCGATGAATTGTCTTGGCCTCGAAGCCCGTCGCTTCCGTCATGCGCTTGGCGGCGCGGCCCGTCGGGGCGCAAAGGGAAAGCTTGACGCCCTTGGCCGCCAGGATGCGCAAGATCGAATTGACGATCGTGGTCTTTCCAACGCCCGGCCCGCCGGTGATGACGAGGACCTTCGTCATCAAAGCCAGGCGAATGGCCTCATTCTGGCGCTCCGCCAGCGCCAGGCCGGTTTTCTGTTCGATCCAGGGGAGGGCCTTGGTTGGATCGATCCACGGCCAGGGCAGCTTGCCATTGAGGAGAGTTTGCAACCTCTCGGCAATCGTCTGTTCGGCGCGGTAGAGGCCGGTCAGAAAAACGCAATCCGTCTCGGCGACCTGGTCTCGCACGACGACGCCTTCGCTCAACTCCAGGGCCATGGCGGTCTGGACCAATTCTTGAGGGACTTCCAACAGTTCTCCCGCGAGCGGCAGCAGCTTGTCGATTGGCAGCCCGCAGTGTCCTTCGTCCATGCCTTCGGTGAGCGCGTAGGAAATTCCCGCGCGCACGCGGATCATCGCCGTCTTCTCGATCCCGAGCTTCATGGCGATGGCGTCCGCCGTCTTGAAGCCGATCCCGCGAATATCTCGGGCGAGGCGATAGGGGTTCTTCGTCATCACCTGTATGGCGTCAGCGCCATAGGTCTTGAAGATGCGGACAGCCCGCGCGGTGCCGACGCCGTGACTGTGGAGGAACACCATGATCTCCCGCACGACTTTTTGGTCGGCCCAGGCGGAAACGATGCGCTGGGCCCGGATCGGGCCAATGCCGTCCACTTCTTTCAGCCGATCGGGCTCGGCTTCAATGACGTCGAAGACCTTGTCGCCGAACGCCTTGACCATGCGCTTGGCGTAGGCCGGCCCGATGCCCCGGATCATCCCCGATGCAAGATATTTCTCGATGCTTTCGGCGGTCGTTGGGGCCGATGTTTTCAGGAACCGGGCCTTGAATTGCTGGCCATGGTTTCGGTCGTTGACCCACTCGCCAGTGACCGTGATCCATTCCCCAGCGGAAATCGTCGCGGCATGGCCGACGACAGTGACGAGGTCGCGATGACCGCGCGCCTTCACGCGCAAGACGCAGAAGCCATTCTCCTCATTGTGGAACGTCACGCGCTCGACAATCCCGGCGAGAACTTCTCCGGCTCGATCTGGCGGGATGCGTTGTGGGGCGGTCATGGCATGATGCGTTCCGGTTGACGGAGCCGGCAGATTAGCGTCATTCCGCGATCGCTCACAGCTACGCTAGTCGCGACCCTTTGACCGAAGCTTTCGCCGAGCCGTTACGGACGGGCGCGGTGGCGATGGTGCGCCATTCAAGGCCATCTGCCAAGTTGACGCACCGGGGTGACGGGTGCGGCGACCGAACCTATGTAAGACCTGCATTTTACTGTAAGTCGGAGGATTGAGCATGAAACTTTCGGCGCGGAACGTCCTCGAAGGGACCGTCAAGGAAATCAAAAAAGGCGCAACGACCGCTCACGTTCTCATTGACGTGAAAGGCATCACAATCACGGCGTCAATCACGAACGAGTCGGTGGACGAACTCGGATTGCACGTCGGCGGCAAGGCCAAGGCTATCATCAAGTCTTCCGAGGTAATTGTCGGAGTCGACTAACAGCGACCAAGGCAACGGCCGCTGAGAGATAGAGAGCCTGGGGCTTGGTTTTACTTCAAGCCCCAGCTGTGGCCGGCCTTGCGCAAGCGCCTACAGGGGCGCGCCCCTACCAAACGAATGGGCCCGCCGATCGGCGCGCATCCAAGGAAGTCAGAAGCTCGCTTAAGCGGTCAAGCGACGCTAATTTAGCGTCTCTCCACGAAGACCGATCTCCGTCGGGAAGGGCGGCAACTGCCCGTAGGTTGCTGCGGCTGTAAGGGCTCCCGCAGCGATTTCACCCATTCGATCGAGAAGATCACCCGACAGAGCGACCGAACACGGTCGAGTTGTCGTCAAGTCGACAATCTCCGTCAGCGCCTCGGTCAGGATTGCGAGTTGAGCAGCGGCATCGTTCGTCATAAGCGACTTCTCAGAACTCTCACTCATTTAGCAATGGGGCAAAACCAGCGTCCCCATGCAACAGCATTACATCTATCCTCGACAACAGGGAACGGAGGAACCGCCATGCGACCGCGCGTCTCATAGAGCCGAGAGCGCGTAGCCCATGAGAGCGGTCATCCCAAGGCGCTAAAACTATATTTTACGATAGTAGATGTCGGCCTCCAAAAGGGGGCGCCGCGCTTTGGCGTCAACACGGATCAATCTTGATCGAATAGCCATACGAGCGCCTATCGGCGATCTAGACGGCTGTTTCCAAGCTATTTTGTGCATTGTGCCTTGTTTGAAATCCTTAGAGACAATCGCCGTCCTATGGCCGAGATTCCGCTAGAGATACAAAAATTGTGGTCGCGCCGCTTGCGCCATAGGTGCGATTACGTTTACCATATACTTTAGTAGACGATGGAGGCAAGATGCGCGGCCCGGCTCTCGGAATTGTCCTCGCTTGCGTCACTGGGCCGCAAGCTCTCGCGGGCGAAGCGGCGATGATCGCGCGCGGCCGCGCCTTGGAAGCGGTCGTCTCGCCCTCGGGCAAGGTGGTTCCAGCGCCCGTCGCGGGCTCAGAGGTCGAACGCGCGACCGAAGGCGGCGCGAAGAAGACCGAGAGTTGCCCGGGACCCGGGCCGATGCCAGCGAGCGCTGCGCGCGACCTCGTCGAGAGGATCGCCCATGAGGAGAATTTCTACCCCGACTTCGTGTCGGCCGTAGCGCGCGCTGAGTCCCGCTTTCAGAGCGACGCGGTTTCGCCGCGCGGAGCGATCGGGCTCATGCAGCTCGAGCCCGAGACCGCCAAGCATTATGGCGTCAACATCTGCGACCCTGCCGATAACGTCAGAGGCGGGGTCCGGTTTTTGCGCGACTTGCACAGCCGCTATCGGAATCCGCTCTTCATCCTCGCTGCCTACAACGCCGGCGAGAAGGCGCTCGTCGAGCATGGCGGCATTCCACCCTTTCCGGAGACCGTGAACTTCGTGGCCGCGGTCGTGAACGACTTCTACGACTGGCCCAAGATCGACGGAAAGACTCGCGATGACCGCGGCTCTGGCGCCGCGCCGCCGCAAATAGAAAGCGCCAAGGACCATAATTGGCGGTCTGGCTTCGTCTGGAATCTCGAACAGAATGGTGAACAGGAATGAGTCATTTTAGCAAAGCTGGTCGCGGCAAAATTTCCTTTCTCGCCGCGCTGGCGCTGCTCCACGCAAGCTCTCCCGCTTTTGCGACGGGCGGCACGCTTTCCCCCGTGCAGTCGACTCTGCAAACGCTCGTGCAAACCCTCACAGGGCCGATCTCGACGTCTCTCGCCATCCTCGCCGTCATCGCCGCCGGTTTCCTGGCTTGGGCGGGCCGAATGACCTGGGGCATCGCCGGCTCGATCATCTTCGGCATCGTGCTGGTCTTCGGCTCGACGCAAATCGTCCAGTTCTTTCAGTCCTCCGTCGGCGGCTGACGATGAGCAACGCGGATCTCGAGAAGCCGATGATCGTCCCGCTCGTCAAAGCGTTGACCCGGGCCCCGACCATCGTCGGCGTTCCCTACATGTATTTCATGTTCGAGATGGTCGTGACCTCGGTGATCTTCCTCGCGACGCACAACCTGTTCAACCTCCTTTGGATCATCCCCTTCCATCTCTTCGGCTACGTCATGACCTTGAGAGACGACCGGATCTTCGAGGTCCTGTTCGTGCGATCCTCCAAGTGCCCGCCGCGTTCCCGAGAATTCTGGGGTTGCGACTCCTATAAGATTTGAGGGGCTTGATGCTGCGGGCGCTGCAGAACCAGATGAGCTTTGGCGCGGTGTCACGGCGGGAACGCCCGGTCTCGTCGCATCTGCCGTATCTGCGCCACGTCGACGACTTTATCGTCAAATCCAAGTCCGGCCTCTTGATGAACTTCATCAAGCTGGAAGGCTTCTCGTTCCAGACTGCGGACTGGTCCAGCATCAACGTCCGCATGCTCGGCCGCAACGACCTCGTGCGCACGCTCGGCAACAGCCGCTTCGCGCTGTATTCGCATATCATCCGGCGCGAGATCGAACCGACAATCCCGTCGAGTTTCGATAACGCCTTCTGCCGGGAGCTCGACGAGCGCTATCACACGGCGCTTTCAAAGCGGCGGATGTTCGTCAACGACCTCTACCTCACGATCGTCCGCAGGCCCCTGCAAGGCCACGCCGGAACCTTTGAAGCGCTGATGCAGACGGTCCTGGGCAAGAAGACCGACGACGGCGACTCCTTCGACCGGCAAGAGACGCAAGCCGAGCTGCGAGACATTACGACGGCTGTCCTCTCCGCCATGTCTGCCTATCGTCCGCGCCTTCTCAAGGTCGTCGAGCGGGCAGGGGTCTGGTTCTCGGAACCGCTCGAATTCCTGGTCCAGCTCGGCAATGGCGCCATCCCGAGGCCGATGCATCTTCCCAGAATGTCGCTCGACCAGGCGCTGGCGACGAAGCGCGTGTTCTTCGGCAAGAACGCGCTCGAAATCCGCGGCGCATCGGCCAACGAGACCCGCTTTGGCGCGGCGCTGTCGGTGAGGGAATATCCAGCGCAGACCGGGCCGGGCTTTCTCGACAATCTCCTGACCATCCCGCATGAATTCGTCGTCGCGCAATCCTTCGCGATCATCGACCGCCCCGTCGCCCAATCCCATATCGACCGCGTCGCGCGCCAGATCGACATGTCCGACGAGGCGGGGTCCATCGTCGCCGAGCATTTGAACGACGCGCGGGACGAACTGCTCGCCTCCGAGGCCCTCTACGGCGAGCACCATATGACGGTGCTGGCGTTAGGTAAGAGCATGCAGGAGGTCGACGCCGCGGTCACGGCGGCGGGGGCGGCGCTCACCGACCGCTCCGTGATCTGGGTGCGCGAAGACCTCAATATGGAACCGGCCTTCTGGGCGCAGTGGCCCGGAAACTTTCCCTATATCGCCCGGAATTCCATCATCAGCTCGAAAAACCTGGCGGGCTTCGTCTCCTTGCATAATTTCCCGAGCGGCTCGCCTGCTGGCAATCATTGGGGGCCGGCGATCTCGGTGTTTCAGACGGCGTCGCAGACGGCCTATTTCTACAATTTCCACGTCGCTGATCTTGGGAATTTCACGGTCGTCGGCCCCTCGGGCTCGGGGAAGACCGTCTGGCTTTCCTTCATCGCGGCGCAGGCGCAGCGGCTGACGCCACGGCCGAAGCTCGTATTCGTCGACAAGGACCGCGGCGCGGAAACTTTCATCCGGGCGCTCGGCGGCCAATATGAGGCGCTCGAGCCTGGCACGGTCACCGGCTTCAACCCGCTGATGTTGCCCGACGGCGGCGAGACGCGGGAATTTCTCTACCGGCTCTTCTCCTTCCTGCTTCGGCCCAAGGGCGGCGCGGACACGGATCTCTCGGCCACCGAAGAGCAGGTCATCCGCAATGCGATTAAGACCGTCGTCTCCGGCCCGCGAGAGGGACGGAACCTTCCTGCTTTCCAATCGCTGCTGCGGGGACGCATTCAGGCGAGCGAGGGCGATTTGGCCTCGCGACTGGAGCCGTGGATCCGCAAGGACCAGAACGGCTGGCTGTTCAACAACGCCGAGGACCGCTTCTCGCTTCACGCGATCTTTGGCTTCGACATGACGCGCGTCCTCGACAATCCGACGATCCGCACGGCGGCGCTGCTCTATATTTTCCATCGCATCGAGGAACTGATCGACGGGACGCCGATCATGGTCTTCCTCGACGAAGGCTGGCGGCTGCTCGACGACGAGGTTTTCTCGTACTTTATCAAGGACAAGCTCAAAACCCTGCGCAAGCAGAACGGCATCATTGGCTTTGGCACCCAAAGCGCCGCCGACATCGTGCGCTCCAGGGCCGCGAATACACTGATCGAGCAGACCGCGACCAATGTGTTCTTCGCCAATGCCAAAGCGGATGACGAAAGCTACCGCAGGGCCTTCCAGCTGTCCGACCGGGAAATGCGCTGGATCCGGGAGACGGTCCCCGAGGCGCGGTCCTTTCTGATCAAACAGGGGCAGGATTCGGTCATCGCCAAATTGGACCTCGGCGGCATGCCGGAGTTCATCAAGGTGCTCTCCGGGCGCACCGAGACGGTATCCGAGCTCTATTCGTTAATGGGGGAGGTCGGGAGCGCGCCGGAGGCCTGGCTGCCAGTTTTCATGGGGAGGACGGCCTGATGCGCCTTCTCCTCACGTCAGCTTTTCTTCTCGGCTCAGCGACCGCCGCCCTCGCCGATATTCCGGTCGAGGACGCCGAGCAACTCACGCAGAAGATTCAGACCTCGGCGCTGACGACCACCCTGGTCCCGGTGCAACAAAAGCAGCGCGACGGACAGAAGGGGATCGATTGCGCGACCCACACCGGCCAGAAGGGCGCGGTGCAGAACAACACCGCGACGCCCAGTGCGTCCGCGGGCGCCGCCGCCGTCCAAAACTATGACCCGCAAATGCCGCCGGCGCGCGCGGCAAACGCGACGGGGGCGACATTGGCGACGCAAAATTTCGGGTCGGCCGCGGGGGACGTCGTCGCGGGCAATACGGCGACGCAGGTGACGATCGTCAGCAACGGGCCGACCTACCAGAGCGCCTCCGGCCTCATCGGCGGGTCGCCGACGATCATGGCCGGCTATGACCAGAATTCCTCTGGCGGGACGCAGAACGGCGTCAGCTGGAACCAGGTGCTCGCAACCGCCAATCTGCTCGTCAGCGCCTATAACGCGATCAATATGATGCGCGTGTCGCAGGCGAGCCAGGCCGCGCGCGGCATGAGTTTTACGTCCTTCCCCTCAGGAAGCGGGCTTCTCGCCACCAATTCGATTTGCGGCGCTGGCTACCGCGGCGGCGGCACGGCGAATAGTCCCTGCATCCTGGCCTCGAGCCAGTTCTGCCAGTCGCTGTTCGATGGCGGCTGCGTGGAGCGCCGCGTCACCGATTCGCTCGGAAACGTCATCGTTTATCTCGAACGCGCATCGTCGCATTAGAAAAAGGACTTTGCATGAAACGGGCGATATTGGCCTTCTGCCTTGCGAATCTTTTGCTCGTTCGCGGCGTCCATGCCCAGGTTGCGGTGATCGACGCCGCCAATCTCTCCCAGTCACAGCAGACGGCGACGAACACCAAGCAAATCCTCTCGACCGATCAGGATATTCTTTCCAATGTGCAAAAGACCCTGCAAGCCGTGACCGGAGACCGCTCATCGCTGGCGCAAGGGCCGCTGGCGCAAATGGCGCTCGGCGGCGGCTTTTCGATGGGGAGCGCGCCGTCGCTCGGCTCGGTGATTTCAGGGGGCCCGCTGTCTTTCGCTGGGCTTGGCGGCGACTCTCAGCAAATCATCTCGGCGCTGATCAATGGGCTCAATCTCGTCAAAACACTCTCCGGGCTGCAAGGCGCGCTCCCAAGCGACAAGGCCTATCTCAACTCTTCGAATACGGCTCAACTCATCCTGGGGCTTATCAACTCGACCCAAGGGACGGTCAAGAACGCCAGCAACGCTTACACCTCCGGCGGGCAGCAGATCGGAAGCTCCCCCGACGTAAAAGGCTCGATCGATCAGAATTCGCAAATCCAAACGCAGAATGGCCAGTCGATTGTTCAGCTCAATGGCGCTGTCAATACGGCCGCGGCGGCGGCCAATCAGGCCAATCTCGATCGCATCGCCGCGCTTTCCGCCGCGGCCCGCGCCATGCAGTTTCGACCCTACGGACAATAACGCAATGCGGCTTCTCTTTATGGCGAGCGCCGCGCTGCTCGCAGGCGCGCTCTCGGGCTGTGGCTACAAGCCGTTGGAGGCGCCTTGCGCCATGTCCGAGGGCGGCATGCCCGCGGCGGCGGAACAACCCATGCCCGAGCCGGCGGGCCCGCAACAGAACGCCGTGCAAGCCCTGTTCTATGCGGAGCCGGAGGCGGCGCGCGCGCCCGCGCCCTTCAGCTCCGCCGCCGGCGACTGCGGCCCCTTGCGCCCGATCAACGCGGAGCGGCTTAAGTGACCGTCCTGCAGAACTGCTCGGCGCAGAATTACGGATCCGGGATCATTCCCCAGATTCTCTCCGGCGTCGACCAGACCGGCTGCACCTATGTCCAGGGCGCTTTTCAGGAGCTCGCTCGAGATGTGACCGCGGGCGGGGCAGGGGCTTCGATCGCCTCGCTCCTTCTCATCGCCTATGTGATCTTCTGGGGATTTGGCGTCTGGTCAGGGACCGCTACGGGAACTGCCACCGACGCCGCCTTCCGGCTGTTGCGCGCCTTTGTGATCTATGCGCTCGCAACCTCCTGGAGCGACTTCACGAGCTTCGCCTACACGCTCTTCAACGACGGGCCGGCGGCGATCGGCAACCGGCTGCTCAGCGTCGGCAACAATAACACTTACACATCGCCAAACGCCGTTGTCTCTGCGCTGGAAGCGATCTGGAACCAGGTCGCGCAAGGCTTTCAGCTGCATTTCGCCTTCAGCCTGCAATCCTTCGCCTCGGCCCTCGTTGGGCTCGCTTGCGTGATCATCATCGCGCTGTTTCTGGCGGTCGCCACCTTCACGATCATCCTCTCGAAGGTTTTTCTTTGGCTGATCCTCGGCATCGCGCCCTTGATGATTCTGCTGCTGCTTTTTGACGCTTCCTCGCGCTTCTTTTCTGGCTGGCTCTCCGCCGCCGTCCTGTATGCGATGCTCCAGGTGCTGGTTTACGCCTTTCTCGCCTTCTACCTCACCGTCACACAGCCGATCTTCGCGGGTCTTGGCGCCGCGATCAACAGCGGTCAGGTCGATTGGGGCGCGCTCGCGCCTTTCTTTCTCGTCGGCCTGACCGGCCTTTTCCTTTTGAGCCAACTCCCCGGCATGGCCGCGGCGATCGCCGGCGGCATTCCGCTCTATGCGACGACGATTGGCGGACTCTGGCGCTCGATCACCGCGAACGGCGCGTTGGCCGCCTCAGGCGCCTATCGCGCCCGCGTGCCTTTCGGCTACGGCGCGCGCTTCGGCGTCGATCGGTCGCTGCAGGATCGCCTCACGCGGGCCCGCTACGAGCGCATCTACGGCCAGCGCGCCGCCGATGTGCTCGCCAAGAAAATGGACCGGATTTGATGATGTGGGAATTGCCGTTTCGCCGCCTCTCCCGCAGAGCCCTGCGCGAAGAGTTAGCGCCCATTGCGCCGGGCCCCGGGGGTTCCGCGGCAGGGGAGGGCGCGCGCTACTACCAGGAGGGCGGAACCTGGGAAGAGGATCGTACGCTCTGGAAAAACTCCTCGCTCTCGATCGCCTGGATCGTCGCAGCCGTGATGACCGTCATCGCGCTTGGCGCGATCGTGTCGCTCGCAAGCCTCGCGCCGCTCAAGACCTTTGAGCCTTATATGATCGTCGTCGACAAATCCTCGGGTTTCGTCGAGGTCAAGCGGCCGATGGCTGAGGGAGCGCTCAGTCAAGACGAAGCCGTCACCATGTTCAACGTCGTGCGCTATGTGAAGGCGCGCGAGACCTATGATCCCAAGGCGCTCAAGGACAATTTCGATCTCGCGCAGCTGCTCTCGACCGGCGACGCCGCCCGCGACCTCACCGAAATTTTCAGCCCGGCCAATCCGAAGAACCCGGTAAAAACCTTCGGCGCCACCACGGAAGTCGCCGTCTCCGTCAAATCGGTGACGTTCCCAAACCAGCGCACGGCGCTGGTGCGCTTTGGCACGGATGAAAAATCCGCCTCCAACATCGTCCATCGCGACTGGGTGGCGCTGGTGCGTTTTCGCTATTCCGGCTCGCCCATGTCGAACCAGATGCGCTTTGATAATCCGCTCGGCTTCCAGACGACCGAATACCGCCGCGACCAGGAAACGGTCCCGACCGCGCCGGGAGCCGAGAAATGATCCGGCGTCTCGGCTTCCCCCTCCTTCTCGGCTTGCTCGCGATCGGCGCTGCGAGCCTCGCGCAGGCGGAGGAGTCTCCTTGGGCGGGCCGCTACGACGCTCGGGTGCGAGAAGTCAGTTTTCGCCCCGACGAGGTCGTCGCCATCAACGGCTCCTATGGCGTCTCGACGATGATCGTGCTGGGCGAGGACGAGAAGATCGAGACATTGGCGCTCGGCGATTCGCTCGCCTGGAAAGTCGAGCCCAACAAGCGCGGCAACATCATCTTCGTCAAGCCGGTGGAGAAGAACGCGTTCTCCAATTTGAACGTCGTCACCTCAAAGCGCATCTATTCGTTCCTTCTGCGGGCGGATTTCCGGCAGGGAAGGGCGCAAGTGTTCAAGGTGCGTTTTCGCTTCCCCGACGACGAGGCCGACGCCAGGCTGATCGCCCTCGCCAAGGAGCGCGCAAGCTATCCCAACACCAAGAATTTCAACGTCGCCAACGCCAACAGCGATTACGCCTACAAAGGCTCCTCGCTCTCAAAGCCGACCGCGGTCTTCGACGATGGCGTCAAGACGTGGTTTCGCTTTGCGCCTGATCAGGAGACGCCGGCGATCTTCGTTGTCGACCGCGATCGCAGGGAGAGCGTCGTCAATTTCCATAAAGAAGGTCCTTACATCATCGTCGACAAGGTCAATTTCCAGTGGACGCTGCGCAACGGCGCTGAAGCGACCTGCGTCTTCAATCGGCGGCTGAATAATCTCCACGAACCTGACGGCCTTGAGCCCTATGCGCCAGAGCACGTGGGCTTCAGCGGCCTTCAATTTTGGTAAGGAGCGCACATGCCATCGCCCGAACATTATCGTTCGCTCGAGCTCGAAGACGCGGCGAGAAGCTCGGTCCGGCGTTCGTCGCACGTGATGGGGAATTTCATCAAAATCGGCGTCCCCAGCGTCGCGGCGCTCTTCGTCGGCTGGATGGTTTACGCCTCCCAGCATAAGGAGACGCGGCTGATGACCACGCCGGAGAAAGAGGAGTTCCATACCACCGCTTTTCCCGCGCCCGCCATCGACCAGCGCCCAAATCTGGATCTCGGCAAGATGACGGCCCCGCCGCCGCCCCCAGCTGCCGAGGTTCCCCCGCCGCCGGTCGCCCCTCCCACGCCGCTTGTCGCGCCGCCGGCCTTCGAGACGGAGAGCGAACCGAAAGTCGACGATGCCGAGGCCCGGCGTCTCGCCGCGGAAGAGGAGCGACGGCGCTGGGAGCGGCTGCGCGCGCCCCAGCTCGTCGCAGATGGCGCACTCGGCGCGGCGGCAGGGAACAATGAGCAGGCAGCGGGCGGCGCCTCGGAAATCGCCGACGACGATCCCAACCGGCGTTTTCTCGCCCGCGCCGGCTCCGCCGGAGTCGAGCGCTCCATCGCGACGAAAAATGAGCGGATCGACGCCCTCGTGCCGCAAGGCACAATGGTGCGCGGCGAGCTGCTGACCGCGATCCAGAGCGACCTCCCAGGCTCCGTGAAAGCCATCACCCGCGAGGACGTCTGGTCCTTCGACGGCCGCCGCGTGCTCATCCCCTCGGGATCGACCCTGATCGGCGAATATCGCTCCGGGCTCGCCCGCGGGCAGACGCGGGTTTTCGTGGTCTGGACGCGGCTGTTGCGCCCCGACGGCGTCTCCGTTCAGCTGGGCTCCCCGGGGACCGACGACCTTGGCCGCGCGGGTAACTCCGGCTTCCTCGACAATCACTATGTTGAGCGCTTCGGGGCGGCCGTGGCGCTCAGCGTCATCGGCGGCGTCTCGCAGTTTGTCGCGATGCTTGGCCAAAACGTCAACAGCTACCAGCAACAAAGCCAATATGTGCTCGATCCCCTCACCGGCCAGCTCACCGCGGTCACGACGCTGCCCAATCAAAATCTGATCAACGCCCGGCAGATCGGCGCGCAGCAGGTTTCTCAGTCCCTGACCCGCCTCTCGCAAGAAGCGCTGCGGGAGTCGATCAACATCCCGCCGACCGTCTACGTCGACCAGGGCGCGCGCATCGTCGTCTTCATCAAGAAGGATCTCGACTTCTCTTTATTTTATCCCGACCCCGTCAAGGAGGAACTGAGGGAGCTGCGCCGTGAAGCCAAGGCTCGTCGATAAGGACGCGGGAGCCCATACGGTCTTCCTCGAAGACGCGCTCGGGCCGCTGCGGCAATGGCTGAACGACGAGACGGTCGTCGAAATCGTCGCCAATGGCCCGGGCGAGCTCTTCGTCGAGGTGATGGGGGAATCGGCGATGCGGCGCATCGAGGCGCCTGCGGTCACGAGCGATTGGATTCAGCATCTTTGCGAGCGCGTCGCGGGCTTCTCGCATCAAAGCGTCAATAGCGAGCACCCGCTGCTCTCGGCCGCGCTCGCCACCGGTGAACGCTTTCAGGGGGTGCTGCCGCCGGCGACGACCAACGGCGGAGCCTTCGCGATCCGCAAGCAGGTGATCAAGGAGCTCGCGCTCGAGGATTATCGGCGGATGGGCTCCTTCGAGCGGGTGAAGGTCTCCGCCGGTGATGAACTGTCCGAGGTCGACCGCGCGCTCTGCGAGCATTTGGACGCCGGGCGGATCGAGGCCTTCATCCGGCTCGCTGTCTGTAATCGCTATTCCATCTTGCTTTCGGGCGGCACCTCGTCAGGCAAGACCACCTTTCTCAACGCCATTTTGAAGGAAGTGGCCCTCGAGGAGCGGATCGTCACGATCGAAGACACCCGCGAGGTAAAGCCGCTACAGAAAAACTTCCTGCCGCTCGTCGCCTCCAAAGGCGACCAGGGTCAGGCGCGGGTGACGATCGAGAGCCTACTCCAGGCCGCCATGCGCCTGCGCCCGGACCGGATTTTTCTCGGCGAGATCCGGGGTTCAGAGGCCTATTCCTTCCTGCGGGCGGTCAACACCGGTCATCCCGGCTCTATCACGACCATTCACGCCGACAGCCCGGCAGGCGCGTTCGAGCAACTCGCGCTAATGGTCATGCAGAGCGGGCTCGGCCTGCGTAAGGACGAGATCATCTCCTATGTGAAAACGGTCCTGCCGATCGTGATCCAGCAGAGCCGACTGGGCGGCTGGCGCGGGACGTCTGAAATCTATTTTTCGCGCATGGCCGCCTGGAAGCAGGACGCCGCGGCGCGGGTCCGCTGAAAGATCGGCCGCCTATGATGCGGGAACATCTCGAGCGGCTGGTCATTGGGCTATTCTTGTCCCTCGCCGCGGCGCTGCTCTGGGTCGTGCCCTATGCGATCGTGACCGGCTTTCGTTCCGGCTTCTCCAGGCCTGCGCAGAAATGGGCGCTTCTCAAGAGGGTCACGACGGAAAATCCCCGCTTCGACCTCGAGCAGTTTCCGCCTCTCTCCTTCGATCACGGCTTTCCGCTCGCCTACAAGCATTTCTATGTCTATGCGCAGGACAAGCGCGTCTCCAACCTCGCGCTGGAAAACGGCGCCATCGCCGCTGGCCTCGTGCTCGCACTCTTCCTCGCCTTAGCGATCTTTCTCTACGCGAACCGCCGGTCAACGCTTCACGGCGACGCGCGCTTTGGGACGCTTTCCGAAGCGCGCCGGGCCGGGCTGGGGGCGAAGAGCGGAATTATCCTCGGCCGCCTCAACGGCCAGATGCTGGTCTCGGACGATCCGGGCCACGTGCTGATCGTCGGCCCGACCCGCACCGGCAAGGGCGTGAGCTTCGTGATCCCGAACGGCCTCGCCTGGCCCGGATCCATGGTGACGCTCGACATCAAGAGCGAGAATCTGAAATCCTTCGGCGCGGCGCGTGCGGCCAAGGGCGACGCCGTCTTCGTCTTTGCGCCGGGCTCGGCCTCCTCCCACCGCTACAATCCGCTGGACTATGTGCGGCCAGGGCCTGAGATGGCGACGGATTGCGCCAATATCGCGAGCTTCCTCGTCGTGACCGGCTCAGTCGAGAACGAATGGACGCTTGCCGCCCGCAAGACCGTCGCGGCGCTGCTCGGCTATGTGATGACGAGCATCCATTTCGAGAAGGCGCGGCATATTCGCTCCGCGGTGCGGGTGATCTCGACTGGGCACGACATCGCCGACGTACTGAAAACCATCGTCGCGACGGAAAATGACGGCTCCGTTCCCTCCTGGGTGTTCGACGCCTTCAATCAATTTGTGGCGATTCCCGACCGCACGCGCGGCTCGGTCATGTTCAACGTCAACAATGCTTTCGCGCCCTGGGACTCGCCGCTGATCTGCGCCGTGACGGAGGTGTCTGATTTCGATGTCCGCGATCTGCGTCGCAAGCGCATGTCGATATTCATCGGCTCGCCGCTTGCCGATCTCGAAAGCTACCGCCCGCTCATTCGTATTTTATTCCAGCAGATCCACGACGTGCTGATGCGAAACCTCCCTGGCGCCGACGAACCGCATCAGGTCCTTCTGCTCCTCGATGAATTCTACGCGCTCGGTCGGATGTCGTCTCTCGCCTCGAAGATCGCGGTCAGCGCCGGCTATGGCTTCCGGATGGCGATCGTGCTGCAAAACATCTCGCAGCTCGACGAGACCTATGGCAAGGCGATGCGAGAGACGCTCGTCGCCGGAGCGGCGCTAAAGCTCTTCGTCGCGATCAACGACAACGAGACCGCGAAATATGTCTCGGACGCGCTGGGGACCTACACGGCGACGCATACGACGAAGATGATGGGAGCCGGGCTCTCGCAATCTCGCGTGTCGCTCGGGCACATGGCGGCGCCCCTGCGGCGGCCGCAAGAATTGACGCGGATGGCGAAGGACAAGTCGATCCTGCTCGTCGCCAATGCGCGGCCGTTCGAGATTGCGAAGGTTTATTTCTTTCGTGATCGGCAGATGCGGCGGTTGATTAAGCAAACCGCGGTTCCGCTGATCGATCCGCCGCGTTTGCTACACTGGACCGAGCCCTCAGCGTGGCTGGATGCTCATTTCAAGTCGAGGCTGGCCTCGAAGGCGGCGCAAGCTGAGTCCGCTGCAACCCCCGTCTTGCATACGAACGAGAAATCCGACGCCGAAGCGCCGCCAGGAGACTCTAACCAAGAAGGCGCGCGAAAGCAGCGAGCGGACGTTGACGTGGAGAACGTCATCGCCAGGATAAACGCCGAGGCGCGGCAGGCAATTTCCTCGCACGCTGGCGACGAGATCGGATCTGCTCTGAAGAGTCTGACGGCAATCACAGAGAAAATCCGAAAAGATTGGACTGCCGCTTAGCTTCCGGACCCCTCAAGGGTTTTGGATTCATGGGTGGGGTCGAGGATGAATTGCAGGGCTCGGATAAAGTCGCCCTTCCAACCTTGCTCTCGCCAATGATGACGACGCTCTCGTCGGTTTGCAGTCAAAGCTTCCAAAATTTGTGCATTCACGATTTTTAGCCCGCTAGATTCACACCTTTGCCTTCCCTTTCTCTTAGCCGTCGCACGCCGCTGCTCGTTTATGGTCTAGCCGGCGGCGCCGACGTCGCCTGGGGGGCTGGAGCGGATCGCGAAGGGAGGATGTCCTTGAGCCAATTCACCGTTAGCGCGATCACAAGTGCAAGCGCGACTGCGCCGATGACGCGGTAGTAGGTCTGCTCCTTCTCAACGGCATGGACGCGGTCTCCGAGTGCCTTGTCAACGTCCTTGATCTTTTTCGAGAGGCTGGCAAAAGACTGCAGCTCACCGGCGACGGACGTGACCAGCTCGGGATCGATGCCCTCGTGGATGGTGCCGTCCTTCTTAAAGGCGGTCTCGCAGTCGAGGCTTGAGTACCAGATCAGAAAGATTGGTTGCCCGCGCTTGAGGTGGATCGGCACGGGGCCTGCATTGAAGACGGCGAAAGTTAGCTGGCCGCGATAGCCCGGATCTACGTGAAATCCCGACACATTGACGAGGCCTCGGAACTTGATCTTAGCGCGGATAGAGATGAAAGCCAGTGCATCGGCTGGAACTGAGACGATCTCCTCGGTAAGCAGGAAGGCGAACTGGCCGGGCGGAACGGTGAATGCCTCGCCGTCGCTAAGTTTACGGACGGTGACTGTGGTGGGATCGGCCGTCTGATCATTGGGCGAGACATAGACTTCGGGGCCGATGGACAACGTGTAGGCAGCACAGTCCACGCGTTCGGGCGCGAACGGGTCGATCAGCGTTTTGAGCCGCTCGCTGAGCGTTTCCCCGCTCCAGAACATGGCTGGTGGCTTGGTCATTACTTTGCTCCCCGTGGTCCCTATTATTCAGCCATCATTCGCCGCGCTCCTTGGTTTTGGACGCGCCTCGATCTGTTGGGCTCAAGGGAAAGAAGGCTTTCGTGAACTTCATCGGACACGGCATCGACCTTGTGGAGGTCGCCGAGATGCGGCGCTGGATCGACGATCCGCGCAACCCGCTCGTTCCGCGTTGCTTTGATCAGGCTGAGCTTGACGAGATCGGCAATGGGACCGATCGGGTCGAGCGCCTGGCGGGGCGGTTTGCCGCCAAGGAGGCGGTTCTCAAGGCGCTTGGGACGGGCTTCGGCGCTGGGATTGCGTTCACGGATGTCGTGATTCACCGCGCGCCGGGCGCAGCGCCGGAGGTCCAACTCGCCGGCGGCGCGCTGAAGACCGCAGCGGCGTTGGGGATAACCGCCTGGCGTCTCAGCATTAGCCATGCAGGCGGTTTGGCGATGGCGAGCGTTATCGCACTGGGGCCGTAGGCTCACGCGCGCGGCTCCTGACCATGCGAGGGGCCGAGGAAGGCGAGGCGCCGCGCGTCGAGATCGACGGCGATGCGGCCACCACGCGCGGCGAACACAGCGCGCCACACCTCGAACCCTTGCAGGATCGCCTGCTCCCACTCACCGGTGGTGCATTGGCGCACTTCCAGATGGGACGTCATGTCCTTGATCGTGCGCAAGAGCTGGAAATCGAGGGCGGCAACACCGTCGAGGAAGCGATGGCGACGCGCATAATCGAAGGCGAGCGCCGCTACGCCCTCTTCGATGACCGCCGCGCGGCCGCCGTCCTCCACCTCGTCGAGTAACGGCCGACTTTTGCGCTTTTTCCGGAGCAAGGCGCGCGCGATGGGCGACCAGCCCAGCACCGCGGCGTAAGCGAAGTGGAAAACATCGTGAAAGCGATATCCATCCGGATCGTAGGCATTGTCAGTGAGTTCTGCGCCGAAGGGCTTGCCGTCAATTAGAACACGTACCCGCTGGCGCGCTTCGCCGTCGACATCGATGAGCTCGACCTCAAACCGCCTCGGCAGGCGCTCGCCCTCGGGTAGCTCAGCGTCGAAGGTGAGCGGCTCGTTGCGCTCGCTCGCCCAGCGCTGCTTGACCTTGGCCAGGTTGGCGGTGGCAATATCAGAAAGTGAGAGTTCGAACTTGCTGGCGACGTTGGCGATGTACCAGAGTAGGTCGCCTAGTTCCTCAGACACGCGCTCTTTGAACAGGCGATGCGCTTCGCCGTCGCGCAAATGCTTCTTGTATTCGCTAAGTAGCTGACCGGTCTCGCCAGCTAGACCTAGCATCGGCACGATCAACGATGTGGCATCGTCGGCACCATCGCGAGCGGGCACACGATCGGTGCGCAATGCCTCCTTCTGATAGCTATTGAAATCCACGCTCGCCTCCTTCGGCCTCACCCACTGAAGCGCACTACGGCGCGTCTATGCTGATCTTGTCGTTGAGGTTCCATTTGGGGGGATAGAAGAGTTCGATCGGCTCGGGGGTCGGCTCGAACTTCTGCTTGATCCGGACACGGCCGGTCATTCCTGCGATCTGCGGGTGCGCCACGCGCGCATATTTATCGACTTCGCAGAACAGGTTCTGGCAGTCGATCAGCTGGAGCCGCCGGCCCCAGAGCGATTGGAAATCGAGACCCAGTCGCTCGAACTCCTGCTCCTGCAGGTCGGCCATCAACCGGATGAGCTCGGGCTCGTTCAGGCCGCCCGGATCGAGGAAGCATTTACGCAGGCCGTCGCGTGCCCCGGGGCCGGGCACGACAAAGTCCATTTCGCTGAAATCGGTGAGTTCGCTGTAATTGATGTCGGTGATGAACTGATAAGCGAGGAAGTCGCCGATCGTCGGATAGGCGCGCAGCTTCTCGAACCCCTCCTGCATCGTTCGGGTTTGGGCCAGCCGCTCGGCAAGCCGGTCCGCCATCATCCGTTCAAGCAGCAACAGATGATTCTGGTGCTTGGCCGGCCGTCCGAAGGCGCGGCTGCCCGGCGGCATGATGTATGCAGCCGAGTAGATGCGATGGCCGGCCTGCATCGCGCGCGAGAGCACCGCGTCATAGGCAGCGAAGCGATAGTCCTCGAAGGTGATCGGGCCAAGCGCGCGTTCGAGAAGCTCCCAGGTCTCGATCTTGTTGAACAGCTTGAACAGCAGGATGCGAAAGAACACTTCGCGCGGCGACTTGGGCAGGTCTTCGTGATAAATGACATGCCGGATGAGATATTGGCTGACCCGGTCGGACGCCCGGTAGGCGTTGGTGAATTTGAAGATCGCCAGCACCGGATTGCTGGTCCAGGGGCGCTTCTCACCGCGCGCGCGGCGAAAGAACACCGCCTGCCGTTCGGCGGCAAAGCGCCAATAACTCTCATAGACTTCCGACACCTTGGCCGGCGCGAGGTGTCGCAACACGATCGGCACGGGCGCCGGCGAAGCCGCCGCGGGCCGAACGGCGACAGGTAGCTCCATCGGCAGTAATGCGCTGGTTGCGCTTGGACGGTCTCTTAAGGGGCGGCCGCGCGGACGTTTCGACGGGATTTTGGGAGACCTCGAACTCAACGCGCTGCTCCGATGGCCATAGCGACTGTGGCGCGCCGCGCTGACGGCACAGCGGGCGGCGTCACGAGGGCCTGAGCGGCGACGATCAGCGGCGCGAAATCAGCGTCGTTTTTGGTGATCCGCTCAAGCTTGGCGACCCCGACCATAACGTTGAGGCGCGCAAGCGGCATACCCATCTCTTGGGCCATGAACGCGCCAAGCTGTGCCAGGCCGAGATAGTTGCCATAGGCCTTGTCGAAGATCTGCTGTGTGGCATAGAACGCGTTGGTGACAAGTCCGGCCGCGGTCGGCTCGAAGCTCACGTGCTGTAGGCAGGGAAAGCCGAGCTGCGCACTGGCCACATGGTCGCGGCCCGGATCGAAGGTGGTTGCCTGCAGCATCGAGCGGCGCACGCCTGTTCGCGAATTGAACTGAGACAAGATCCACTCCAGTTGATTGCCGTCGCAGGGGCCACGACCGTACATGGCTAGGCGCTCGAAATAGAGGCCGCGACCATTGGCCTTACGGTTCATTGCCTGCCAACGCGGGAATGTGGCGCAATAGAGGGTAAAGAAGCGTTTCCGGTCGCCGCGCGACATTTCCCAGAGGCGCTGCGGGAAAATGGTGAACGCGACGTCGTCTATCACAAGTCTCCCTTTGCGCATGAGTAGCCGATCGAGGGCTTGGCGCACCGCCGGGTCTTCGAGAGGTGCGCCGCTCTGGGTGAAGCCGCTCAGGCTCAGGATCAATGGCGCGACCTCGGTGCCAGCACCGTCAAGAACCTGCAACAGCAGCCGCGCCCAAGCGCGCGAGAGATTGGTGTCGTCGATCACCAGGGGCGGCGGCGGCGCGAGCATCTTCGCCTTACTCATCCGGGTCCTCCTCCAGATGGCGGAATTGCGCGAGACCGACATAGCCGTATGGCTCGCTTTTCTGGATCGGGGCGATGCGCACGAAGACGGCCCAGTCGCGAGCGGTCGCCTGGAATATTCCCGGCTTCACCGCCCGGAACAGGCGTCCGGCTGCAAAGTCGCGTTCGAACGCGAGCCCACCGCCCGTCACCTCGGTGCCGGGCGGCAGAAGGAGCAGCGTTTTGACCTCTGCATCCAAGGTGGGCGCGGTGCGATGGCGGTCGACGACGATCAGCGGTTCGGGCGTCAGCGCGCCCAGGATGTCGATGCGCAACGCCTTTGGGGTGACGCGTTGCAAAGCGGCGGCGCGACCGCGCGACAACATGTTCACGCCTGCTGAGAGGTGGGTCAGAAGCGTCGCGTAACCAACGCCGAACTCGCAGGCGATGGTGAAGATCTGCGCCGACGTCGCCGTTTCGGGGGTCCAGCCTCGGACCGAGAAGGCGCGGCGCAGGCCGATGATCGGCATGAGAATAAAGCCAGCGAAGGTGTCGGCCAGGAATTCCTTCGGGTCTTCCCATGGCTGCGCCTTGGCGTCCTCACGCAGTTCGTCGATCGAAGAGCCATGGCCGAAAACATGATGGCCGAGCTCGTGCGCGCAATTGTAGGCGCGGCGCGGCAGCGGCCGTCGCGCGGAGAGATGGATGCGCGGTGGGAGGCCCCGCTGATACATCCCTTCCATATTAATGTTGTTAAACCGCACCGCGACGCCCAGTGTCTCGCAAAGCCCGTAGATGCAGATCGGGCCCGCTTGGTCGAGCTTGGCCTTCGCCCGCGTCGCTGCGGCGGCCTGCATGGCTTGGGTCGCCAGGGCGCGGCGATCAAAGCTGGGCTTGAAGGTGCGCATCATGCTCATCAGCGATCGCCTTCGTTCGGGGTGGAATCGCTGCGCATGGCGGCCAGAAGCTTGAGCAGGCGTTCCAGGTCGTCAGGCTTGAGTTTCGAGAGTTCGCGTGCGGCGAGCTCGAGCCGGGGGTCCTGGGCGTCGAGCGTCTCTGGCGCCTCACCGAGCAGCCAGGCGACGCTGACGTCATAGATCTCAGCAAGCCGGGCGAGCTCGTCGGCCGAGACGCGACGATTGCCGGCCTCCATCTCGCTGACGGAGGGGCGATGCAGGCCGAGCATCTTGGCGACATGGCCTTGCGACAGGCCCGCGAGCTTGCGCGCCTCCTTCAGGCGCTCGGCGATCTGCGCACGCTTGCCGGAATCGAGTTCGGTCATGCCGCTGCCGCTTCTTTCTCGCTCTGCTTCTTGAGCAGCTCACAAACGAAGGCGGCGATTTCGTCGATGGAGCGCGGGAGCTTGGTCGTCTCGTCGACGAAGATGTTCACGTCGTTCGGGATGGTCGCGCCAGTCTCGGTGGCGATAATCGTGGTCGCGACAGGCCAGACCTTGCTGTCGAACTTGGGCAGGTTCTCGATGGGCTTGGTGGCGCCTGTGAGAGGCGGGCATTCGAGGCCGCTGTCGGCCTGAATTTGGCCGAGGACGGCGATCAGCGTCTCTTTTAATGCGGCAGAATCCAAGGGCACCTCCTAAATCCGACATGTGGTAAGATAATCTTACACGCGCGACGCGTCAAGGCTCTTCGGAAGGAAAGTTAGCTTACTTGAATTAGGTCCAACCCAACCCTAATATTGGGGTCGGATTAGGAGATGACCATGTCTGAAGCCATCGCGTTTACCGCCGCGGAAGTGGCATTCGTGCTTCGCGAGCCCGTGAAGAGGGTCAAGAAGGCCCTGGATGAAGGTCCCGTCCAGGCGAAGTTGGTCAACAAGGCCGGCGGCCCCGTGCGCGCGATCGAGTGGGCCGACGTCCTATACCTCTTCGCCGTGCGCACACTTCGTGACGAGCTCACGCCTAAAGCACGGAACGAATTTTATCACGCTCTCAAGGGCGTGGCAGTTGAGCGCGCACACGAAGTTCGGTTCGGTCGGCTCAGCATTGCCATCGACGACCTCAAAGCCGAGGTGCACAGCCGTGCACGCGAGCTGGCGGAACTGGCAGAGAAGATCGAATTCCGTCAGGACGGCGAAGCCGTGCTTAAGGGTACGCATGTCGAAGTCTATCGCATAGCGGCCCTCCTAGCGGGAGGGATGACGCCTGAACAGATTTGCCAAGACTATCCCTCTCTGACTTCGGAGGCGGTCGCCACCGCGAGTGCCTACGCAGACGCGCATCCGAAGGCGGGCCGGCCTTATCCGTCGAAAACAGTAAAGCGCACGATCAAGGGCGCTGGCCTTGAAGCTTTGGATGAGGTCCTGGACGAGGAGAAATGAAATTTCTGCTCGACACAAACGTTTTCCGCGAGATCGGCAGGACCGAGCCACATGCGAATGTGGCCGCCTGGCTCGACTCTGTCGATGACGCCGACCTGGCAATCAGCGCAATCACGGTCCGCGAGGTCCGCAAGGGTATAATCAAGCTCAGGGCCAACAAGCGCGGGGTGGCCAATCAAATTGAGATGCGGGTCCGAGAAATCTTGGACGCTTTCGGAGACCGAATCCTGCCGATCACCCGTGAGATCGCGGACCTATGGGGCGAGCTTCTGGCTCAAAGCGACAAACACGTAGATGATGCCGGACTAGTCGCAACCGCCGGAGTGCATGGATTGACCTTGGTTACCCGAAACGTGAGACATATGTTGGGCCGCGGTGCTACGATACTGGATCCGTTTAAGTCGCCACCGAAGATCATCAAGCCGTGATGCATCTGAAACGTCGATGATCCCTCAAACAAATCACGGTCAACGCTTACTCATTGTTCGATCTCAAAGTCTGATGTCTTGCCGGCCGCTTCCGTTTCCGCCGCAATTTGACGAATCTTTTCCATTTGTTCTCGGCGCAACGCTTCAAGCCGCGCGTCGACAACGATTGAAGCCGAGAGAGGCACCACGGCATTGGCCGCGAGCGCGCGTTGCGCCTCGGTCGCCGCATACGCGCGGGCTTGTTCACCCGCGGCGGTTCTCTCGGCTTCCCGGACGACGGCGCGAGAGGTGTCGATGTCGCGCGTGCCCGCAGGAGTCGGGTTCCCCCGCGCCTCGACACGCCGCTCGACGGCTTCGGCGCTTTCCACGAGCCTCTGCGCGCTGATCGCTTCGCGTTGTTCGACGCGAGCGATTCCCGCGGCCTGCTCCACGACGGGAGCAAGCGCGGCTTGCGAGGATTTGCCCTCAAATTCTCGCTGCATATCGACACGCGCCGCAAGCCTTTCGAGATAGCGCCCCGACTGCTCGAAAAATGCCGCTCTGGTGTCGGCTGGCAACACGGCGCCGACCCTGTCCACGGCTTCGTTCAGCAGCTTGAGGTCGGATCCCATTTGCGCGGCGGTGATCGGCATGGCGCTGTTCCTCGTGGTCTGGGTGATGAGAGCCTGATTGACGAGCGTGGCGATTGCGTGCCCGGCGGCTTGAGAGAATTGCATCCGCTGGGCAAGAGCGCTTGCGGTCGCGCTCTGCGGTTCCTCCCGCGCCAGCTGTCGCCACGTCGAGGCACAGTCGTTCGCGACGGCGAGCTGACGCTCCGAGGCCGGCATACGAATTGGATTGGTGCGCGCGATCTCGATGCGCCTGCGCGCATTGTCGATGAGCGTCTTGTTCGCCGGATCGCTCGCATAGGCGCGATCGCGCGCCTCTCGATCCGGTCGAGGATGATCGGCAGCGTCGACAATCGCCTTGTCCTTGGGGCCATAGCTCTGAGACGAGGCGCGTTCTGCGGCCGAGGTCGCAACGATCTTTAGCCCTTGCATCTGGGCGTGCTCCGCGAAGGTCTCGCGCCAATGTCGAAAATCCTGCGGCCCTGGATGAATTTTCACGCCCTCGGCGTCGCGGACAGCGACGATCACATGGGCGTGGACATGCCCAGCGTCAGCCTTGTCGGTGTGCACGCCGAACATGAATTTGTGCTCGGCGAACTGCTCGTGGACGAAGCCGCGCACGGCAGTTCTGAAGGCGTTGACGTCGACGCCGGCCTTGGCGGAGACGATGAGGTGCATCGTGTCGCGCGGCTTGAACGAGCGCAGATCGCGCCGCCAGGCGCGCGACTCGGCTTGAATTGCGCTCGGGTCGTCGAGGAGGGCCCCGCTATCCGAAACCGCCGCGCCGCGCTCCTGGAGCCGCGTCAGGCGATCGACGACGCTCGACGGACCATTTCCGGGCGCGCCGGGCTCAAGCGCGATCCGATGCTGGCCGATCCCGGTCGCCGCCTCGACGCGGGCCTTCATCCGTGCGTCGGATTTTGGCGCGAAGACGCGGGCTTCAAAACCCTCGGCCGCGCCGACCTGGCGCTCGGCGACAGAGAAACGCTCACGCCTAACGGCCTCGCCCTCGGCAAGCGTCCCGGCGAAGGCGACGACAGCTCGTGCCTCGATGGCGCCGTCCTTCAGAACCTCGATCCGGTAGGCATAACGATGTCCGACGAAGGCGGCAGCGAGCGACGTTTCGAGGGTCTGGCGATCGACCGACGTGTCCTTGAGGCCCATGATCTGAAAGCGCACGCCGGCGACGTCCTGGCTTTCCTCACGCGGCTCGAAATCCTTTGCCCATTCGGCGATCTCGGCGTTGATCGCCCTGCGCCCCTTCAACTCGACGCCGTCCTGGGTTTCGAGAAGGGCGTCTTCGCGATCGATATAATTCGCGGTCGCCGAGGCTCGCGCCGCGCCATGCGCATACGAGACGACCTTGACGACTGCCGGTTGATAGCCTTGCGCCAAGGCTCTCGCGCGCGACATCAGCGGCGCGCCCCGGCCGATGACGGCCGGGGAAGACGCGACGTCGGCGCTTCGTCGCGGCGGCTTTCCGCCCGAGGCGGAGACTTGCGGCAACCGCCGTCGCTTCTCTTCGTCCTCCCCGCCTGTGATGGTCATTCCGCGCAGAACGCGGTCCGCGGCCAGGGCACGCGGGGCTGGCTCCAGGGCCGAGACCCGCGAATGCTCCGATGAGGAGGCCGTCGACGGCCTCAGTCCTACGACCCTATCAGGTTGCTCCTCGAGTCCTCGCTTCTCCCGCGCCGCGCGTGAACGCCGAAATGCGCCCGCCGCCAGAGCCAGCCGGTTCATTTCCGCCACAAGGGAGGCGCGGACGTTCGCTCGAGCCTCGCTCACGACGCCTCCGTCCCAGGAAGCGGCTTTAGGCCCGCGGCGCGCCGAACCCGCGCGCCATAGGCGGCGGTCATCTCGTGCACGAGCGCGTTGATCTCGGAGAGCGCCCGGTGGGTGGCGACGAAAAGTTCCTTGTCGTCGGCTAGCTGCGGCGCATAGCCGAGATTAATGCCTTTGACGATCTGCGCGATGTTGCGCCCGCAGGCGCGCAGCTCCCGCGTGGTTGCTGCGAGCGCCTCGCCGTTCTCGACGCTGAGCGCGGGCCCGACGTCGATGGACGCGCGCACGAGCCGGCGCAGCAGGTCGGACTTCCCGAGTCCGAAGATGGCGCAGGCTTGCTCGAGCCGCGCGAAATCCTCCGGCGAAAAGTCCGCCTGGACGCGATGCTTGGCGATGTCGGGCTTGTGCGGACGGGGCACGGCGATCCTGGGGCAGGGAAAGGAAGGCGGGCGCTTTTGCTTCTTGTATATTTTATACCATACTCAAGAAACCGGTATCTTGTCAAACCACAAAAGACCCTAACCGCCTATCAATCCCTTCCTTATCAGCACACTATCGCATTTTTGTCCCGGCCGCCGCGTCTCCTCCTTCGCGATCGTTGTCTCACTTTACACTTTAGCATATTGTCAGAGCGCTCGGGCGCGTTCCCGAAATGTATCGGCAAGCGTATCGCGCACGCATCGCGACAGTGAGTCGACATGTCTCGCCGATGCCTGAGCACAATGTCATGGAGGATTCACGCGCATGACGGCGAAACACACCGAAGCGAACTGGGCGCAAGCCCTCGCCGATTTGCGCGAGGCGCCCGTAAAACCCCCTGGCGCAAAGAGCCTCAGACAAGCGATCGAAGACGCGATAGACGATGTCATTTCCTGCCGAGAACGGGGGCATACGGACAGCGATATCGTCGCGATATTCGCGCGAAATGGAATCCAGATGAGTCTGCATACATTTCGGCAATATGTGCGGCAGGCCCGGCGCGCGAAGGCGCAGCAAGCATCAAGCGGAAAGAGCAAAGCCGAGCGCGCATCCAGTGCACAGAGCGCTGATGTCCACGACAATGTGCAGATGATAAAAGCCGAAGACAGGCGCGAAACGGACGCGACAAGGCCGGAGCCGCCCGTGGCGCAACGCGTCGATGCGCCCGTTGCGCCGCCGACGCGATCGCATGCGCATACTGCTGCGGCGCCGATTTCACAGGTGGTCGCAAAGCCACAGAAGCAAACGGGAAAGACGGCCGCAGAGGTGCTCGGTCACCGCTTCAACGAAGACGTCTAAGAGGAAAAGCGACGCGCCTCGGCCTCGGAGGGGGTAGGCGCTCAGAAAGTTCTTCTTTATAGTTTAGGAGAATGTGACCCCTGGAGGCCATGAATGGCGTTGAACGGCAAGCGGCGGGTGGCGTTGATCGCCAATGAAAAAGGCGGCGTTGGCAAGTCCGTGTTCACCCGCGCTTTGGTGGATTGGCTGCGAACGCAGGGAGAGCGCGTCCTAGCCTTCGACGCCGATGGCTCGATCGGCGCAACCATCCGCGTGCTCGGGACGCGCGAGGCTGAAGGGGCCTTGTGCAAGAGCCAGGACCCCGCGGTCGGGATCGGCTTCTACAATGGCCGCAGCGATAATGAGCGCAACATTCTGCTCGACTCGATCGCCTCCAACGATCCGCTTTACATCCACGATCTCGCTGGCGGCCTGCTCGCCGACTTAACGAAGATCGTCGACGATGGCGAGGGGCTTTCTGGCTTGCTCGACGCCTTCGGGACGCATGGCTGTCGGCTGACGGTGTTCCACGTGATCTCGCCCGACATCGGCTCCGCGCAGTCCGTCGCTCGCTGGCTCGATCTCACGGGCGCGAGCGTCGACCATGTCGCCGTCGTCAATCTGAAGCACGGCAAGCCGCCCGGCGACTTTCCCTTCTGGTACGGGTTCCGCGACGCCAAGGGCGAGAGCAAGGGCGGCGGCACGCGGCGCCGCCTGCTGCAGGAAGGCGGGATCGAAATCGAGTTTCCGTCGCTGCAAAGCGGCACTTTCGCCAAATTAGACGCCGAAAACATCCGCTTCTCGCAGGCGCAGGCCGTTGGTCTGCTAACGATCACCGAACAAGCCCATGTCGCCAAGTTCCAACGCGACTTCGCGGGGATGATTGCCCCGGCCCTACCGCTGCTCGGCGTCTCTGGCGCCTGATGGATGAGGGCGCCAAATCCCGATTCCAGAAAGCCGCGGATGCTCTTGGCCTTGACCCCACGATCCGCGAGGCGATGTGGCGGCGGATCGGCGATCTACAGCTATCCCCGGATGACCCAACCGTCGTTTTTCTTGCCGTCGCCGGGGTCCTCGAGAAGGCTGCGGTCGATATCCCGGCGGCAGTCTCTGGCTTTCCACAAAAGGTTCAAGACGCGGCGAAGGAAGCGGTCAAGCCGTTGACCGACGCAGCGGTGGCGGCCGCGCGAGAAAACGTCGCGGCCGAGATCGTGAGAATGGTCGAGGAGACCAAGGGCGACGTTCGGCAAGCGGCGACGAATGCGCTGCGGGAGTTGTCCAGCCCGCAGGAAGGGCAGGCCCGCCTTTTCCAGATCGTGGGGCTGTGTCTCGCGGTCGCGCTGGGCGGCGGATTGGGATATGCCGCGGGTCGCACGGAGGAAGCGCAGCTCCGTCATGGGACAGAGACCCTCACCGCGCGCGCAGACGCCGACAGCTGGCTCGCCTTGATGCGGGCCAATGGCGATCTGACGAAGACCCTTCGCGACAACTGTGACGGCGGTAAAGGCGTCTATGCCGTTCAAGGCGTCCGCGCCTGCGCGCCGCCGCTGTGGCTTGATGCGCCGCCCGGCGCGCCGGCGAACGCCGCAGGACGGGGGCTCTCCGTCATGGGTTGGGTCGCCGGCCTGCCTGCCGCCGTCTGGGCGACGCTGGGTCTGGCGGCTGGCGTCTTTATGAGGAGATTCCTCGTAGAATTCCGGCGCAGCCGCTCGGTGAGATGGCTCCTGGATTTGTGAAGGCAATCGGAAAGCACGAATTGAGTTGCGCTTCGTCGTGCCGGAATTGGGCCGCCCCAGAGGAGCGGCCCTTGCGGTTTAGGCCGCCGCTGATTCAGCGGCCTTCTTTTTCGGGGCGCGGCTGAACTCGTCGCAGATGAGCTCGACCACATAGACCGTCTCGCCGTCGCGCTTGAAGCTGTTCTGGCGCAGGCGGCCCTGCACGCGGACGTAATCGCCGGATTCGACGTTCTCGGTCACATATTGACGCGTGTTCTTGTCAAAAATCACGATCTCGTTCCAGTCCGTCTCGTCCACCCATTGGCCGTCCTTCTTGTAGGAGGCGTTGGCGGCGATCGACACGCGGATGTTTTTCTCGAAGGTCTTGGTCTTGCCGACGCGGCCGAGGATGTGGAAGCGGGCGAAGTCGAACATCGTCTTTCTCCTTTTATCCGCGAAGGAGCCATCCCCTTCGCTTATGTCGCGCCAGACGGGCGGCACAGGGCCTGGCAGAGCCCGAGCTAGAGGCGAGGGGCCAGCGAAGCGCCGCGCCACGCCCGGCGACGGAAATTTTGAAAGGGCGCTTGCGCCCGAGCGCGAGGAATTGCCGCTGCAGGCGGCAAGGGGAAAATTTTCGACGCCAGTGGCCGACGCCACGGCCCGCCGAACGTATGCGTCAATGACTTAAGCGAAAGGGGAGGCGTCTTGGAGCTTTAGGGAGAAAGCGTTCGACGTTGTCGCCAGTTCTCGTGAGCCGTCTCGGCGATGACCTTCGATATGACCGCATCGATGGCGCCTGAAGCGGCCAAGATCGAAGATCGACATTGGCTGAACGCTGATGGAACGGTTCGCCTTCGTGTTTCGACCTTCGCATCAATGTGAGCTCCGATCGATCCAGCCAAGGATCCCAACCGCGCGGGGGCATCGCTTAGCACGGCTCAAAAGGCCTAATGCGGTCCTTGGTCTGGGTTCGGCCTTCGATGAGATCGTCACGGGCGCCTGCATAGAGACGACCCAGAACGCGGACAGACGGCTGAGCGCTCCCCCGAGAAGGCCGCACGTTAGGCGGGAGCATCCGCCACGTAGGCGTCAGCGCCAATTGCGCCCGCGCCGGCGCTGCATCGCGATCAATTCCTTCTCGAGTGGATGGCGGCCACGCTCGATCTCGCGGGCGAGCATGACGAACAGCCCTCCCGGAGAGCGTATCGGCGTGCCGCCGCGCTGTTCCCCATCGGCATGTCGCTGAACGACAAAGAGACCAAGTAGGCCAGCGTTGATGACGCCGAGACGCGTCCCCGCCGCATCAAAGGCGTGCCGAGCGAGCCCGCAGGCCCGAATAAATTGAGCGCCCAGGGTCGCCGCGCGCTCGATCGTCGTGACTGTTCCCCACTCGGATAGCTCGGGGCAGGCGGCGAGCCAGAGGGCGAGATCCTTGGGGATCGCACGGTCGACCGGCCCCGGCGTCCATTCGTTTCGCCGAACGTCATTGCCCCTCCTTTCTCGAAAAGCCTCATTGCTGGAATCGTCGCGCGGGTCGGATGGCGGCGGGGAGCCGTGGCGAGGAGCGTTGCAATCTTCGATAGAGGGTTTGGAATTTTGCTCTGAGTGACGGCCAGCATGGCCGGCAGAGCCGGGCGTTTGAGTGGAAGGATCGCTCCGATAGCGGATTTCGCGAACTTCCTCGGCCAACGCAACATAGGCTTCGATCGCCGCGGCGTATTCCTCTGGCGCGGCGGCTTTCGAAGGCCGCGCCACGACCTTCGCGCTCGACAGAATTTCCGCATGGACGCCGGACGGATCCTCGGCGCACAGATCGACCAAAGCGTTGCGGGCGGCCGTGAGGTCGTCGCGCAGCTGCCGGCGCACTCGATCTTCAATATCGAGGGCGCGAGCACGCTCCGCAAATTCCGCGGCGCGGGCGTGCAGCGGCGTCAGATCGAAGCCCCGCGCGTCGACGACCTCGCCTTCGGCGTTCGAGATCGGGAAGCGCTTCCCGTTGGCGCTGTCGCGCATCAAAATCAGACCGCGCTCGCGAAGCTTGACGATCGTCCGACGGACCGTGCGCTCGCTCATGCCGGTCTTCTTCTCGATCTGCGCGTTCGACGGCCAACAGAGCAGACCATGCGCGAGCTGCTGCTCGCCAAAGCAAACCGCGAGGCACTCGACCAGCTGACGTTCGCTGCGGTCGAGCGCAAGCGCACGCACGGCGTCGCGCACGGCTTTTAAAAGCTCCCTGCGCGAGACCGCGAAGAGCGGCGCGTTAAAAAGCTTGCCAACGCGCCAGCTCGTCGCGGAATCGCGGCGGCGGCCCGTCGCGTTCGATTGGGCAAGAGTCATCCTTTGCTCTCCGCGCGTTAAGCGGAAAGCAGGCAAAGAATTTCCGTGGCGCGAAACGCGCAAACCTCTTGCGTAATGAGAAAAGCCCGCTAAAATTCCAAACACGGTTGGTGTTTGGCTGTGAAGGGATTGCCGTCCCTTTTAGCGAGCTGTTCGAGAGGTCCGGCCTTCGCGCCGGGCTTTTCTTTTTTGGGGCCTGCTTCCCTCCATGCGATTCTTGGGACTACAGTTTATAGTTTAGTAGAATCGGAAAGGCCACCCGGCAGCTCCCCCACCGGGGAAGTATGGTCGCGCGCAGAGGCGCGTCGATGGGCGCGCTGCCACAAAAAATCAGCGAAAATTCGAAATCCCCCCCGCCTGACGGGCGAACCCGATTGAACGCGGCTATATCAAAGGCCGCGAATCCGCGTAGCCATGTCGGTGAGACATCTGCTAAAATAGGACATTTACACGCCAACGCGTGCCAACCCGGCGCCTCTTCGGGCAACGGCGCGGATTGACGCCCGCGCCGCCAAATGCGCCGCTCAGATTTGCGTCGGCATCACGACAATGTCGCTGCTGGCGAGCGCGGGCGGCGCGCCCAGGCTCGGGAGCGTTGTCGGGGCGCTCGGCGTCGCCGAGGTCGCCACCACGCCGCCGGCGGCGTCGGGACAGCTCGAATTCGAGCCTGAGGAAGAGCAGTTGCTCGTGGCGGAGGCCAAAAGCGAAGGATCGCTGTGGAGCTTTCCGTAGGCGTTCTGCACGCCTCTCGCCCAGCCGGCCTGCTCGCCCGGACGCGGCGAGCCGTTGTAGCACGCCGAGAGACAGGAGAAGGCGGTATCGCCGCACTTGTTGTCGCATTGTTTGAGCAGCTTCATGCCGCCCATGATGTTCTGTTCGTTGATGTCGCGGTTGTAGCCGAGGCTGTTTCCAGTTCGTTGCGTGAGCTGCATCGGACCTTTGACGCCGGTGTCGGATCCCGCGCAGGAGTTGAAGCCCTCCGACTCGTGATAGGAAACCGCCAGCGCGAGATCAACGGGCACGCCCTGCTGCTCAGCGGCTGCGGTGATCATCGCGACATTGTTCGGCTGGTTGCCGATCGCCTGCTGTAACGAGCCAGGGCTGAACTGGCCGAAGCCCTTTGAACACAACTGGCTGAGCGGCGTGTTGTTTTTGAGAAGATTGTCGCCGTTGGGACAGTCGCTCGCGAAGGCAAGTGTCGAGGCGAGCGACACGAAAAGCAGAGCGGCCCGACGCATCATCTCGCCCCGCAATAATCATATCGAACGCCGTTCATGGAGAAGGCGTTTCGCGACAGGACCGCGATCGCCACGTCCTTCATCGTCTTGGACGGGTTGCCCTGGATTTGCGCTGTCGTGGGATAGTTTGCTCCTTGTCCCTCAATGCAGGTCTGACGATAGCGCACGTTTTGGGAGAGCGCCTGGGTGAGGCATGCCTGGTAGTGCGGCGAGAAATTCTTGCCGTCGAAATCGACCGTGCCGCCGCCGCCAAGGCCGTCGCATCCAACCGTCGCGGCGACGTAAAGCCCCGGCGCCAAACGGTCGCGATCGTCGGCAAGCGCTCTGTTCCAGGGCACGGACAATATGATGCATAAAGACGCGCAAATGCTCAGATAGCCACGAGATTTACCCTGATGAACCCCGCTAAAATGAATGGGTGCTAACGCCCCCTCTCGCCAGAGAAGAAGTCGCGACATGATCGGCCTCCTGAAAATTTGTCCGCAAACGGCCTGGCTCGGAGCATAACGCACCGAAGTTTCTTATACTATACTCTTTAATAGAGTATCGACAGCCGCTCACCCTGCTTGCATAGGCGGCATCGGAGGCGAAGCGGTTCTAGGCCACGCCCGAGCATTGACGGCTTTGCCCCTGCGAGCAACCTGTTCGACAGACCGAAGCTTCAGCCCTAAAATTCAGAGGCTTACAGCCTCCGAGGCGAGCCCTCGATCGACTCCCACAACGCCCCGTGAGCTTGTGAGGCCTTACCGGGAAAGGGCGGGTGGAGAAGACAAAGGGCGGTCCAAGCTTTGCCTTGCCATAAAGGATAACTCAATGATCTTCTGCCAGGAAAGAATATGATATATTTTAGGCGAAAGCCTGACGGTAATGTGAGTCGCTCGTTTCGGGCTCGGCGCAAGGCGTCATGGTCCGTCATTCGGGGAGAGGAGATAAAACAGTTATGGCGATGCCCAAACAGCAAGAAGGCGAAGACAGGGATTCTGTCGCGACCGCCTTGTTCGCCATTATCTTGCAGCGGAAAGCCAAGGAATATCCCAACCTCAAAACCTTCCTCGACAAGATCGGCATGTCCATGGCCGCCTACTACAATTTGGAAAAGGGCATCGGCAATCCGACGTTTTGGACGATCGAACGGACCGCCAAAGCTCTGGACCTCACGGTTTGGGACATGCTCGGCATTGACGAGAAGGTCATGCGCGCCTGGCTCGCCGGCCAGAACATCGATCTCGACCGGCTGACGCAAAGCGTAGAGGCGCGACGCCAGACGCGGTCAAAATTTGCCGCAGATCAATTCGCAATCACCCCGCCGGCGTCGAAACCCGCCGAACGACCCGCCGAGGCGAAACCGTCCGCCGTCGACAAGCCCGCTTCGGCGTCGAAGGCAAAGTCGACACGAAAGACAAAGTCGCGCAAGAGAGCCTAACTTCCGACAAAGTAACGCAGAAAATGGCTCCGGTCGCGCCAGCTGCTTTAGCCAAGCGACTCTAGCTGAGCCTTTCGGAGCACGAATGTCGCCGGCGCCAAGCTTTGTCGGCTGGGAGAGGCTGCGCCAAGTCGGCAACAGGAGAGGAGACCACAACGAGACAGGTTGTTCTGGCTACCGGAGCACAGACGCCCGCAGAGGCGCTTCTCTCGGGACTTGCAGTGATGAATCGCTTAGGCCGGTGTTGACGGCAAATGGAGGCTAAAAATGATTGCTTCTTCTCCCATGTTGGAACAAAGCGCAGAGAAGACGCGATCCGCCGAAGAGACCGCCAATATTCTGAATGATCATTTCGGCCCAGACGAATGCGACCGATTGGCGTTGATCGCCATGCTGATCGGAAAGGCCGTTTACGAAAAGAAACCGGACGAAGCCCTGTTCTGGTGCTCCGTCTTCGCGCGACGCGAACGCAATGCGCTCAGCCAAGCGACGCGCCAAGAATTGCAAGCGTTGCTCGACGATTCCACACGTTGGCTATTCTGAACTCTTCGAAAGCCTTGACGGCGGCTGCGATGCCTCTCACCGGGCAGGGCGCTTGGCGCCGCGCCGAGAAGAGAGGCTGAATTCCTGGAATGAGAGACAGTCGTCGACACGCGCTCAGCCACGGCGGTTGTTGATCCACCACGCCTCGACGCTCTGCCGATGGCGCTCGGCCGCGAGTCGGCTTGCCTCTTGTGCGACATGCGAAACGCGCCTGTCCTCTTCAAAAAACTCGATGCGCCGCGCCTCCTCCTCTGCAAATCCTCGCCTCTCGCGGCGCCAGCGCAACAGGGCTCGGCATAACGCCTCCGACAGGACCCCCGCGGCAAGGCTTGCAAACGCGACCACAAGCCCGACGCACCAGGCCGCAAAACGCGCATCGAGCGACGTGAACGGAATGACGAACAAGCTGGCGAAAGCCAGAAGAAACAGCCACTCCGACCAGTAGTAGATTGCGTAGGAAACGGCGTAGATCCGTTGCATCGTGAGAGGCCTCAATCGGGGTAGAGCGGCACGCTTTGCGAACACTGCTCGACGACACGGCGCCCCAGGATGACGCCAAGCCTGATCGATTTCGTGAGAACATCGTAGGATGTGTATGAGGCGGCGTAAGACAAGTTCGCCATGGTTTTCCGCGCCCCAGCGCCTGGTTCGAGATAACAGCCTTTGGCCTCTCTGAGCGTCGTCGAGCTCCCATTCCAAACAGCAAGCCGCATCGGGCACATCTTTACCGAAAGGTCGCTGCTCGGATCTCTCGCCACGGCGACGCAAAGGGTGGCCGTATCGAGAATGCTCAGGAGCGCGACCTTATCGCCGCCGCGCACGAGCGCATGCGCCTCGCGCACTGGCGCATTGCCGAGCAGAAATCGGCGATCTCCCGCGGCGAGATAGCGGCGATTGTTGCTCTGGATGACGTCGGCCCATAGGTCGGCATAAATCCGATCTTGGGGCCCCGGAATTTGCAGGTCGCGATAAACGATCGGCCGCCAATTTTCCGGATGGGGCGTGAGCTCCTGCGCTTGGGCCGTCGCCGCCGCGAAACAAAGCGCCGCCGCCAGCAGAGCGCGTCGGCGTTTCAAGGCGGAACGATTTGGCGGCTGAGGCACTATGGTATATTATATAGTGAAGGCGCAAAGGCAAGTCGCTCATGGGGCCAAATTTCGATCGCGTTGCGGGGCGGATCCGCGCCCTCGATGAACTGCGCGGCCTCGCGATCCTGGCGGTCGTCGCGTCTCACATTGGTCTCGTTTTTGGGCCCGACCTAGCCGCAGCGCGCGTCTTGAGCGTTCCAGCGTTCGGCGTGGGCGTCGACTTCTTTTTTGTCATTTCGGGATTTGCCGCCACCGAAAGCGCGAGGCGTTCGCACTTGGAGGCAGATGGCGCCTTCTGGAGAGACGCGACTGCGTTCTGGAGCCGACGAATTCTTCGGATTAGTCTGCCGGCCTGGGCGGTGATCGTCCTGATCGCACTCTTTCAGGCGTACGGGATTTCGCTGGGCGAAACAGCAGACGATTTGAAAGCGGCCGCCGGCTTTTACGCAAATCTCTATTGGGCTCCCTGTTTTGATGGCGCGGCCGGCTGTGGCGCACCGACGGCCACCTCGCATTTCTGGTCGCTCGCGAGCGAAATGCAATTCTATGTGTCGGTGCCATTCCTGATCGCGCTGAGCCCTAAACTGACGGCCGTGGTCTGCATGACGACTCTCGTCGCCGGGGCCGTGAACGAACGCCCCTGGGGCGGCTTTTGGTGGACGTTCCGCCTCGACGGCTTCGCTGTGGGCGTCTTGCTGTCGCTCGGCCTGGCAAGGCGATGGCCCTTGCCGCGCTTTAGCAAGGCCGTCGCCGCTTTTTGGCTCGTAGCTGCGTCAATTCTCGCGCGCGTGTTTGGAGCTTTGGCCTCAGGATCGTCGATCACCATGGTCGCGATCATATTCGGACTTGTCGTCGCCTCGGCCATCGAACAAAGACCTGAGCCTCAGGGAGGAAGCGTGCTCCAAAGACTTGGCGAGCTATCTTTCTCGATCTATCTCGTGCATCTCCCAGTTATGTCTGGGATCCATCAGGCGCTTGGCGACCTGGCGCCACCGATCCTGGTTCTCAGCATTGCAGCAGGTTTAACCGTGGTTCTTGCTTTGCTGCTCGAAGCTATCCTGACAAGGCCGGCGCAAATTCTGGGAAAGCACTTCTCGGAATGGGTGTGCGGCCGAGCCGAACGGATGCTGGCGCGGGTCGCACTGTGACGGTACATAAGGAAACGGGCCTCAGCGTCGTCGCATTGCGCCTTCGGGCCCCCCGCAGAAAAGTCTGGGTCCTCCGCAGCCGTACATGCGATTTTCTGATCCACCAATGTCGGTGTCGGGAGTTCAACGTTGCGAGCACAAACGCTTGATGCGCGGCCCCCTTCGGTCGAGGTTCCTCCATCCGGGCTCCGAAAAGCTTCCGCGCCCGTCGAGCGCCAATGACGTCGATCGCGTCGCTGGGCCAGGAAGAGTCGCCCTGCAACGGGTCAGTAGGGCGTCGTGCGCTGTCCCCATGGCGCCCAAGAGAAATAATCCTTCGGCGAGGATTCGGGAGCAATCCACGGCGCCTGGGCTTGGGGCGGCGCCGTTTGCGCCATCCGCCATGCGCTGCGCTCATCAAAGAAGTTCACGGTTTCACGGAACAATCGACGATCCTTCGAGTCGAGGAAATCCGTCGCGCAGTGCACGACACGTCCGCGAGGCGGTACAATTCGTCCGGTGATGTCGTCCAAGGCGCCCGAGCGACAGGCGAAGAGCCGGACGCGAACGGGCCCGCGATCAGAGCTCTTGGGATCGCCACCGATGAGGGCCAAAGGAGCGCCGCCGGACTGCTCGCTCGACGCCCAGGAGCGTTGAAAAGCGTAATTTGCCTGGGCCTGGGTGGGATAGGCGACACGGCTTGCCAGAACTGGCGCGAAAGCGTCCGGCGCGTCGGCGTATGCGAGACGGCCGGGAACCACCTCCCGGGGCGCGAGAAGTCGATCGCGCGCCGGCGCCTCGGCCATAGAAGAATATTGAGCCCTTGGCGCCTCGCAGCCGGCGAGGCCGCCCAAGATCAAGGGAGCGATAAGAAGGGCAGCGCGCGCGGACATCTCTCTACCATATAGTATGATAGAGGATCCTAACCCTATTTAGAGCGCGAGATCAAGCCGCTGGCCGTCCTTGCTCAGCGGCTTGAGGCCGACCCTCCAGCCTGCTTCGCCCTCAAATCCCAGGGCATCATAAACTGACTGGACCATAATCCCCTATATTGCTTGCGAGCCTGATCCTGCAGCTGGCTGTAGGCGCGCACCTCCTGGCCCTCGGCAATCGGCAAGACAATCGCGAGACCTTCTTTCAGCATGTCGGCCGCGAGATCCTGATGCTCTGACGACGCGCAGCGGGATAGAAGCTGGCCGGCCGTTTCCCGCAACGCGTTGCAGGACACCCATTTGGCGAGGGTCGCGTTCGTGAGCCAGGCGATCGCAACGGCGCCGCAAGGCCAGGATTGACGATTCAAATTCGCGGTCTGCGTCGGCAGGCAGGACTCGATGCCATAGAGCCGGTACTCTGCTCCGGTCTCTATGTCGCGAAAAGACGTCGCGTCGATCACTTCGACACGCATGGGCGTCGATTGCAGCGCGCTCTGCGGCGTGTAGACCTCAGCCCTGGCGACGCTCAGCCCGAGGCCAACTGCAACCAAGGAAATCACCCTTTGGCGGGTCATTCGGGAACGCCGCCGCCGGCTTCTGCTCGCGGTGGGTGCGCATCAATGCGAATGATTTCGAGGTCGGTCGAATAGACCCGGTCGCCGCCTTTCTCGTAGGAGTTTGATCGGATGCGGCCGTCAATCGTGACCTGATATCCTGGCTTTACCTGCGCCAAGACAAAGTCGCCAATTTTCTTGTTAAACGTATAGGCGGTCAGGAAATCCGTTCGCTTCTTTCTCTCTCCTGTTTCGCGATCCGTCCAAATATCGTCGACTGCGACCGTGAGGACGGTCTTTGGGGCGTTGTCGCCGAATCGACGTGGATTTTGCGAGACGTTTCCGGAAATGATGAAGAGATTTCGAGAGGTCATGGCGCTTGCGTCCGCTGCTGCATGCTATACCATACAGTTTAGCATAGCATCGTAACATTCGGTAGGCGCTTTCCATGCCTCTGGGCCATGGTCATGCTTGAATCCGTCAATGTCCAAGACGCGATCGAGCGTCGCATGACTCGAGCAAATGTTGTCGTGGGATCTCAACGAAACGATAGACGGCGCTCATGCGCCGCCGTCCTCAAACTGCCACACCGGGATGCCGAGCTTGCGCGCCTTGTCGGCAAGATTGGCGGAGACGCCCGAGCCAGGAAAGACGATGACGCCGATGGGAAGCGTTTCGAGGATCTGATCGTTGCGCTTGAACGGCGCCGCCTTGGCGTGGCGTGTCCAGTCCGGCTTGAACGCGATCTGCGAGACCTTGCGAGCATTCGCCCAGCAGGACGCGATGAGTTCAGCTCCCTTGGGCGAACCGCCGTGCAACAGCACCATGCCGGGATGTTTGACGAGAGCCTTGTCGAGGCGATCCCAGATCGCGCGATGGTCGTTGAAGTCGATTCCGCCAGTGAAGGCGATCCGTGGGCCGGCCGGAAGGAGAGGCTCGGTGTCGGCGCGGCGCTTGGCGGCGAGAAAATCGCGGCTGTCGATCATCGCGGCCGTCAAGGATCGATGGTTGACCTTGGAGCCCGAGCGGGGGCGCCAGGAGGAGCCGGTGTGCAACTCGAAGGCGTCGGCGGCCTGGTCGCGGAAGAGCTCCAAACTGTCGCGGCGTTCGAGCAGCGTTTGCCCTACGCAGATCAGGCGCTCGAGCTCCACCGAGCGGATTTCCGAGCCGTCCTGTTCCTTTTGGCTGCGCCGCTGCGCCTGCTCGTTGTCATCGAGTTCTCGTTCAACCCGAAGGACCGCCCGGTGGAAGAGGTTGACCGTGGACCAGAGCAGTTCCTCGAGATCGGGCTCGAGGCGCGTGTCAGTCAACGTCGCGAGGAGGGCGTCGAAGATGTCGGCGACGGCGCCGGTGATCGCTGAAGCGTCTGGCAACGGCCGGGGGTCAGGCTCGTCTTGGAACGGGCGGTAGCCGTAGAGTTGGAGTTCGGCGAGAACGCGCTCGGTCGAGGTAGCGGCAGGAATTGTCCCGATGCCTTGGTCGTCGTGATTGGTCGTCATTGGCGCTCTCCTTCGTCGGATCGGCCGCGACCCTCGCGGCCTTCGTGGCGACAGAAGGCGTCGGGCGGGACCGGCTGGCACCGGGCGCGCAGCGACCGGGCGCAGCGTAGCGAAGGATGGCGAAGTGCCGGCTATTTTGCCTCGCGATGTAAAGCGCCCGCAGGGCGCGACGGAAAATAGCCGGCCGCAGCCATTGCCCAAGCCGGCGCGCCCGACGCAAGGGTCGCCCTCTCAGAAGGCCGGGACGCGGCAAGCTCCGACAAAAGGAAAGAAAGCGATTGACGCAAGGCGCGAGGGCAGGGGATAGGGCGCGGGCTCCTTCGTGAGGTGGCGTCACGGTGACAATCTCATGAACCGGTCAACGTCCTGAGGCGCGAGGCGACCTCTGAGCGCCGCGTGCAGCCCTTGTGCGCCAATGCGGCGCAAATCGTCGTTGAAATCGCCCTGTTCGGGGGTGAGGACGATCGCCTCGATCCCCTCGGCGGTCGCGCGGTCGATAAGGCTCGCCGAAGCCCTTTCGCCGGCGGAGTCTTTGTCGCGCAGGACATAGAGGCGGCGCAGTCCCTTCGGGAACAGGACCGCGGCGAGGTGCGCGGAAGAAAGCGCCGCGATCATCGGCATGAGGGGCAGTAGACATCGAACCGACATCACGGTTTCGATCCCTTCGCCCGCCGCCATCACATCGAGCGTCGCGCCAAATCGGACGCCATTGCCAAGCAGCTCCCCCATGGCGCGTCGTGGGGAAATGATCGGCGCTTTGCCACGCCCCGACCTGTCGAGCCATGTGCGATGCACGCCGGTGATCTGCCCCTCGAGGTTAGTAACCGCCGCGATCATCGCGGGCCAAGTCTCAGAGGCCGATCCGCTTTCCGGTCGATAGTAACAGCGTGGATGGAATCGTAGACTTTCGAGATCCGGTCGCGCTGAAATCCCGCGATGACGCAGATAGCGCTCCGCCAACGTGCCCGCGATCGGCCGCGACATAGCGAATAGACGGCGCGCTGAGTCCGGCAAGCCTGTCCTTCGCTCCGTGCAATTGAATGCTTGCTGGGGCCGTGGTTCGTCGCGGGGCAGGCTTAGGAAGCGCCGCGCTTCGTCGAGAACCTCGGAAAAATCATTCAACCCGACGCTTTGGCGGATGATGTCAAGCAGGTCGCCATAATCGCCCAAAGCCGCATCGGTCCAATTTCCGGCGGCGCCCTTGCCGCTCTCCGGACCTGTCAGTCGAACGAACAGGCTCCGGCCAGGCGCATTACGGGCGTCTCCAACGATCCAGTAACGGCCATGGCGGCGGCCGTTCGACAGATAGTGCCGGCAGACCGCCTCAGCGTCCTGCGCCAGGCGATGCGCCAATTCCGACGCAATTGAACTCGACACGGCGCGTCCTCCAAGAAAAAAGGGCCCGCCATCGCTGGCGAGCCCCTCTGCAATCGACCTCGTGAAGGTTTACTCGGCGGCGACGCTTTGAGGGCCGTCGACTGCCGCCAGCTCGGCATCCTCGTCATGCCCGACGATTTCGTCGAATGTCCGTTCGCTTTCTGGCGCAGCGCCTTCTTCGAGCCGCGCCGATTCTTCCGACAGGGAAGGAGAGGTCGCATCCAAGGAAGGTTGCGGCCCGCGACCCGGCGTGCGCAACGGCTCGGGCAGCCAGCCCGCGCCAGTCAGAAGCGTTTCCGCCTCTCGCGCCATATCGCCCTTTTTGAGCGTCTCGATCCGTCGGGCGACATCGGCGCCTTTCGCCTCGCGCACTGCCTGGACGATGCGCGCCTTGGTGACCCGGCCGAGGAAATTGTCGACGGTCGGCGTCCAGCCCGTCGCGGCGACGTCGAGAGAGAGCGTCGAGGCGAGACGGTCGGCATGGGCGATCGCCCGCGGCCGGCGGCTCCAGGGCTCGTGCACGGCGTTCAGGGCCAACGAGACGCAATGCGCGAACAGACGCTGGCGCGTATCGGCGTCGAGGGTCGTCAGCACGTCCCACAGGTCCTGCGGCTCCGCCGGCAATTGCTGGGACCAGTCGAGATGGCGGGCGTCGACCAACGCGGCAAGCGGCGTGTCGGAGAGCCCCGGAGCTTGCGCGCCGAAAGAGACGTTTTTGGCTTCGATCTCGAAGCAGCTGTCCACAGCGTAGCGATAGAAAAGGCGCAGACACATGGCGTGGAGGGCCGCAAGAAACGCGATCGATGGATCTTTGCCCACCGCCTCGCGCAGCGCCAGCGTGCGATAGGCGGTCAGCTCAGTGAGCAATTTGTCGGGCAGGGGCCTGATCCCCTCATCCTCCTCGTCCGCAACAGCTCCGGATTGCCCGGTTTCGGCGTCGTCGGGCGCGAATGAGGAGCCCAGCGACGAACGCATCGCATAGGCTTCCCCCGCCTCGGTCACGACCTCAGGGGTCTCCGGCTCTTCGATCGGCGCCTCGTCCTCCGGCCGCACGTAGCCGCGCTCGACCCGAAGACGCCCCTCGCCGTTGATGCTGACAAAGACGCCAGCGCGGGCGATCTCCTCAGGGGCATAGAGAACCGGGCGATCCTCGAAGGCTTCGAGGGCCGCCTCAATCTCGGCGAGACGCGCGTCGACCTCCTCCGGGATCTCTTCCGAATCCGAATAGGTCGCCTCCAAGTTCTCGGCTTCGTTCCGCAGCGCCTCGCGGGCCGCCGCTTCCTCCTCGGTCAAAGGCTGGCGTTCGCCCTGCAGATGGCGAAGCCCATAGGTGTGGCCGTAAGGGAAGTCGATCGCCGTCTCGACCCATTTCCAGCCCTCTGCCCGAAGAGGCTCGGCGTCGCGCGCGAGCTTCTCCGCGACCAGCCGTTCGAGCAGCGGAACGCCCTGAAGCCAGCCGCCGTCGTCGCTCTGGAAGAGGTCGTGCATGATGGGACCGCCGGCAGCCATGTATTCTTCGGCCACATACAGCGCCCGTTTGTCGGAGGCCCGTACAGAGTCCTCAGTGAGCAGCCGACGAATCTGGTAAGCTTCCTTGTTATAGGAGCGCTGGATGGCTTCCCAGACCTGTTCCTGGCGCTCATGGTCGGGATTGACCGTAAAGGCCATCAGCTGGTCGAGGGTCATGCCGTCCTCGGCATAGACGTCGAGGAGCTTGGGCGACACGGAGGCCAGCCGCAGGCGCTGCTTGACGACGGCGACGCTGACAAAGAAAGCGGCGGCGATCTCCTCCTCGCTACTCCCTTTCTCGCGCAGAGTCAGGAACGCGCGGAACTGATCGAGTGGATGCAGTGGCGCGCGCTGGACGTTTTCCGCAAGGCTGTCTTCCTCGGCAATTCCCTCTATCCGCACGACGCAAGGGATCAGGGCGTCGCGGGCGAGACGCTTCTGCTTCACCAGTAGCTCCAGCGCGCGGTAGCGGCGCCCACCCGCGGGGATTTCGAACATGCCGGTCTCGGCGCCCTGGTCATCGAGCACCGGCCGCACGGTGATGCTCTGCAGGAGGGTACGGCGGGCGATGTCCTCCCCCAGCTCTTCGATCGAGACGCCTGCCTTGATCCGCCGCACATTGGACTGGGACAGCACGAGCTTGTTAAAGGGGATGTCGCGCGAGGCGCTCAACTGGATTTTTTGCACCGACTTGGTCATGGTCTTTAACTCCGCGACGGGCGACCGAGAGCCTCTCTCTCAACCTCCACACCGTCACGAAGCGCAGCGCCGCCCTCTAACTCTGAGAGCGACGCCGCAAACACTTAGTCGGGGAGGGAGCCGCCGCGGCAGCTGCAGGCTGCGCGTCAAGCCCTGCAAAGATGTAGATCGTCAGGCGACGTGCTTGAAGAGCTTCTTGGCGCGCGCCTCGAAATCGAGCCGCGCGTCTTGGTGGCTCTTCCCCCGCGCGACAGCAGTGATGCCCTGCACGAAATCGAACACGCTTTCGGGCTTGCGGCCTTCCTCGGCGAGGACTGTGCCGATGATCTTCGCCGTCTCGGCTTTCGAGAATCCGCGCTTGCGCAGGAATTCCGCGCGGTCGTCATCGTTGCGGGCCACGATCCGTTGCCGCGCCGCCTTGACGCCGTTGATGAACGGCAGGGGCGAAGAATCGGCGAAACGCGCCAACGCCGGCGCCGCCTCATGCGCGAAGCGCGCGGCGGCGTATTTTGAGTGGCGAATGGTGATCTCTTCGAAATCCTCCACGCCCCAGAGATTGCGATTTTGGCAAACAGCGCGCAGATAGAAGCTCGCGATCCCGAGCGTCTTAGCGCCCACCTCTGAATTCCAGCAGTAGAAGCCGCGAAAGAAGAGATCGGGCGAGCCGTCGGGGAGTTTGCCGGCTTCGATTGGATTGAGATCGTCGACGAGAAACAAGAAGACGTCCCGGTCCGAGGCGTAAAGCGTCGTCGTCTCCTCGGTGACGTCGACATGGGGATTGTAGATCCCGGTCGACCAGTCGAGAACGCCAGGCACTTTCCAGCGGGTGTCGCCCACGCCATTGCCAGCGATGCGCTGCACGGCGGAGACGAGTTCATGGTCGTAGATCCGGCCATAGTCGGGACCGGTCACTGCGCGCAATTCGACGCGATTGCTTTCGACCTCAAGCGTCTTCACCTGTTCGGCGCGATGAGAGGTCAAGCCATATTGCAGGTTGATTCCAGCGAGCGGCGCCGGGAGTTGACGAAGGTAAGCGGCCGGCGCGCCGACGAGGCTCGCGAGCTGGCTGAAACTCCAATGTGTCATGGCGACCGGACTGTTGGAACCCGGCAGTGCGAGTGAAAGCCGTTCGGCGTCGTCGCGGCTGGCTTCCACTCGGATCGCGGCGCTCTCGATTGTCCTCGTACGGCTGCGCTCGGTCCGCAAACGGACGGCGCCCAACAGATCCGATAGGGACAGGTATCGCTCGTCCTGCGGCCGAGAAAACCACTCCGACGACACGCGGCCAATGCGCTCGCCTCGGCTCGCGTCCACCTTGTAGCCGCCGTCACGGCCGCCAACCGTATCCAGAATTTCCACCTGCGCCATTGATCTTCTCCACAACGGACGCCGAGAGCCTCTCTCTCGGTCCTCAACCGTCACGGGAAACCAATCCCTACTCTAACTTTTATCTATCGGCCGCGAGGGATGGCGAATTTGCTCACTCGACCCAATCACGACCGAGATTTCGACTCCTTTCAACTCACCTGAAAAGAGAGCGCAGGTTCCGGCGCGAGATTTCTGGCAAGGGCATGGTTTGCAAGCGCCCGCCGCCGGCTCGCCTTTTTCCGGATACCGACAAGCACGAAGAGCAGCTTGCGGCAAGCCAGAATGCTTGAGGGGATATGAGATGGCCGCCACTACGTATTTGTGCAGCTCGAACACAAAGAGAGCTTTTCCGAAATGCGCATGAAGCAACGTAAGGAACAGCTGGAACGATCTAACGCACATTGTAGGGAAGCTATCGCGCCCCTATAGCGCGGCTGCGCAAATTTGAACTGAGTTTCTTTGTTTGACGACTAAAACGATATATAAGCAAGTCCCAGTTCAGTTGGCCAAGAGGCGAACAATGGCGCGTGCGACCGATAAAATTGCCGCAGTGGTTGGCGCCAACAGCGCGATCACTCAGTCTTTGTTCGTGACGCTGGTGGCGGAGTGGCAAGCCTCCGGGACGAAGATCGCGGGCGTCATTGCCGAACCCCATGGTCCATCCGACCGCACCTGTACTGCGGGCCTTCTCCGAGATATAACCTCTGGCGCAACTTACCAGATTCATCTTGATGCTCCGCCGGTGGGCACATCATGTGATATCGACGCCGCCGGCGTCGAAAGCGCCTGCGCAGCGGTGCTTAAGGCTCTTCCTGCCTGTGACCTCGTCGTTCTCAGCAAATTCGGGAAACTCGAAACCATGCATGCAGGTTTGGCCGCAGCATTCGAAGCGGCGGTTACGGCCCACAAACCCGTACTGACCACGGTCTCGGAAAGACATCGCGATTCTTGGAATGCTCTCGCCCCCGGGGCAGTCTCGTTGCCTGCAGACGAGGCGGCCATACGGGCTTGGTGGAGAGACATTCGCGATCAATAAGCGGAATTCTTCCCGATCTAAAACAACATCAACGAGAACCTCTAAACGCCCCTACGAGTCGAGTTGTTGTCGGTAAAGGCTATCTTTTTGTCGTTGGCTTCCTGCTTTGCATACTTCTTTCGGCCGTCGATGAAGCATGGCCCGCGATTTCGGATTCAATCTATCGACCGTTGCTACATGCCAGCAGTCAGTCGGCTGCGAGGATAACGTTTTCTGGCGCAAAATGAGCCGTCACCTGGCTCCCTTCCTCGACGACCATCTGCTCAACAATGCGACGGGACACGACGGCCGTCATGGTTTTTCCGGCGCCGATGTCGATCAGTAGTTCGCAGTTTCTTTCCGCATCGGTGCGGCGCGAGACGACGCCTGTAAAGAGATTGCGGGTGTCGTTATGAGATTGAATGGACGGGACCAGTTCAACGAAGGACGACTTCACCAATGCAATCACCTTCCGCCCGGGCCGAAGATCGAGATCGGCCGTCGCCTCATTGGTGATGACGGAGTAGAGCCTGTGCTCGCCCGAGATCTGGAGCGTCACTTCGACTCCACTGGCCATTTCTTGACTGACTCGACCTCGGCGCGAAACACATTGCGCGCCGAAATGCGGAGCCCGAGCCCCCACAGCGAGAAATCATCCACTCCCTCCAGGCCCTCCTTGGCGATCATGGACGAAACACTGGACAAGCGCTCTTCCAGCCTGTGGAAGGTCTCGATCAGCTTCAGCCCTTCCGCCGTCACTTCTGCGCCGCCGCCGCTCCTGCCGCCGGCCTTGGTCACGAACGCTGGGCTTGGCAGCAGATTGTTGATCGCCGTCACGGCGTCCCAAGCGGCCTTGTAGCTGAAACCAACCGCCTTGGCGGCTCTCGAAATGCTCTTGTGTTTGGCGACAGCCTCGAGAACCTTGATTCGGTCGCGTCCGACGAGAAGCTTGCCGTCGCTTCGCAGCGCAAGGAGGGCGTCGATCTTTCTCGATGTAGACATTGCAAGGGGCGTCCAATGTAACGACGCGCCAATCTTGCTAGATTCCGGCAAAAGTCAAAAAACAGCGCCGCCCTATGCACGCGCCCATGCTGAAGCCCGGGCTCCAATGGCGCGTTGGCCACATTCAATGTGTTCGCTCTGGAATTCCCACCACTCGGCCAAGGCGTCGACTCGCGCTTCGACGGACTGGGCGAGTTCGCCGGCGAATCGATCCCAGTCCTCGGCGACTGGCGGCGAAACGGCCGTAATGACAGGAATATCAGCCATCATCGCGGCTCGGAAAGCGTCGCATAGACCGCTGCGGGCGGCTTCGAGCTTGCCGAACTTGCTCAAAACGACCACGTCAACGCCGCGTTGAATAGCGTCCTCGATAACACCGCACGCGAGAGCCAGGCCGCCAGGATCGAGATTGCAGGCCTCCGAACCTGCGCCGAGCTTCTGAGTGATTGGATAGGTATCTCCCGAGGCCAGATCGCGAACGCTGAGGCTCTTGCAGCGCCCTTCGTCTCCACACGAAGAAATCTCCACGACGCCGGCGACGCGAAGGCCCTGACGGCTCAATTGTTGAGCGAAAGCCAACAGCGTGGACTGGATCAACGGGCTCGCGGCGCCTTGAACGGCGGCGATGCGCTTTACGGCTAAATTCATTGCGCTCTCCGGTTTCAATCAATGCGGCATCAATTGCGAGGTGACTGCGAAGCGGCGCTTAGGCGCTTTTTCGATCGCCTCGACGACCGCCACGGCGATTGCTCGACCTCGCTCATCCGTGCCCGTCCAGCACGCCTGACGTCCGCGCGGGTCGATCTCCGCGAGCTTCACGCCGCCTGGCGCAAGCGTCCCGTCTCGTGCGATCCCACGGAGACGGCCGTCCATAGGCGCTCGGACCGGCAAGCCGTCGAGATAGCCGATGACATAGCCCCGAAAGACCATCGCGCCGATGTCGAGCGGCGTGCGCCAGACACCTTGGGCAGTCGAATAGACAAACCGCTCGCTACCGACCCCGCCGAGCGCGCGGGCGACGCCATCGGCTCGGAGCGTCTCCCCCGCCGCCACCAGGTCGCCCGTTCGCGCGGGGTGCGTCTCGACCGCAATGTCGCAGTTCAGGTCGACGCTGAATCTTGGGCCGATCCCGATTGAAAGCCCCGCGACGCCACGAAGATCGGGAGTGATCCGGTGCTTCTGCATGCGCGCGTCGACGACGATGGCCGGGGTCCGTAGCGTGATGAGGTCCGTCAGTTGGAGCGGGGTCACGGCAACCGCCCCGGAGGTTGCGAGCGCCTCGACGATCTCGACCGCGGATTCCGCGCGTTTGCCGAGGATGCCGTCGACCGCCGCCCGGTCGTCATAAAGCGCATCATGGAAGGCCATGCCGCGCCGAATGACAGGCGGAAAGGGATCGTGGCTCATGACGACCCGGAAGCGCTCCCAGGAAAGCCGGACCGCGATCGCCGAGGCGATTTCATTGGTTCCGAGGATGATGGCGTAAGGATCCGCGTGGTCCGAGAGAAAGCCGTGTGGGCAAAAATCGTCCATGCTGAGGCTCCTTTCTAAAAGGGCCGGAGCAAGGCATGGGCCAGATCGCAGTAGGCACTATATTGTCATTATATATAGCGACTATCACAGGAACCACCGGAGCCGGGTCGTCGCTTAACGCGCAACGTCCGTCGGAACCAAGCCAATTTGTAGGAAAGCCGCCAGCACGGGCTTCTGCCGGACGCTTGACGACGTCAATGATCGCTTGCCTTGCAGGGATAAGTAATGACCCCCTAAACCCTGGAGCGGAAATTGCGCTGCGCAAGGCGCTTCGAAACTTAGACCGGCTTGCATTCTCGATTCATCGCTGTATCGTTATGTAATAAAAACATATATATGTCGTTATAGTTACGTATATTCGAATTTTCGCGTTGCAGCATAGGCTGAATATTGCCGCTAAATCCTAGTCTTTGCCGGCCGGGCGGCATTATTCTAGAAGCAAATAACCCCATGGATATTAGGCTGTTGATCAAAAAATACTTCTAAGTCATCTGTCGCGCGTCCCCGCCGGCGCATGAGCCCTGACCAGGACAGGCGCGGATTGATCGCAGCGCGCGGAAAGCCGAGCAGGCAAGGATTTTGAACGATGACTCTCATCAAGGAAATCGATTTCGGCACGCCGGCGTCGCGGTCTGAGACCCTCGTCACGCTGACGATCGACGGCAAGAGCGTCACTGTCTCCGAGGGCACGTCGATCATGCGGGCGGCGATGGAGACCGGGATCGAGATCCCGAAACTCTGCGCCACCGACATGATCAAATCCTTCGGCTCCTGCCGTCTCTGCGTCATCGAGATCGAGGGCCGCAACGGCACGCCCGCCTCCTGCACCACGCCTGTCGCACCGGGCATTTCGGTGAAGACGCACAGCCAGCGCGTCGACGCCATCCGTCGCGGGATCATGGAGCTTTACATCTCCGACCATCCGCTGGATTGCCTCACCTGCGCGGCGAATGGCGATTGCGAGCTGCAATCCATGGCCGGCGCCGTCGGCCTGCGCGACGTGCGCTATGGCTATGACGGCAAGAACCATGTCTTCGCGCGCAATGATGGGACGCCCAACGACGAGTGGCTGCCGAAGGACGACAGTAATCCCTACTTCACCTACGACCCGTCCAAATGCATCGTCTGCAACCGCTGCGTCCGCGCCTGTTCCGAGGTGCAGGGGCAGTTCGCATTGACCATCGAGGGCAGGGGGTTCGACTCGCGCGTCGCGCCCGGCGTCCACGAGGCCTTCATGGACTCGGAATGCGTCTCATGCGGCGCCTGTGTGCAGGCTTGCCCCACTGCCACGCTTATCGAAAACTCCGTCATCGCCATCGGCCAGCCCGAGCATTCGGAGGTCACGACCTGCGCCTATTGCGGGGTGGGGTGCGCTTTCAAGGCGGAGATGCGGGGCGAAGAGGTTGTCCGCATGGTCCCCTGGAAGGACGGCAAGGCCAACCACGGCCATAGCTGCATCAAGGGCCGCTTCGCCTATGGCTACGCCCTACATCGCGACCGCGTGCTCTCGCCGATGATCCGCGAGAAGATCACTGACCCTTGGCGCGAAGTAAGCTGGGAGGAGGCGATCTCCTACGCCGCGTCGCGTTTCAAGGACATTCAGGAAAAATACGGCCGCCTGTCGATCGGCGGCATCACCTCCTCGCGCTGCACCTGCGAGGAGACCTATCTGATGCAAAAGATCATCCGCGCGGGTTTTGGCAACAACAATGTCGACACCTGCGCACGCGTCTGCCATTCGCCGACCGGCTACGGGCTCAGCCAGGCATTCGGCACATCCGCCGGGACGCAGGACTTCGACTCGGTCGAGGAATCCGACGTCATCCTCATCATCGGCTGCAATCCAACCGACGCGCATCCAGTCGTCGGCTCGCAGATCAAGAAGCGGCTGCGCGAAGGGGCCAAACTCATCGTCGTCGATCCGCGCCGCACCGAGCTCGTCCGCACGCCGCATATCGAGGCGGCTTATCATCTGCCGTTGAAGCCCGGCACGAATGTAGCGATTGTCACGGCGTTGGCGCACGTGATCGTGACGGAAGGTCTCGTCAACGAGGACTTCATCCGCGCCCGCTGCGACTGGGACGAATATCAGGACTGGGCCGCCTTCGTCTCTGAAGAGAGGAACAGCCCCGAAGCGGTCGAAAAATACACCGGCGTTCCGGCGCATCTCGTGCGCGGCGCGGCGCGGCTTTACGCGACCGGCGGCAACGCCACCATCTATTACGGCCTGGGCGTCACCGAACATAGCCAAGGGTCGACGACCGTCATGGCGATCGCCAATCTTGCCATGGCGACCGGCAACCTCGGGCGCAAGGGCGTGGGCGTCAATCCGCTGCGCGGGCAGAACAATGTGCAGGGCTCCTGCGACATGGGCTCCTTCCCGCACGAATATCCCGGCTACCGGCACGTCTCCAGCGACGATACGCGCGAGCTCTTCGAGAAGGCCTGGGGCGTTCCGCTCGATCCGGAGCCCGGCCTGCGCATCCCGAACATGTTCGACGCCGCGGTCGAAGGTCGCTTCAAGGGGCTCTATGTGCAGGGCGAGGACATTCTTCAATCCGACCCCGACATCAAGCATGTCTCCGCCGGTCTCGGCGCGCTCGACTGTCTCATCGTGCAGGATCTTTTCCTGAATGAAACGGCGAATTACGCCCATGTCTTCCTACCCGGCGCGAGCTTTCTGGAGAAGGACGGCGTTTTCATCAACGCCGAGCGCCGCGTGCAACGCGTACGCAAAGTCATGAGCCCGAAGGCGGACTATGCGGATTGGGAGGCGACGCAGCTCCTCGCCAACGCCATGGGCTGCGGCTGGAACTACACGCATCCGAGCGAGATCTGGGCGGAAATGGCGAGCCTCACGCCGCCATTCGCGGGCATTTCCTACGAGAAGCTCGACGCGGTCGGCTCGGTTCAATGGCCCTGCACGGACGCGGAGCCGGATGGCATGCCGATCATGCACATCGACGGCTTTGCGCGCGGCAAGGGCAAATTCGTCATCACCGAGTATGTGCCGACCGACGAGCGCACGGGGCCACGCTTCCCGCTGCTGCTGACGACGGGGCGCATTCTGTCCCAATACAATGTCGGCGCGCAGACGCGGCGCACCGAAAACAGCCAGTGGCACCCCGAGGACGTGTTGGAAATTCATCCCCATGACGCGGAACTGCGCGGGGTGCGCGACGGCGACTGGGTGCGGGTGCAAAGCCGCACCGGTGAAACGACGCTGCACGCCAGAATCACCGACCGCGTGGCGCCCGGCGTCGTCTACACGACCTTCCATCACCCCTTGTGCCAGACGAATGTCGTCACGACCGACAATTCGGACTGGGCGACGAACTGTCCCGAATACAAGGTGACCGCGGTGCAGGTATCGCCCTCCAACGGCCCGACCGAATGGCAGGAGCGCTATCGTGAGATGGCGGAGAACAGCCGCAGAGTCGAGAACGCCTCGTCCCCCGCAGAATGAGGCTCGGACCTTTGCGAGCAAGCCAGTTGGAACGGGAGGCAAGAAGTGAACGCGCCCCAACGACACCAGCAATTCGCCTTCTTCGTGGAACCTCGCGAGCGCATTGACGCCGCGGCGGCAGAGAGGCTTGTGCGCGCCAGGAAGATGGCTGGATATGTGACCCCCGGCAATGCAGCGTCCTTTTTCCGCTGGAAGAGCCCCGATTATTTTGAGCACGAGGACGGCGCCCGCATCATCACCGCCGACGATGCGATGCGTTACGCGCGGGGTTACCGGGTCAGCGCACGCTGGATATTGATGGGCGCCTGAGCGGTTTTGAAGCCAAGCAAATCCGGGAATAGGGATATGAGTCTTCTTTCAGCCAGCGAAAGCACGTTTTTCAGCCGCGAGCGCACCGTCGCCTCACCCGCCTTCAATCGCTGGCTCGTGCCGCCGGCGGCCCTCGCCATTCATCTCTGCATCGGCATGGCCTATGGCTTCTCGGTGTTCTGGCTACCGCTCTCGCGCGTCGTCGGCGGCGCCGCGCCCAGGGACTGCCCGGCCGACATGGGCTTCTTCTCGACCCTCGTCGCGACGGATTGCGACTGGAAGATCAGCATGCTCGGCTGGACCTTCACGCTGTTCTTCGTGCTGCTCGGCTCGTCGGCCGCGATCTTCGGCCATTGGCTGGAGAGCGCCGGCCCGCGCAAGGCGGGGCTCGCCGCCGCCTTCTGCTGGTGCGGCGGCCTGCTGGTCTCGGCGCTCGGCGTCTCACTGCATCAGATCTGGATGCTCTGGCTCGGCTCGGGCGTCATCGGCGGCGTCGGACTCGGACTTGGCTACATCTCGCCCGTCTCGACCCTGATCAAATGGTTTCCCGACCGGCGCGGCCTCGCGACAGGCCTCGCCATCATGGGCTTCGGCGGCGGCGCCATGATCGGCGCGCCGCTTGCCGACAAGCTCATGGGCTTCTTCGCCACCCCGACCTCGCCCGGCGTCTGGCAGACTTTTGTGGCGCTCGCCGCCATTTATTTCCTCTTCATGGTCTCGGGCGCGCTCGGCTATCGCGTGCCGCCGGACGGCTGGGCGCCGAAAGGCTGGACCCCGCCCGCCCCCGCCGCCAACGCCCTCGTCACCCATCGACATGTGCATCTCGACGTGGCCTGGAAGACCCCACAGTTCTGGCTGCTGTGGGGCGTGCTCTGCCTCAATGTCTCGGCCGGCATCGGCGTGCTCGGCATGGCCTCGCCCATGTTGCAGGAGGTATTCGGCGGCCGGCTCATCGGGCTAGACACCGGCTATGACGCGCTGACCGCCGACCAGAAGAAGCAGATCGCCGCCATTGCGGCGGGCTTCACCGGGCTCCTGAGCCTGTGCAACATCGGCGGGCGCATCGGCTGGGCCTCGGCCTCCGACACATTCGGACGCAAGGGAACCTACGCCATCTTCTTCGTGCTCGGCCTGCTGCTCTATGGCGCGGTTCCCTTCGCCGCCAAGGGCGGCATCGTCTTTCTCTTCGTGCTGCTCTTCGCAGTGATCATCACCATGTATGGCGGCGGCTTCTCGACCATTCCCGCCTATCTCGCCGATATTTTCGGTATCCATTACGTCGGCGCGATTCACGGGCGCCTGCTCACGGCCTGGTCGACGGCGGGCGTGCTCGGTCCGGTCCTGGTGAACTACATCCGCGAATATCAGCTCTCGATCGGCGTGCCGCGCGAGGCGGCCTACAACCAGACCATGTATGTTCTCGCCGCTCTGCTGCTCGCGGGCCTCGTCTGCAATCTCCTCGTCCGCCCCGTCGACGAAAAATATTACATGACCGACGAGGAGGTCGCGGCCGCCAAGAAGACGAGCGTCGCCGCCATCCGCGAGGAAGAAAAAGAGCCGCACGCGGATTTCGAGGATTACGTCGAGGACGAGCTGGAACCCGTGACCGAGCCGGCGATGCCCATCCGCGCCCGCGGCGACGGGGCAGTATCACCTGTGTTGCTGCTCGCCTGGGCGGCAGTCGGAATCCCCCTCGCCTGGGGCGTGTCGATGACCGTGCTGAAGGCGCTGGCGCTGTTCCGGTGAGAGACATCTAAGAGTGATCAGCCCTCAATGGAGGAGGCAATCAGAATGATGATCCACGATCTCCATCATTTCGTTGCATTGGCGCGTGAACGCAATTTTGCTCAGGCCGCTCAGGCGTGCAATGTCACGCGAGCAACCGTTGTGACGTCTATCTGCGATCTGGAAAAATATTTGGAAGCGCCTCTGATTACGACGCAAAGCAGCCCGATCACCCTGACAGCGCATGGCGAAAAAGCCTTGTCGTGGGCGCGTAAGATCATCCAAGAATATGAGATGATGCAGGCCGATCTGTGCGGCGCTCGTCGCCAGTGACGCTGCTGCGATGCATGGTCCCCCATCCACGCTACCGCAGGTGAACCGGTCACGCGTAGCCCGAGGCGGTCGCTTCCATGGAAAATGTCATTGCGATTTCCCATGTCGCTTTTGAAGATCTGGGCACGCTCGGTGTGGAATTGACCCGGAGAGCTGCCGCGATCGAGTGGATCGACGCCACGACAGCCGATTTCAGCGTCTTGGATTCATCTTCGTCTGAACTGGTTGTTGTTTTGGGGGGACCGATAGGGGTCTACGAAATCGAAGCGTACCCGTTCCTGCGTGGAGAAATTGATTTCATTCGCCGCCGTCTCGACGCCAGACAGCCAACGCTTGGCATATGCCTCGGCGCCCAGCTGATGGCCCAGGCCCTTAGCGCGCAAGTCTATCCCGGCGTGAATGGGAAGGAAATTGGATGGGGCGCGATCATGCCCGAAACAAGCATGTCCGACGACGCGGCTTTCTGCAGGCTTCTTTCAGAAGCGCCGTCCGTGTTCCATTTCCACGGCGATACTTTTGATCTGCCGGCGAGCGCCCGGTGTCTTGCGTCTTCCAGTCGATATGCGAACCAGGCTTATGCGATCGGTGATTACGCTCTGGGGCTACAGTTTCACCCCGAGGTGACCGCGGACGGGCTCGAGCGATGGTACGTCGGACACGCCTGCGAGCTGGCGGCGGCAAAGGTCGATATCGCGGCTTTGCGAAAGGCAAGCCGAGAGCTGGCGCCTAAGCTGGAACAGGCTGCCCTGCGCTTCTGGCGATCATGGATCGATCAGCTGCCGTTGTCGAGGAAACTGAAATAGGGGTTTAAATCAAGCTGGCTCGTCAATTTCCAAATCGCCGAAACGATTGGCGGAGCCGGATCCTGGTCGAGGGCGACGATGCCAATCTTGCGAAAAAGGTCCGGCGCGAGCGGGATCGCAGTCAACTCTTCGCGCATCTCGAAGAGCGCGAGCAGGCTGTGCGGCATGATGCTGAAGATTTCCGCGCAGCGAACGTTCGAGTAAAGGGCGAAGACAGAGTCGGTTTCCACGACCACGTTTGGATGAACGCCAGCGCGTTGGAAAGCCGCGTCGATGATCCGTCTGTTCTGCATGTTGCGCGTCAAGAGGCAGAGCGGCAATTTCGCCGCGTCGCACCAACTCATGGAAGCGCAGTCGCCAAGCGCGGCGGCGTCGCGCGCAAGCAGAACATAGCGCTCGCGGTAAAGGGGCAGGACGCGGAACCGGTGCAAGTCCTGGTCTTCGAGATAGGTCACGCCGATATCCAGCTCGAACTTGTCGAGACGCCGTATGATCTCCTCGTTGCTGAGCGACTGAACCAATTGCCGAACAGCAGGGAAGGCGCGCAAATAGGGGCCGCTCAGCAATGACAGGACCGGCAATGTCGTGGGGATGGCGCCGACCCGCAGAGCGCCACTCAATTGGGCGCGCGAGACCGAGGCTTCCTGTTTCAGTCCGTCCCATGCCGCGAGCGCTTGACGCGCCCAGCCGAGTAGGCGCGCGCCATCCTCTGTCAGCCCGACAAACTTCTGTCCACGCTCGACGATGGAGACGCCCAGCTCTTCTTCCAGTCGTCGGATCGCCGCTGACAGGGCGGGTTGCGAGACATTGCAGGCCTCCGCGGCGCGCGCAAAATGCTGTTCTCGCGCCAGCGTCACAAGATATTCGAGCTGGCGAAAAAACATCTCCGACACTCCGGATTAATACGCATCACCAGGATTTTGGATATTTCTGGTCTCGTGTCGCATTGTTGTAGAGCAAGGCGAAGGCGATGATCAATGCGGCGCCGGCGATCGTGGGCATGAAAAGAAAAGCCCACTTAGGGTGCGTCAGGAAGATAATCACCGGATTGGAGCCGGCGGGCGGATGAACGGTCCTGGTCGCCATCATGGTCATGATCGCCAGCGCGACGGCGGCAGCCATGGCCCATGGGGCGGGGCCTAATGCCTCGAGACAACCCAGACCAATGAGCGATGAAACGCCGTGTCCGAAGACGACATTCCGGGGTTGGGAGAACGGCAAGTCTGGAAACCCGAACACGAGCACACAGGAAGCGCCGAACGACCCCAGAATCATTTGCTGATCGAGGCGCGCGCCGAGGAGCGTGAGCCCGAGAATGAGCGTAAAGCCGCCAGCCCCGGCGAAGAGAATCGAGCGCGCCTCTGTCATGAATGTCTTTCAGCCTATTCATATTCGACGCCAACGGACGCCGTCGGTTTGCGGCCGACGCCCGTTGGCCAAGTCCCCTTCTGGGGAGGGGTCAGGCGACCTTGAATTTGGCCGCTTCGTCCGAGCCGCCGGTCGCATCGCCCTCGCTGTAGGAATGCGCGCCGACGCCGGCGAGCTTGCCGCCCTGCACGACGAGATATTCATCGCGGATGGGACGGCCCTCGAAATAGCATTCGAGGATCTCACGAACGCCCGCTGCGTAGCGCGTCTGCGCCGACAGACTCGTGCCTGAGATGTGCGGCGTCATGGCGTGGTGGGGCATCGTCCGCCAGGGATGATCCTTGGCTGGCGGCTGCGGGAACCAGACGTCGCCAGCGTAACCGGCGATGTGGCCGTCCTCCAGCGCGCGCACCAGGGCGTCGCGATCGACGAGCTTGCCGCGCGCGGTATTCACGATATAGGCGCCACGCTTGAAGAGCCTCAGCGTGTCCGCATTGATCATGTGCTCGGTTTCGGGATGCAGCGGGCAGTTCAGCGTTACGACGTCGCTGACCTTGGCGAGGCTTTGGAGGTCTGAGTGATAGGTGAGATCCAGCTCCTCCTCGACAGATTTCGGGAGGCGGTGGCGATCCATGTAGTGCAGTCCGACGCCGAAGGGTTTCAGGAGGCGGAGGACGCGCAAGCCGATCCGGCCGGCGGCCACGGTGCCAACCTGCATCGCCTCGAGGTCATAGGAGCGCGAAACCGCGTCGGCGATGTTCCAGCCGCCTTTGAGAATGATGTCATGCGAGGGGACGAAGTTGCGCACCAGCGCCAGGATGGACATGACGACATGTTCGGCTACGGCATTGCTGTTGCAATAGGTGACTTCGGCGACCGTGACGTTATTTTTGATTGCGGCCTGCAAGTCGGTATGGTCGGAGCCAATTCCCGCCGTCACGATCATCTTGAGCTTCTTCGCTTTGGCGATCCGCTCGGCCGTCATGTAAGCGGGCCAGAAGGGCTGGGAGATCACGATCTCCGCATCGTGCAACTCACGGTCGAGCACGCTGTCGGCGCCGTCCTTGCTGGACGTCACGACCAGCTGATGTCCATTCGACTCCAGAAATTTACGCAACCCAAGCTCGCCCGAAACGCTCCCGAGCAACGTGCCGGGCTTGAAGTCGATCGCCTTGGGCGTCGGCAACGTCTGGCCATCGGGATAGACTTTCGGCTGCGGGACGTCATCACGTGCATAGGTCTTCGGATAGCCGCCGACCGGATCGTCGTAAAGGACACAAACTACTTTTGCCATGAGCGAATCCTCCTGACGCGCTAGGGGGCCGTGTTAGTGGCGACGCCTCTCCCCTGCGCGGTCCACGCGCTGATTTATTGGAAGCGTCATGTGGTTCCTAAACCAACGCGCGGAACGCTCCATTCGTTTTGGCTGATGCCATGATAAGCGCCGTTTATCGAAATGAAGGATCTCGCGCCTGACGCGAAGCAATGAAGCGGCGCTTATCAAAATGAACGGCGGCGAATGAAGATGAAAATTGCGAGACAGCCGGGCCCTTTGTGAGAAGCGCAAGAACCGCAAACGAACCCCCGAGTGAGGTTTCGTTTGCGGTTCAATACAACCGGATCGAGGGCGGATTTGGCCAGTCCGAGAGGCGGTGTCCGACAGGTTGCCCAGTCTTCACCGGCAGTAGCCACATCGCGGCCAGTGCCTAGGCGCCACTGCCGAATGACGCGTGGGGTGTATAGGAGGAGCCTCGAGTTTCGTCCAACGAAAACGGCTTATCAGTTGATAACTGCTGGTTATCATGAACCGGAACTGGCGCTTCGTCGTTCCGCAGCGACTGGAATTCTGGCGGTCGGGCTTAATGTCGAGGAGTGGCGTGCCGTCGACGCAATCAAGCCCTCGCACCAGGAGCGTGCAATCTTCGACCGCCTCCAGCTTGGCAATCGACGTGCCGATCGGATTCGGCCGCATTGGCGATCGCAATGAGAAAGTGCCCCTCGGCTCATTGCCGGACCGCGAGCACTGCATCACCAAATCGCGGCGGGCGAGATGCAGCCAGTAGATAACTTCAAGCCGGTGGTATCTCGCGATTCCACAAAGCGCTTGTTTCCATGTTTCGGCCAGGATGATTCGACAAAGCGGCCCGTCGGTCTGGCCCTGTCTCGGGCATTCCGCACGCGTTTTCCAGGGAGTTTCTATCCGCCCGATAACCGCGACGCTCGCATCGCTTGGATTGAGCCACGAAATGGCGACTTCTCCGGCGCGGATTTCGTCATTGATCATTTGTTTGAGCGCAGCTTTCAGTTCCGATGACAGGGAAGGTTACGACGTTGCCGACGGTTCGCAACATGGGCTCTTCTGTCGTAAAGGCTTTTTATGGAAAGCCGCGCCGTAGAAAAGCGCACATTTTGCAAAACCTGCGGCCTTTTCAAAGATAGGCGACTTTGGCGGTACGCAACATAAAGGACTGTCGGCGATGGGATTTGCCGTTTTTCGTTATCCGAACAGCGTCGTTCGCCAACCTTTGATCCTCTCTTCGAGGATGCAGATGCTTGGATCAAGCCGGAACAAACGCACGGCTTCAGCATATTGCAGGTCGGGGTAGGAGGCGCCTATCTAAATGGTGTCGAACGGCGGCCATCGCGCCTGCCGGGTATGAGTTGCGGGAAGTTAGGCCACAGCTTTGCAGAAGGGAGAAAACCATGAAGATTTCAGCTCGTAATGTGCTCGACGGCACGGTTAAGGACATCAAAAAGGGCGCTACGACGGCGCACGTTCTCATTGACGTCAACGGCGCCATCGTTACGGCTGCCATCACCAACGAGTCTGTCGACGAACTCGCTCTCAAGGTCGGCGAGAAGGTAAAGGCGATCATCAAGTCCTCGGACGTGATGGTGGCGGTCTGATCTCCAAAGAGCCGCCGGCGTCCCGGCGGCTCATTTTGGGCGTCGTGCGCCGATTGCCGAGACTCGCGGTCTCGTGTCCTAGGCTCAATCTAAATCTGAGCTGGCCAAGTCATCTGTATTAGTCCAGTATATAGCGGTCCACGTTATCGTTCGCGGGCCGCTCAGGAGTCTGTTCTACCGAGCCGCCACGGGAAGGGTCTTATCATGTTCCTTCAGGCGTCTCTTCGTCTCGTCTGCACAGTTGCGCTCTTGATGGCGAGCATGGGGGGCGGAGCCGCCGTCGCCCGTGGCGCGGAGAAAAAAGCGGCGCCGGTTTTGGTTTTCGCGGCTGCGAGCATGAAAAACGCGCTGGATGCGGTGGCCGAGGCCTGGAAGGCGCAGACTGGAAAAGAGGTTTCGATCGCTTACGGTTCATCCGGCTCTCTCGCTCGACAGATCGAATATGGCGCCCCCGCAGACCTGTTCGTATCCGCCGATCAAGAATGGATGGACTATCTACAAAAACGTAAGCTTATCCAAGACGCGACGCGGCGCAATCTTCTCCAGAACGAATTGGTTTTGATCGAACCGGTTGATCAAAAAGTCGATCTCAAGATTGCCCCGGGTTTCGATCTGGCGGGGGCGACGGGGAACAGCAAGGTGGCCGTCTGCACGATCGCCGCTTGCCCAGGGGGAATCTACGCAAAGCAGTCGCTCGAAGCTTTGGGAGTTTTTAAACAAGTCGAGCCCAAGCTCGCGCAGGCCGACAACATCCGGAATGCGCTGATGCTGGTTTCTCGAGGCGAAGCCAAATTCGGGATTGTCTATGCCACAGACGCGAAAGCCGACAGCAAGGTCAGGGTTGTGGGCGTCTTCCCGGAGGCGAGCCATAGTCCGATCATTTATCCAGTCGCGCTGACTTCCGCCGCGAAAAATCCGGACGCGTCGGCCTTTCTGGAGATTCTCTCGTCACCCACAGCGCGGAAAATCCTGACTGAACAGGGCTTCACGGTGCTCCCCAAATAAAGCGGGACTGCAGCTGCGCGAAAGAGGAGAGCCGGATGCTCGACTTTAATCTCCCGGCATTGATCGACCTGTCGCCGGCGGAGTGGACGGCAATTCGGCTTTCGCTGAAGATCGCGACCGTCGCGACGTTTGCGAGCTTACCGTTTGGGATCTTCACTGCTTACGCGCTCGCGCGTTGGCAATTCCCAGGCAAAACCATTCTCAATGGGTTCGTCCACCTGCCTCTGGTTCTGCCGCCGGTTGTGACGGGATTCACTCTGTTGCTGCTACTGGGGCGCAAGGGGCTCCTCGGCGCCTATCTTGCGGAAGTCGGAATTGTCTTCTCCTTCCGATGGACAGGCGCTGCGGTCGCCTGCGCGGTCATGGGGTTCCCGCTCATGGTGCGGGCTATGCGTCTGTCATTTGAGTCGGTTGATCGGCGGCTTGAGCTTGCTTCCGAAACATTGGGGGCCAACAGAGTCTGGACCTTTTTCATGGTAACGCTTCCCCTCTCCACGTCAGGGGTCATTGTCGGCGCCATCCTCGCATTCGCAAAAGCTCTCGGCGAATTTGGCGCGACGATTACTTTCGTCTCGAACATTCCTGGAGAGACTCAGACGATCTCGGCGGCGATCTACAGCTACACGCAGGTTCCAGGCGGGGACGAGAGCGCTATGCGCTTGACCTTAGTCGCGGTCTTCATCGCGCTCTCCGCGCTCATTGCTTCCGAAGGCGTGCAGTGGTGGGCGGAAAGGCGTCTGGGGACCGTTGAATGATCGAGGTCGATGTCCAACTCGCCGTTGGGGCCTTTTCGCTCGACGTAGCCTTTCGCAACAACACGGGCGTTACCGCGCTTTTCGGCCAGTCCGGCTCGGGTAAATCCGTCACGCTCAACATCATCGCCGGGTTGATGCGGCCCGACTTGGGCTATGTTCGGTTCGACGGCGAAACTCTGGTTGACATTGAAGTGGGGGTGTTCGTGCCGGTTTCCCGGCGCCGAATAGGGCTCGTCTTTCAAGACTCGCACCTGTTTCCCCATCTGAGCGTCAAACAGAACCTGCTTTACGGCCGCTGGTTCGCGCCGCGTGACGCCCCTCGCATCGACTTCGACGCCGTGGTCGAAACGCTGGGAATCGGCCAACTCCTGTCCCGCCCGTCGGCGCGGCTGTCCGGCGGGGAACGACAGCGCGTCGCCATTGGGCGGGCCCTGCTCTCCTGCCCAAAGCTGCTTCTGTTCGACGAGCCGCTTGCCGCGCTCGACATGCAGCGTAAGCTCGAAATCATTCCGCTGATCGAGAAGGTGCGTGACGAATTCAAGGTTCCAATGGTCTATGTCACCCATGCTGTCGACGAGGTGGTCCGACTGGCGCGCTGCGTCGTCATCCTCGACTCCGGTCGCGTGAAATTTGTCGGCGACCCGGCCACGGCCTTCAGTCGGCTTGCGACAGCTTCTGAAAAAGATCGTTTCAACGTCTCTTCTGTCCTGGAAGCGCGCGTTGCCAATCGACCTATTTCCCACGGCCTTACGGCGCTGGATCACCCCGCTGGTTTGATTTGGGTCGCCGGTGACGTTGGGGCCCCGGGAGCGGCCGCGCGCGTCATCGTCGCTGCGACAGACGTCGTCGTGTCGCGGACGCGGCCCGAGGAGATCAGCACGAGAAGCGTGCTGAGGGGCAAAGTTGAGAAGATCAAGCTCGAGGGGCCCTTGGCGACGATTGAGATTAAGCTTGCGGAAGACGGCTACCTGCTCGCGGCGATCACCGGTGGGGCGCTAGAAGACCTCGCACTGGAAGTCGGATCGAGCGTCTACGCGCTCTTTAAATCAGCAGCGCTCGATCAAACCGTGATCAGCGTTGAGAGGGCAACTTGATTAGCCGGTTGGAGCTGCCTTGCCTGTTAGCCAAACCTCGGGAAGACTACTTCTCGACGATTGCCATACGAGGGTTTCCGGACCCGCAATGGAGTTCGGCGCGCTTTTTTGGGTAGCGGAAAGCCAGATTATGGAGCGGCTATGCCGCTCCCCAGTCAACAGACCCGCGGCGATAGGACCGAGAGATTCGCTGATAGGTGTCGTGCGGCACCGCCATCAGGCGCATTAACTCCAGCAGCTGGAGCGTTTTCGAGCATCTTTACATCCTTATCAGTAGGCCAAGGGATGGCGCCGAGAGGGCGACAACGGCGGAGCCGATAATAAGCCATAAGGTGTCAAGCTCTGTCGTTAGCAGAACGACGAGGCCCACGGCGGCGATCACTACGGCGATCGGGTCTGTGAGAGCATCGCGCGCGAGGGGGATCGCCGCTGCGAGCAGCAGGCCCGCGCTTGCAATCACCACGCATTGCAGCACAGATCTAACGCGAGGATGCTCAAATTTGCGTCCTGCAAAATGGACAAGAGGAATAATGAGCAAGGCGGGCGTAATCATCGCCAGCCAACCGGCAATGGCTCCCGGTATCCCCGCGACGAAATAGCCGACGCTGACAATGTAAAGCCCGACTGGACCGGGGGTGCTGCGCGTGATGGCAACGGCTTCGTTAAGCTCCTTTTCGCTCAGCAAATGATGCTGGAGAACGAGCGTTTCCTGAACGACGGGTAGCGACGCGAGCCCCGCAAAGGCGGTAATCGTGCCTTTGAGCAGGAGGAAGTAAAGGAGGACAAGGTTCACGCGCTTTCCCCCGCATGTAGAAACACGCCCATCGCGGCGGCTAGAAGAAGCACCTGCAATGCAGAAATGCCGCCGACCACATGGAGCGGGAAGGCCGTCGCGCCAATAAGCGCGACACGGACCCTTGCTCCGCCCTTATAGTGCGGCTTCGCAATCGTCCAACAGGTTTTAACTGTTATGGCGACCGCCGCAGCGACCGCGCCATGACCAGCTGCCTGTGCGAAAGCGTTTTCCTGCCAATGGCTGAAAAGCGCGGTCAGCGCCGTTACGATGACGGCACAGGGAATGGACGACGCGAGCAGGGCAACGATTGCCCCTGAAAGTCCATGCAGCAGCCAGCCTACCCCTGTACAGAACGCAAGGAGATTCGTTCCCGGCGTCAGGCGACCGAGCGCGTAGCAGAGGGTAAAGCGGTCATCGTTCAGCCATTGCCGCTTTTGCAGTAACTCATGATGCAAAACCGCCGTCGTCGCGCTGCCACCGCCGAGCGTCAGATTCGCGTAGCGGGCAAAGACCCAACCAATCCCGCCCAAGGTTGGAACGGTGACTTTTGTCAACTGTTCTTTCATGCCGCACCTCCTGAAAGCCTTTCAAGCGTTTCCGCTCTTTCAATTATACCCGCCCGAGATTTCGCTTGTTCGATCGGCGACAGAAAGCGACAGTTTCGACATGTTACTGATAAATGTTGGTGCAGCGCGGCGTCCAGGTTGCATTTCACCCAAGAGATTGGGCCAGTGTCCGTGACTTCGCTTTTCAGACGCACTTCGTCGAGCCAGAGGAGCGTGACATCCTCGCTAACTTTCGGGTCGCCGCAAGGCGTGTGATGACGATGCGGATTTCCTGAAGCAATTGTTCCGTCCGAGCTGTGGGGTAGCCGCTTTATGCTCATACCACCCGCGCGTGCGGCGAACGATATGGACGACAGAGAGCATGACCGGCACCTCGACCAGGACGCCGACGACCGTCGCCAGCGCCGCCCCGGATTGGAAGCCGAACAGCGCAATCGCCGTCGCGACCGCCAGCTCGAAGAAATTGCTTGCGCCGATAAGCGCCGACGGCCCCGCGACGCGCCAGTCCACGCCAAGGCGGCGATTGAGCCAGTAGGCGAGCCCGGCACTGAAATAGACTTGTATGAGAATCGGCGCCGCGAGGAGGCCGATGACGAGCGGCTGGCGGATGATTTGCTCGCCTTGCAGGCCGAACAGGATGACGAGGGTCAGCAGCAAAACCGAGAGCGAAAGCGGAGCCAGTTTGTGGAGCACCGCGCTCAAGGCGTCCTTGCCGCCTCGCATGAGCAGCGCCCGCCGCCATAGTTGCGCGGCGATCACCGGCACGACGATGTAAAGCACGACCGAGAGCAGCAGCGTATTCCAAGGCACGGTGATGGAGGATAGGCCGAGGAGCAGCGCGACAATCGGGGCGAAGGCGATGATCATGATGGTGTCGTTCAGGGCGACTTGCGACAGCGTGAAATGCGGCTCGCCGTCCACGAGGTTTGACCAGACGAAGACCATGGCCGTGCAAGGAGCCGCCGCCAGCAAGATTAGCCCCGCGATATAGGCGTCGATCTGGTCCGCCGGGAGGAACGGCCTGAACAAGTGCGCGATGAAAATCCAGCCGAGCAGCGCCATGGAGAAGGGCTTCACCAGCCAGTTGACGCCGACCGTCACGGCAATCCCGCGCCAATGCTCCTTGACCTGGCCGAGCGCGCCGAGGTCAATTTTGAGCAGCATCGGGACAATCATCAGCCACACCAGCACAGCGACCGGCAGATTGACTTGGGCGACTGTCGCCGCGCCAATGGCCTGAAAGACAGCGGGCATCGCCTGCCCGAGGACAATTCCGGCGACGATGCAGAGCGCGACCCACAACGTCAGGTATCGCTCGAAAAGTCCCATAGCGGGCGCGCCCGCGGTCAACGCAGCCGGGGTTGTCGTTGCTTCGCTCATCTCAATCCACCTTCTGCGCCGGATGCGTTGCGCCTTCGATTTCGCCGATTTCCCGCAGGCGGTTTTTCAGCGCCATCTTGTCGAGGCGGCCAATCGGGACCGCGAGCATGAGGGAGATGCGGTTTTTCAGGTAGCGGAACGCGAGATTGAAGGCGCGTTGCTTTTCAATGTCCGAGCCTTCGACCGCCGCCGGGTCCTCAATGCCCCAATGCGCGGTCATTGGCTGCCCCGGCCAATAGGGGCAGACTTCGCCCGCCGCGTTGTCGCAGACCGTAAACACGAAATCCATGACTGGCGCGTCAGGCGCTGCGAATTCGTCCCAGCTTTTCGAGCGGAAGCCCTCGGCTGGATAGCCATACTCCGCGAGCGTTTTGAAGGCGTAGGGATTGACGATCCCCTTGGGATGGCTTCCCGCCGAGAACGCGTTGAACCGTCCCGCGCCGTCCTGGCGAAGAATGCCTTCCGCCATGATCGAGCGCGCGGTGTTGCCCGTGCAGAGAAAAAGGGCATTGTAAACGCGGTCAGTCATGTACGGGCGCCTTTGGGGAGCAGCAAGGAGCGAGGTCGGCGATGAGCGGCGCGCGCACTTCGGGACGCCCGCCGCAGCAATCTTTCAGCAGGAACAGCGTCACCTCGCGCAGGCGCGCAACGTTGGCCCGGTAGATGATGGAGCGGCTTTGCCGCTCGCCCGTCACCAGACCGGCGCGGGAAAGGATTGAGAGGTGCGCTGACAGGGTGTTCTGCGGCACGGCCATGAGCCGCGCCAGTTCACCCGCCGGGACGCCTTCGCGCTCGCGAGCGACCAACAGCCGGAAGGCATCAAGCCGCGTGGTTTGCGCGAGCGCAGCAAGCGCGGCGATAGCGTCTATATTTTCCATATATCCGGATTACTGGATATACATAACAGACGCAAGACGGGCTTTGCCTATGAAGCGAAGCAGCAGGCGGTTCGTGCGCCTCCCCTTGCTTCCTGAATTGGCGGGCACGGAACGTCGCCATAGGAGCAAAAGACGCAGCAGTCCCCTGCCTTCGGCTTCAACAACGCCCCGCAGCCCTTGCATTCATAGAAGAACTGGCAGGCGTCGGTCGGCATCGTCTCAGCCGATTGGCGCCCGCAGGTCGGGCAAGTGATTATCGATACGAGCTGCATCAGCGGCCCCGAAACAGCTTCAGCAGCGCAGGGTCGATGTAGCCCCAACTTGTCGCCGCCACCACGGTTATCGAGGCGCATAGCAGAAGCGCCAGCGTTGCGCGTGAGCGCTGCGACGACGCGCAGCCCACCCCCGAAACGCAAGCTATTGGCCGCTTCAGCCACCACACGCCCCAACCGCCGACAATCGCCAAGGCGCTGACCAGCAAAAATGGCGTTCGCCATTCGGCGATCATTGCGAGCCCGCCGAGAACGCCCGCGCCCGCGCCAAGCGCGGCGAGCCCGAGCGGGATCACGCAGCACGAAGAGGCGACGACCGCGCCGAATCCGGCGACGAGCCCCAATGCTGCGAACCATTTTGGCGAGGCTGGCAGGTTGGCGGGAGATGAAGCGGCTGGCGTTCTTTCTTGCGCTGTGTCGTTGATGGTCATGGCTCGCTCTTGCTTGATGGTCGGGGTATCCTGCACCCCGTAGCGACTACGGGGGCAAGAGGAATAATCCGTGAAATCCTTGACCATCGGGCAGTTCGCGGCGGCGGCGGGCGTCAATCTTGAGACCGTGCGCTATTACGAGCGCATCAAGCTCATGCCGCCGCCCGCAAGAACCGCGAGCGGATACCGCGCCTACGAACCAGCCCATATTCGCAGGCTGGCCTTCATCCGCCGCGCCCGCGAACTTGGATTCAGCATCGAGCAAATCCGCGCCCTGCTGGCGCTCGCCGAGCCGTCACGCGCCTCCTGCGCCGACGTGAGAGAGATTGCGCGGACCCATCTCGACGAAGTGCGAGCGAAACTCGCTGACCTCGCCAGACTGGAGGGCATTCTTGCGGAGACAATCTCTTGCTGTTCCGGCGACCCCGCCCCGCCATGTCCTGTGCTGAATATGCTGGCGACATCGGGGCGTGGATAAGTCAAGAAAAGCGCATGGCGCGAAAGCGCGAGAGCTTGACGTCAACGATCGACGCGAAAAGATGCTGCACGAGATTGTAGATAATAATCGGGAGCATAACTTGGGGATGGTTCGCCAACGCCAATGAAGCAAGAACGAGCCCCGTTCCATTGTTGTTCATGCCAAGCGCGAACATCAGGGAGGCCGTTTCGTCGGGCGTGGTTTTGAGCGCGCGCGAGAGCAGCAAGCCCGAACCGAAGCCAGCCACACACAACACACTGACAATGACCAAGACGGCCGCCAAAAAATCCGCGTCGGGAAGGGACACAACTTTCGGCAGAACAAGCGTCGCATTCGAATAGTTGAGAAGCACGAGGACGGCGAAATTCGCCAGCTTCACGTAGGGCGTCACTCGGTCGATACGCGCCGCACCCATCACCTGGCCAGCCGCGAGGCCGCAGAATGAGGGCAGGATCACCCACGCGCCCAGAAATGTCGCGGCCTCTCCCGCGGCCAGCTCGTGCAAGTCTTCAGAGTAATCGCCGGTCGTCAGAAAGCCGACCGAATGAAGAATCAAGGGCGTCGTTAATGGGCTCAGCAAGGTGGTGAGCAGCACGAGCCCCAGACTCAAGACAATGTTGCCATTGGCATTTTGCGCCCACGCCGTCGACGCCCCCGCAATCGACATTGCCGCCACAAGAGCGAGCCCTGACCAGCAGTTGCTGAACTTCGTCGGGATCATGCCAGAACATCATGGCTAAGCTAATTGCGGCAATCATCGTCAGCGGCGCGGCGACATTGCCAGTGAGCCCCGCCAACATCACGAACGCCTTGTGGGGCGTTCGGCGAAGCGCCGACAGTTCATGAAGGGGAACGCCAAGGCCAGCGTTGAATAAGAGCGCGGCCAGCAACACCGGGGGCAATGTCAGGTTCACAGGGTTTCGCAGCGAGAAGAGGTCTGCGAGATTTATGGCGCGAATCCAAAGCCCGAACTGGGGTAGGAAGGCCGCAGCGACGTATGAAGCGACGATAATCCAGATGAAATATTTATGGATGAAGTGCGCCAACTCGGCAGCGCGACCGCTTCGTGTCATTTTATCCGTCCGCCTTTTGTCGCATCAGAGCTTGTGGGCGGCGCTCGCACGGAACAGCGCGTGGCTCGCTTGTTGGCCGATCCCTACAGAATGGTCGTCATAGGGCGGTCTATCCGCGTGTCTCGCTGATAGACGGGGCGCACCAGGCTTGCGGCAATGATCCCCGTTATCGCGCCTCCCAGCACGTCGCTGGCGTAGTGGGTCCCGACGTAGACCCGCGAGAAAACCATCAGCATGGCCGCCGCGAGGAAGAGGGCTCCCCGTCGCGGCATGCCGTGAATCAGGAAAGCTGCCGCGATCGCGACGGTCGCGGTCGCGTGATCTGAAGGGAACGAAAAATCGGCGCTCCGCTCGATTAAGAGGCAGGTGACGCCTGCGTCGTAGGGCCGCGCGCGCTGGACGAATAGCAAGATCAGCTGATTGATAGCCAATCCCAATAGGAAGGAGAAGCCAGTCGCCAACAGAATGTGCCGAGTGTGCGGTTTGTTGTTTCCTTGCCACCATTGCAAGGCGACCGCCGCAACCAGAAGCGGCACGCCGATCGCCGATGTCCATACCATCAGGCGGTCGATCAGCGGCGATTGTCCGGCCCAGGCGTTTATTGCCTGCGTTAGCGCGGCATCAAGATCGGACAGCATCGTCGCCTCCGGTTGCTCGGTTTTCGTCATGGGCCTCGTAGATCCGTTGCGCGTAGCGCTCGAGCAACGCCTCGCAGGCTTTCAGCCGCTCGCTGGCTTCAGCGGCGAGCGACGCATGGTAAAAATCCAGCTTTTTGATTTTTTCCAACCACCCTTGAAGCTTTTTGAGGTCGGTGTCCTCCTCTTCCAGTTCGGCATAGGTGAATTTGTTGATTGCGAATTCCTTGGCGATCTCGGCTTCGAAGCCCGCGCAGCGCCCCAGAAACTCTCGATATTGCTCATCGCGGTCCGCCTTAAATCGGGCGATGACTTTTTCCCTTTGGGCCTGATCGAGCGCGATCGTCTCGAGCAGCACCGACTCGCCGCCCATCTCGGCGATGTCGTTTTCCAGCATTTTCAATTGGCGCACATGGTCGTCGGTCTTGGGGAGGAGGCAGACGCCATTCTGCAGGTAGACCGCGCCAATGCTTTTGAGCCGCCGCCAAAGGGCGACCCGCTTAGCCGGAGGATCGGCGGGAACCTTGTAGGTGAGGAGAAGCCATTTCAGATCGGGCATGGTTGCGAGTATAATGTAACTACGGTTACATTTCAAGAGAAACAGAATTGATCCGACGGCGCTGACCGCGGAAAGGGCCATCGCCGCGGCGGATGGTGCAGCGCGAGCTCTACAATGATCTTCGTCTTCCACAAGGTCCGCGTGGTTCTGACTGTTCGCCTATCTGCCCAAGAACCAGAACACACCCCCTTCAGCATCCATTCAGGTTAGCTGGCGCTTAATAGGGGCGTTGATGAGCTCATGGTTCTCGGAGGGGATCGATGATGACTACGCTTCGCAAAACCATCACCGCTACGGCGATTGCCGCTCTGCTCGCTGGAACGATGACATCGACGCCGGCGTCCGCCTGGTATTACGGCAACAATAACGGCGCTGCGGTTGCCGGCGCTATTGTCGGCGGGTTGGCGCTCGGCGCTGCGGTCGGCGCATTAGCTAGCCAGCCTAGCTATGGCTATGGATACTATCCGGAATATGGCCACGACTATGGTTATAGTTACGGTTACGCACCGTATCGTCGAGCCCCGACCTACAGCTACGGGGCTGGGTATGGATACGGGTATGGAAGCGGATATGGGTATGGTTATCCCCATCGTCACCATTATTACGATGACGACGACTGAGACCGCTTAATCGTGCGGGATATGCGCGCCACCTTATCCCCTCCCCAAAAAAAGGCGCGCAAGGCGAGAGTCGTTCAACGTGAGCGGCTCTCGCTGTTTTTCAGGGCAGCATCGTCTCCTTATCACCATCGTTTGCAACCACATTCGCACTCGGTTTCCTGTTGGCTGTTCTCGCTTCACCCTTCCAATCAAGGTGGCGGTTGGAATGGGACAACGCGGCCCGCCTATTCTGGAAGGCTATCAATCAAATAAGCAAGAGCGAGGCCATTAATCCTCCCGATCGGTGACTTTCATTGGCAGCCCGCTCTATGCCTCGCCGCCGAGGACGCCGGTATCCTCAACTGAAGAGGTGTCTCCGGGAGACTGGCTCAGTACGGCGACGGCACGACGCGAATCTTAGCCATCATGCCTCCATCCTCATGTTCGAGAATGTGGCAGTGATAGACGAAGTCTCCAAGCTCGACGAATGGGATATCGAGCGTTACGGGCGTCGAAGCGCAGTGACCGCCACGCCATTGCTCTATTGAACAGACGCCGCTCTGGTTGTTCGTCACTTGATCCCGGATCGACGCGTCTGGCGCCGCCACGCCAAGCGGCAGGTTGTCCTCCACGATCCCGTAGCCAACCCCGGAGCGGGGCTTCAGGGAATTCGGCGAAGAAGAGGACGCATTGGCTTCGACCGGCCTGAATTTTGTCTGATGGATATGGAAGTTATGATTTTCGGTCGAAAGCTGCACCAGCTCCCATGTTTCGTGGATGGGCGTCTGCCCCGGGCCAAGCGGCAGGCAAACGCTTGGCTTCATCGGGTCGAACCGCGTGACGGGCAATTGCGTGCCCGGCACCGGAACCCCGCGTTCATCGACTTCTTCGTAACCCAGTCCAAAGCTGTCATCTACAGCGAGGTCCTCGAGCCCGAAGAAAATCCGCCGACGATGCCCTGACGGGAGCGCCTTGCAATTCGCGGGCAACGGCGCGGCCTGTGCGCTCGGTACGGGCGACGAAAATATGCCGCCCGCCTGCGTCATTTTTAGCGCATCCCCGCTCACGGCGATGGCAGGTTGCGACAGGCTGAACGAGCTCCCTTGCTTGAATTCAACCCTGGCGAGGTCGATGGCGGGCCAGGCGTCGCCGCTCCCCATTGTCAGTCCGGTCATCTTGAAAGTCGCCAAAGCATTTCTCAGAGGAGAAGTGACGCGTCCGGCTCCGTCGCGGTAAGTCACCCATAGCTCGGCGCGGGCGCTCGGCATCATGACAAGCTCGCTCACGCACACCGGAAGGGTGCGAATGTCGGACGCTGTTTGAGGGCAACGCGCGACTTTGAATTTTGCGCCGGCGAGCCGAACCACCGTATCGATCGGCGTGTCCTGCGGCAGGTTCACGCTGACGCCATCGACGGCGACAAGTTGCATGACGATCGGCTGCTGTGTCGCATCGGCGACAAGCTGCAAGCGGTAAGACAGACTGCCGGAGGCGTTGGTGAGCCGCCAAAATTCGCCCTGCGGCGCTTGGACAGGAATCGTTGGGAATTGTTGACCGTTGATGGTGAAATACCATTTGCCGCCAAGATAATTATTCCCCTCGTCCCTGCTGTTGTCGGCGCCGGTACAAGACCCTTGCCTCACCTCGCCGGGGGCGGGAAACTGCCGGCAGAAATCCGGGTCCTGCTGATTGAGGACTTCGCCATTGGCGACCGCGACGGGGTCGCTTTCGAACGCGATGTTACCCGCGGCAAGAACCTGCAAGTCCTTGAGGATCAAATGGCGGACGGCTGGTTGACCGCCAACCGAGCCGCCGCCAGCGTAATCGCCGACATTGCCAATCGTAATAATTCCCGCAAGGCCGCTCGACACCTGATTGAGCGCGAGCCCGTGAACGTGCGGATGGAACCAAAATAGCCCCGACGGGTGGTTCTTTGGGATGTCGATGCGGTAATCGACAGAATCCAGAACTAGCTGCCCGTGGTCGTGCGCTCCCTGCGAAACGAGCTGCCAATTGACGTTGGCAGAGTTGAATACGCTGACGAAGACGTAATCGCCGAAAGTCGGATCGCTTATTGTAGGCGCGCGCGGCGGCACGATCAGGCCATGCGTATGGATGTTCGAGGGATTGGACGGCAAACTCTCTCCGCCCGCGTCAGCGGCGTGCGCGACCTTGGCGGGGTCAAGCTTTGGCAGGCGATTGACGAAGCGCATTTTGAGCGTATCGCCGGGCTGCAACGCGAGCCGAGCGCCGCCATAATCCGCGACTGTCGATGATCCCGCCGGACATTGATTGCCCGTCGAGGGCCGCGGGCAGATTTCATAGACCCAGCCGACCGGATTGACTGGCGCGCCTCCCGGCGGCGCAAAGGAGATGGTCGGAACTGGCTTAGGCTTAGCGATGATCAGAAGATCGAGCACGCCAGAGCGGCTGGCAAAAACGGCGGGCTCTTTGAGCATATCCCCTGGAGCCGCCGCCGCATTAGAGCCAAGCGTGGAGAATAAAGCGGCGGCGGTCGCTATTCCCGCCATTCCTCGTCGAAATGGATAACCTCGGTTTGCCATCCCTGCTCTCATCTGCATCGTTTCGCGACTAAAATTTTGCGTTCAGCGTCACCCACGCCGAGCGGGGCGCGCCAGGCATGATGTTGTTGTTGTTGGTGGCGGCGACGTAATATCGCGCTCCAAGCAGGTTCTCGACATTGAGCTGCGCATTCACCCTTTCGCTCAATTTTAGATAGGCGGCGGCGTCGACGCGGGCGTAGCCGGGAACGATCACGGCGTTGTCGATCGCCGGGTAGAATTTGGCGTTGTAGATGACGCCTCCGCCCAGCCCCAAGACGCCCGGCCCCGCGCCAAAGAGCGACGACACGTCGACCTTATTCCAAAAGGAGAAGGTGTTGCGCGGCACGTTCGGCGTCACCTTGCCTGCGTAGACGAGCCACGGATCGATGGGGTTGGGGTTCGTGCTCGCATTCAGCACGCGTCCCGATTGCAGGCCGTAGCCGAGGGAGGCCTGCCACTCGTCAGTGATATAGCCGACGAGGCCGATCTCCCCGCCGCGCGTGCGCGTATTGGCGGAGACGGCGTTGAAGGCGCTGACCGTGACCGGCTGGTTTGAGCGATCAAGCTGATAGAGCGCGCCGGTCAAGAGCAGCCGCGGCGTGATTTGATACTTCACGCCCACTTCGAGATTCGAGAACCCCTGCGGCTGCAGCGCGGCGAGAGAGGGCGTCAGCACGACGAACTGATCGCTCGACGCCGGCAGGAAGGAGCGCGAATAGGCGAAGTAGACCGAAAGATCCTCGATCGGCTTGCCGACCACGCCCAGGCGTGGCGACCATTTGTTGGTGACGTTGCGAATGGTCTGGTTGATCGGGTCGACGATTTCTCCTTCCGCCTGTTCCGCCGCCTGACCGGCCGGGTCGGCGCCAGGCGGAAGCGGGAAGTCAGCGCCGCGGAAGGTCAGATCCAAATGATCGAAGCGCACGCCGGCGAGGATGTCGATGTATTTCGTAATCGCGATCTGATCCTGGAGGTAGCCAGAGGCGACGTCGAGATTCGTGTAGCGACGCTCGCGCGGGTCGCCATAGCTCATCGGCAGATAGAGCGCGGGGTTGAGGAACGGGGCGTCCACCGCCGTGGCGCTGCCGTCGCAGTTGACGACCAGATTCGTCTCGGGCGTGCCGAAGCACGAAAGATTACGTTCGCTCGCCGATCTCTGATTGCCGACCTCGGCGCCCGCGAGCAGCGTGTGCTTGATCTCCGGCGTCATATCGAAGCGATACACGAGATCCGTCTGGTTGAAGATGTTCGTCCGCGGCGTGTTGTGAACGTAGCCCTCGATTTCCATCTGGCCGCCGGGCGGTCCTTCGAAGAGAAGGACATTCTCGCCGGGGAAGGTGTTGGCGTAGCGTTTCCGGTAGCTCGCGAACATCGTGTGATTGCGGATCTCGAGACCGAAGTCGGTCTTGTGCTCCATGTTGAGATCGACGAGATTCACGTCGATGCGCGCGAAATTATTGGTCCGCGCCGTCGGAAAGGTGTTGCCAAAGAATTGGTAATACGGCGTCGGCGCCGGATAGCCGGGGATGAAAGAGGCGAGGCCCGCCGGGAAGCCCTCGATAAAGGATGGCGCGCCGATCGAGGGGATGCCGCGATCATTGAAGCGGCGATCATGGTAATGTTCGTAGCTCAGCGTGACGAAAGTCTTTTCGAGCGGCTTCCAAGTCAGCGTCGGATTGACGCCGTAACGCTCCATCTGGAAGTAGCTGCGATAGCCTTCCGACTTCTCGTAAAGCGCGTTGAGGCGCAGGGCGAGCGTGTCGGAACCGGCCTGACCGATGTCGGCCGTCACGCGCCGCTTTCCGAAGCTGCCGCCGACCACTTCAAGATTGCGGATCGTTTCGCCATCCGCCTTCTTGGTGAAGCGGTTGATGATACCGCCGCCGCCGCCACGCCCGAAGGTGAGCGCGCTCGGCCCTTTGAGAACCTCGACCGCCTGAATGTTGTAGAGATCGCGGTAATATTCGGCGTCGTCGCGAATGCCGTCCCGATAGAAGTCGGCTGATGTGTTCTGGCCGCGAATGGTGACGGCGTCCTTATTGCCCTCGCCGCCCGTCACCGTCACGCCGGGCACATAGGTCAGCGCCTGATCGAGGCTGTAGCTGGCGCGATCCTGAAGTTGCTGCTTGGTGAGGATCGTGATCGACTGCGGGATGTCGATGATCGGCGTGTTGGTCTTTGTCGCGGTCGAGGTGCCGCGCGCAACATAGCCAACGACGCCGCTCGGCCCGTAGCCCAGCACCTGTTCGGAAGGCACGAAGGGCCCCGGCTCGGAAGACTGCGCCGGGACCGACGGCGTCGGCGCCACAGCGGGCGCGTGAACTGGATGCGGCGCCCGAGGCGTCGGCGCGCGTGACGCCGTGCGACGCACGCCGCCGACGCTGATTGTTGGAAGCGATTGTTGTGCGACAGCGGGACATCCCGAAGCAAGGAGCGCCAGGGCGACGAAAAGCCTAAATTGCGAGCCATTCAAAGGTTTCGGGAACGCGATCGACGAAGTCACTATGGGTCCTCGCAAAAGGCTTGCTCGATTTCGGCCTACTCGGCCGTCGCCAATGAGTATTTGCCAGCGAGGAATTCAGTCAACATCACACGAAGATAGCTTGGAAATATTATAAATTTGTCCAATTGATTGGAGGATTTCCAACAACGGAAGATGAGAATTGTTCCATTTACGCCAGCACTATTTCTTCTTGACTGCGATATCAGCCTGCACACTTCCAGAAGGCGGCGTCAGCGCGCTTGGCAAACATGCGCGAAGATCTAGCCAAAATCCCTCCGAAAAAGCTCCTCGGGACGCTGGCGCGTTTGCAGTGGCGTGAATGCAAGGCTCCTGATTGTCAACGACGCGATTTTTCTCGGCCTGCCGTAAAGCGCCGGACAACTCGAAACGAAAATTCCGTTTACCGCGTCGGCCTGGCTGCGATTGAGGGTGCTTGCCGCTCAGGTCCGGCGGGGTGGCGGCGGCTCATCGGTTGGCTCCGGCTTGACACGCGCCATACCGAGCCTGTTTACTAATAACCAACGGTTCCCTACGGGATCAAAAGGGAATGCGGTGCGGGCGTCATCGTCCTAAGCCGCAGCTGCCCCCGCAACTGTAAGCGGCGAGCCAAGGTCCATAAAGCCACTGGGCGTAAGTCCGGGAAGGCGGACCGAGGCCACGACCCGCGAGCCAGGAGACCTGCCGTTGTTCGTGGTCACGCGCGAAAGCGTCGGGCGGGGTGCACCGAGGCGGCCTCAACTTCGTCGCTTCACGGGCGACGGGGTGAAGGTCAATCGCAGTGACGGTCCACGTCTGCTGCGAGTCAGCCATGTTTTTGTCGCATCGCCCTTCCGGCCTGTCAGTTTTCACGCTCGCCGTCGTGCTTACCGCTGTAACGACTGCCAATGCCCAGCAAGCCTTGCCAACCATTAGCATTGGCGCGCGACCGACCTCTCGGCCTCCTATTCAAGTCGCAACTCCCTCAAAACCACAACCAGCGCGGGTCGTTTCGACGATAGTCACCGCCGTTTCGGGTACTGCGCCCGCCCTTCCATCGAACGGTCCTAAGCCGCCGCCTTTAACCGCTGCAAGCGAAGCCTTCTTCACCGGCAAGGAAGTCAACGCCCTGCCCTTTTCACGCCCGGCGGAGGCGTTAGAGATTGTGCCGGGCCTTATTGTCAGCCAGCACAGCGGCGACGGCAAGGCCAACCAGTATTTCCTGCGCGGCTTCAACCTCGACCACGGCACGGACCTTGCGCTCTATCTCGACGGCACGCCGCTAAATATGCGGACGCATGGGCATGCGCAGGGTTATGCAGATTCGAATTTCTTAATCCCCGAGCTTTTATCCTATGTGCTCGCGCGCAAGGGACCCTACGACGCCCAGGACGGCGACTTCTCTTCGGCCGGGTCGATCTACCTTCAGTACAAGGACAAGATCGACAAGGGCTATTACCAGGTGACCGGCGGCAGTTTCGCCTATGCCCGGGCGCTCGCCGTCGCGCCTTACAAGAATATCAACGGCGGCGACGCCTATGGCGCGGTCGAGGCGCAATATTACAACGGCCCGTGGCAACGCGGCGATAATATGCGTCGCATCAACAGCGTGCTGCGCTGGTCGCGGGGCACGCAGGAAGACGGCATGTCGATCACAGCCATGGCCTACGCCAACAAATGGCATTCGACCGACCAGATTCCTGAGCGCGCGGTCAACTCCGGCCTGCTGTCGCTGTGGGGCACGCTCAACCCGACCGACGGCGGAAACATGTCCCGCTTCTCGCTCTCCGGTCGATGGAGCCAGACGGAAGGCAATCATCATTCGCGCGTGGAGTCCTACGCGATCCTCTCCTCGCTCGACCTCTACAACGACTTCACTTATTTTCTCGCCAATCCAGTGCTCGGCGACCAGTTCCACCAATTCGATCGCCGCGTGATGGCGGGCGTCAACGGCCAGCACAATGTCAAATGGGAGAGTTTTGGCCTGCCCGTCGAGACGCGCGTCGGATTCCAGAGTCGTTTCGACGGCGTCAATCTCGGCCTGCAGGACAGCTGTCGCCGCTTCCTCTACGACGCGGCGCGAGTGGACAATGTCGCCGAAGGCAGCGTCAGCCTTTGGACCGATACGGCCGTGCGCTGGACGCCCTGGCTGAAGACCATCACTGGCGGGCGTTTCGACTATTACGCCGCAAGCGTCAATTCACGGCAGAATTACTGGGGCGCGCCCAAGCTCCTCAATCCCGATGGCGTCCCGGTGGCGCTCTGGACAGGCCCGTTCAACAGCGGCTCCAAGGACGCCTCGCTGTTCAGCCCAAAAGCCTCGATCATTCTCGGGCCTTTCTACAAGACGGAGCTCTTCGCCAATTACGGCGAGGGCTTCCACTCAACCGACGCGCGCGGAACGGTGCAGACCTTCGCGACCTCCGAACTGTCCGAGCAGGGCGGGTTGCTCCGGGTCGCGCCCATCCCGCTGCTCGTGAAGTCGCGCGGCGCCGAACTCGGCGCGCGCACGAAAATCATCGACAGGCTCGAATCCAGCGTCGCCCTTTTCTGGCTCAATCTGGACTCCGAAAACCAGTTCGTAGGCGACACCGGCACGACAATTTTCGGCCGCCCGAGCCGGCGTTATGGCATCGAAATCGCGAACCATTACCGGCCCCTCTCGTGGATAGATTTCAACGGCGACGTGGCGCTGGTGCATGCGCGCTATCGCGGCGTCGATCAGGGGCAGGCGCTGGCCTATCTCGACCTAACCACCCCGGAGGCGCTCCCCTTTCTCACTTTCCTCGGTAACGCCCCCGGCAACTATCTCCAGAACGCGGTCGCCGTGACGGCCATGGCGGGCCTGGAACTCGGGGAAGCGACCGGCTGGTTTGGCGCGCTGAAATATCGCTACATCGGCCCGCGCGCGCTCACCGAGGACGGCTATCTGCAATCGCCCGCGACGGGCACGGTCGCGGCGCGGCTGGGCTACCGCTGGGCGGATGGCTGGCGCCTTCAGCTCGACGCCTTCAACATAGTCAACTCGCGGTCGGACCAGATCACTTACGGCTATGGCTCGCTCCTGCCGACCGACGCCCTCTACAACCAATGCGCCACAGGGATCGCGCCCAGCTCAGTCTGCGCGGTCGGGGTGATGGATCGGCATTTCAAACCCGTCGAGCCGCCGGCTGTGCGCCTGACGCTGGGCGGGCCGCTGACTTTCGAGAAGCCGATCGCCGCCCTGCCTGATCTGGCGGAGCCGTTCTCGATCTTTTCGAGGTGAAGCCGCAGCGATCACGCTGGAAGTTCGGCAGGGAGCGATTGTCTCGGCGTCCGGCCCCCAGCCGAGGTCCGCCGGGCGCTCAACCGAAGGCCCGTCAGCCTTTTCTCGCTTCCATTTCCCCGGCGCGAGCAAATGCATTTCTCAGCCTCGATGTGGGCGCCTTCCCCCTGGCGCTGGGCCCTCCAGTTTTCGGCCTTGACTTCTTTTCAGCCGACGGCAATCTATGGGCCCATGGGGAAGCGATCTCCCCACGAGGCGACATGCCCAAGAATCGCGTCCGGTTTTCCACCAAGGGCGCGCCATGTCGTCAATCAACTGCATCTCTCCCGACAAACTCACACGTCTGATCGGCGTCAATCACTGTCCTGCGTTAATCGACGTTCGGACAGATGAGGAATACAAGTCCGATCCCCGTTTCGCGCCGGGCGCCTTGCGACGCCGGCTAGAAACCGTTTCGGACTGGGCCGCAGAATTTGCCGGTCGCGCGACCATCGTCATCGACGAAAGTGGCCATGAGGCCGGCGAAGGCGCCGCGGCCTGGCTTCGTCATGCCGGAGCGGCGTCCGCCGATGTGTTGACGGGCGGGCACCTCGCTTGGGTCAAGGCCGGCGGGCCCCTCATCCCCGTTGCTAAAGTGCCACGACGCGACGCCCTCGGACGCACAATCTGGGTCACGCGCTCCCGCCCGAAAGTCGATCGCATAGCTTGTCCATGGCTCATTCGCCGGTTCGTCGATCCGGGCGCAGTATTTCTCTTCGTTGCGCCAGCGGAGGTGTCTGCCGTGGCGGAACGCTTTGGCGGCGCGGCTTTTGACACAGAGGGCGCGTTCTGGAGCCACAGGGGCGAACGCTGCACATTCGATATGATGCTCGAGGAATGGGGCCTGGCGCTAGCGCCCCTGCAAAGGCTTGCCGTCATTGTGCGCGGGGCCGATACCGCTCGCCTCGACCTTGCCCCTGAAGCCGCAGGACTACTCGCGGCGTCGCTCGGTCAATCCCGCATGTATGCGGATGATCTCGAACAGCTCGAAGCCGGGATGGCGCTCTACGACGCCTTTTACCGCTGGTGTCGCGACGCCACTGACGAGCCCCACACCTGGCCTGCGACAAAACCGGGAAAAATGGCGTGAATATTCATCCAAAACAGACCACGACCCGCGATCATGGCGTGTCGATCACGGAGGCGGCCCGCGTCTGGGCGCGGGTCGCTATGCTGAGCTTCGGCGGGCCTGCCGGGCAGATTGCGATCATGCACCGGATTATTGTCGATGAAAAGAAATGGCTGCCCGAAAGCCGCTTTTTGCACGCCCTCAATTACTGCATGCTACTGCCTGGCCCCGAGGGCCAACAGCTCGCCACCTATATCGGCTGGCTCATGCATCGGACCCTCGGCGGGCTCATTGCTGGCGGATTATTCATTCTTCCCGGCCTCGTCGCGATCATGGCGCTCAGCGTCATCTACGCGCTCTGGGAAAATGTCGGGACTGTCGCCGCGCTGTTTTTTGGATTGAAGGCGGCAGTCCTCGCGATCGTCATCGAGGCCGTCGTGAGGATAGGCAAGCGCGGGCTCAAATCCCAGCCCATGCGCTTTTTGGCGGCTATCTCCTTCGTCGCTATCTTCTTTTTCGCCGTGCCTTTCCCGGTCATCATCCTGGCGGCGGCGTTGATCGGATTTGTCGGCGCGGCCCGTGGGAATCCTGCGTTCGTCGCCGCGGGACACGGATCGGCGCACGAGGACGGGGACAGCCTTCTTGGCAATGAGACCCCCGCTCATGCGCTACCGTCCGCCAAACGAGCGCTGCAAGTGAGCCTGATCTGGCTAGCGCTTTGGCTCGTCCCCGTCGCCGCAATCCTGCTGGCCGTCGGCTCGGAGAACGTCTTTTCGCAGATCGCCGTGTTCTTCAGCAAAATGGCTGTGGTGACCTTTGGCGGGGCCTATGCGGTTCTTGCCTACGTCGCGCAACAAGCGGTCGAAACCTATGGTTGGCTGACGCCTGGGGAAATGCTCAATGGCCTTGGCATGGCGGAAACCACGCCCGGCCCGCTCATCATGGTTTTGCAATTCGTGGGCTTTATGGCGGCGTTCCGTTCGCCGGGCGACTTGCCGCCGCTTCTTGCCGGCGCGCTCGGCGGGCTTCTGACGACGTGGGTCACCTTTGCGCCCTGCTTCCTCTGGATATTCCTCGGCGCGCCGTACATCGAAACAGTTAGACGGAACAGGGCGCTATCAGGCGCATTGGCGGCGATTACCGCCGCCGTGGTTGGCGTCGTCCTCAACCTCGCGATCTGGTTCGCGATCCACACCATCTTTCGCAAGACGGTCGCTTTGGATGGCTATGGGCTGTCATTCGACGCGCCGGCGCTCGCGAGCGTGGATTTCTGGAGCCTCGTCCTCTCGATAGCCGCAGCGGTTGCGATCTTCCAGTTTCGGGTCGGCATGCTTCCAACATTGGCGGGCTCCTGCGCGGCGGGAATAGGCCTGTTCCTCCTAGGGGCAATCTAGACGTGCAACGGAAAGAGAAACTCATGAAAAAGGCGTTTGCCGCTCTCGCCACGATCGGACTGCTTGTGCCTGCGTTCCCCGCCGTGGCGGAAATCGACTGGTCGCAGGTCGAGGCCGCCATTGGCAAGAAGGCCGCTGTCGCTGGAACCGTGCATAAATACGGCCTCCCGCGCAGCGATCTCCACGTGACCCTCGATGGAGTCAGCATCAAGCCTGGCCTCGCGCTCGGCGGGTGGATCGCGTTTGAGCCGTCAGCACACGCCGCCATGATGATGGGCGACCTGGTGCTCACCGAAACCGAAGTGAACCCCGTCATGCGATCGCTACTCGCCAACGGCGTGCAGGTGACGGCCGTCCATAATCATTTGCTGCGCGCCAGCCCCGCGCCCTTTTACATGCATATCGGGCACGGCGACCCCATGAAGCTCGCCAAGGCCGTGCGGGATGCGCTCGCGGAAACAAAGACGCCTTTTGAGCCTTCCGCCGCTGCGGTTGGAGAACCCCCGAGGATCGACTTCGACACGGCGCAAGTCGAAGAAGCCCTCGGTTCTCAGGGGAAAAACAACGGCGGCGTCTATCAGTTCAGCATCTCCAGAGCCGACGCCATCAAAGCCGACGGCGCGGCGATCGCCCCTGCCATGGGGGTCGCGCACGCCATCAATTTCCAGCCCACGGGCGACGGTAAGGCGGCGATTACGGGGGATATGTCCAATGGGATCGAGGTCACCGCACTACACAGCCATATGCTCGACGACGAGCCTCGGCTGTTCTTCCTTCGAACGCCGACGCCGTTGGTTTGGCCAAGGCACTGAAGACGGCTCTGGATGTGACTCATCATCAGGCCCATTAGTTGAGCCGCGGAGGTTCAGAACGATTGGAAAGAGACCTACGTTCTGACCAACCGCGCAATTTGGCCAAGCGCGAAGGGAGAGGATCCATGAACACCAACATTTCAAGACGGAAGCTGATGACCGCTGCCGCGGCCGTGGGCGGCTTGATGGCTGTCACGGGTCGGCAAGCGAAAGCCGCTGGTTCCGAAATGCGCTTTAATTTTACGCGCCCTCTCGAAGGATGGGAGACCGTGACGGGACAATGGAGCGTTGAGGATGTCCCTGGCGCTTCGAACGGTAAAGCGCTGGTTCAACGTGCGACAAACAATGATTTTAATGTGATCGTTGCGCCTGGCGCTCCCTTTGCCGATGTCAACGCCTCTATGCGATTCAAACCAATTTCGGGAAAACGGGACGCGGCGGCTGGGATCGTTTTCCGCTTTTCCGAAGGCCGCTATTACGTGATCCGAGCTAACGCATTGGAGGATAATTTCAATCTCTACTATTACGACAATGGCCGGCGAAAAATCCTCGAAGCACAGACCAAGGCCCCCGCGCTCGGTGAATGGCATAAGCTGCGCATCAGCGCCGAGGGCGACCGCCTAAGGGGCTGGCTCAATGAGCAACAGCTCATCGATCATCGAGACGATAGATTTAAGTCCGGGCGTGTTGGGCTCTGGACGAAGGCCGACTCGATTACGGCGTTTGACGATCTCGTCGTCACCCCGATCGCTCACGATTGACCGGAGCAATTGGAGACGCGCTCGCCATCGCGGCGATACGCGCCAGGGAGGCAATATCGTCGCGTTGGTCCAAGGGCGTAGCCGTGCGTTATCGGCCCTGACAGCTTTCTCTCTCGGCAACCACGAGCGTCGCGTACCATGCAATCGGTCTGATTTCGACCTGCGGCTAGATAAGGAGAAACCGAAATGCTCACGCGCGCGCTGTTGGCGGCAGCCCTGCTCATCTCGCCGGCCTTAGCGGCCTCGCCCGAATCCGAGGGCTTCAAAAAGCTGACCGGGCCTCAAATACAGAGAGCTTTCAGTGGAAAGCAATTCAGCGACGGCGTCCATTTTTCCTATCGCTTCGCCGCGGGCGGAAAGTTTCAGAACACGCGAATGGGCAAGACAACGACCGATAAATGGGCCGTCTCGAAGGACAAGCTCTGCTTGACGAACCGCTTTGGCGAAAACTGTTTCGACGTTTGGGCCAAGGGCTCCGCGGCAAAATTCGCCCTCGATGGATCCGACCCCTCTTTGGAGGGGTTTCTGAAGTGAGTTGCCGAAGACGGAAGAATCGGCCGCGTCGAAACCAGCTGGTTGGTGGATGAACAGAACTGTTCGCTTGTTGATCTGGGCGCGCGGCCTCCGCGACTTTGGCGACGGCTTTGTCGCCGTGTTGCTGCCGGTTTATCTCACAAGGCTGGGGCTTTCCTCTTTCGAAATCGGCGCGCTAGCGGGCGCGGCGTTGCTGGGTTCCGCTCTCCTTACCCTGGCGATTGGCCTTGTCGGCAACCGCTATGACGCGCGACATATGTTGATCGCGGCGGCCACCTTGATGGCGGGGACCGGCGTCGCACTATCACTCATCGACTCCTATGCATTTCTCCTCGTCGTGGCGTTCATTGGTTCTGTCAATCCGTCGGGCGGCAGCGCAAGCTCCTTCGTGCCCGTTGAGCACGCGGTTCTAACTCGCGAGACAGCCGCCGCGGCGCGAACCAGTGGTTTCGCGCGATATAGCCTCATCGGCGGCCTCGCGGCCGCGGCCGGCGCGCTGGCCGCCTCCCTGCCGGGAATTCTCATGCGAATGGGCTGGGTCGAACTTTTGGCTGTGAAGGCGATGTTTGCGATCTACGCCATACTGGGCCTGGTCGGAGGGTTGGTCTATGCGCGCATGCCTCCCATGCCCCCGTCGTCTTTAACGAGCCAGTCCGTGGCGCTTGGGCCGTCGCGCGCAATTGTCTACAAGCTCGCCGCTTTGTTCAGCCTCGACGCCTTCGCTGGCGGATTTGTAGTTCAATCACTGTTGGCCCTCTGGCTATTCGAACGCTTTGATTTATCGCTTGCTACTGCCAGCCTGTTCTTCTTTTGGTCCGGAGTCCTGTCCGCTTTCTCTTATCCCCTGGCTGCTTGGCTTTCCCGACGCTTCGGTCTGGTAAATACGATGGTCTTCACACATATCCCCTCGAGCCTGTGTCTGATCCTCGCGGCCCTCGCGCCGACGCTTCCGCTTACTATGGCCCTATTGATCATTCGGGCGGCGTTATCGCAAATGGACGTGCCGACGCGTTCATCCTACGTGATGTCGGTCGTGACTGACGCGGAACGCACGGCGGCTGCGAGTTTCACATCCATTCCTCGCAGCCTCGCCGCGTCCTTGAGTCCGGCGCTTTCTGGCGCCCTCTTTTCAATTTCTTGGACGGCCTCGCCACTGATCATCTGTGGTGCGTTGAAACTCGCTTACGACCTCCTGTTGCTCAACCAGTTTCGACACTTGAAACCGCCTGAGGAATGTTGATGCGAAGCGGCATATCCCAGGCCTCCGGGGAGGAGAGCAAAGTGCGTCACGGCTTTACCCAGATCAGCGCTGCGTTCCTCCATTTCATTCACAAACATTTTATATGGATCATTGTGTCTTCTTACATTGTTGCGGCCGTTTTTCCTGACCTGGGGCTTCTTATGCGCGGCATCGAGATCGGAAGCGTCGATATTTTGCGAACGAAGATTAGCGTTTCGCTGCCCCCCGCAATGCTAGCCTTTCTACTTTTTAATGCTGGCTTGGGAATCAGAGCGAATGAACTGACTGACTTGAAGCGCAAGCCTTCCCTGCTCGTCGCCGGCGCGGCGGGAAACCTCCTTGTGCCGCTCGCGTTCATCGTCTGCGTCAATATCACAATGAAACTTTGGCCCGAACCCGACGAGGTTCAGCAAATCCTAGCTGGCCTTGCCCTGGTCGCATCTATGCCAATCGCGGGGGCGTCGACGGCCTGGGCGCAAAACGCGAATGGCAACCTCACGCTAAGCCTTGGCCTGATTCTGCTTACGACTTTAAGTAGTCCGATCCTCACGCCGCTTGTTCTTCATGCTGGGGGCTTTATCACGACTGGCCATTATTCCGAGGACCTACACGAGCTCGCAAGTAGCGGCGCCGACCTTTTCCTCGGTGTTTGGGTGATCCTGCCGTCCTTATTAGGCATGCTAGCGCATCGCATCTTGGGAGAAAGGCGTTCTAACGCGATTTCGCCCTACCTGAAGCTCGCCAATTTTATTGTTCTAGCGTTGCTGAATTATTCAAATGCGTCGCTTACCCTGCCTGGAGTCATAGCGCAGCCTGATTTCGATTTCGTCATTGTGATGCTGATCATCGTCTTCCTATTGTGTTTCGTCATGTTTGGCGCGGGATATTTTTTGGCGCGCGTCCTCCGCGCCGGTCGCGCTGAGATGGCGTCAATGATGTTCGGCCTCGGCATGAATAACAATGGCGCAGGGCTGGTAATGGCGTCGCTTGCGTTTTCCGATCATCCGAACGTCATGCTGCCGATAATCTTCTATAATTTGATCCAGCACTTCATGGCGGCTCTGGTCGACAAGTTCTTGTCCTGGGGCCTGACGGACGGATCGGAATAGCAACGCGAGGGGACAGCGGCAATTGAGGCCTGATGCGCCTTGGGCAACCCACGGAGGATAGCCGACCATAGGAGAGGTTGGTCAATTTTCAAACACTTCATCCACTGCTAATGTGGCAGGATGACTTCAAAGGTGGCGGGCTCCAGCTCTTTACGTATCGTCGTCTTGATCTCGCTATATTGTGTATAGCCGGGGTCGTTAGCGAGCTTGGCGCGGATTGTTCCCTTGAGAGAGTCGCGAAGCGCGATCCCGCGTATTCCATCATATTCGAGCACCAGCAGCGACTGCCACGGCGCGTTGGTCGGGTTCTGATTTAAATAAATGGCGTAGGACGGCATTAGGCCGAACTCGGCCCAGCCGTTCAGCTGCGGGACAACATATTTGTTGACGAAGTCCTCGTACTTTTCGCCGGCTACTAAGGAAATGTATGGGATAATCATGTAGAGGGACTTGGACTGGTCGGCCTTTGTCGTTCCGCCCTGCCAAACGAGGTTGGCGTAGATGTCGGTCTTGGGCGCGCCGAGAGCAACCCCTTCCGGCGCAAGCCCACCCGGATAGTCACGCTCAATTGCCTGCCATTTGGCGATGTCGCTGAACTTGGCAAAGTCGATGATCGCCCACATGTCGGGTAGGTGTTCGTTGACCTGCGTCGCGAACAGAATTTGGTAGCTCGCGAATACGCCCCTGCTCCTCCACTCCTCGAACTGTGTGACGCCGGAGCCTTCCATATATTTGCGAAAGGCAACCCGCTTCTCGATCGGCGCCTTGTAGGTGAGGACAAGGTGCGTCTCACCCTCGCCGGCGCGACTGTGGCCGCGCACCCCGACCGTCTCCGCATGCGTAGGAGTGCTGGCGACCGACAGCAGCAAGGTTATTGCAAGGCATCGGCCCAGATCACCCATTTTTCCCAAGATTCTCATCGGCCACCCTTTCACACCTGGGCATTCAGCATTCGTTTGAATTTGAATTCCGTCCCCACGAGGCGACTGTGTATGACGCCTTCTTGAGAATTCTAGCATGGCTCCGCACCGCTCTTTTCCTCACTCAAGGGACCGGCCGTTGGCTTCTCTGACCCCTGTGCGCCTCTTAATCACGCCGCGCAGCAGGCGGCCGAGTCAGGGCCGACGCCCACCGAGATGCTCAATGGGCTCGCGATAGCGGAAACGGCGCGTGACCCGCTCCTGATAGTATCGCAATTGATCGTCTTCGTCTTCGGCTCTCGGTGGTCCCGTGACGTTTGCCGGCTGTTTCCTCTGGATTTTCCTCGGCGAGCCCTACATCGAAAGAACATACGCCAACAAGGCGTTTCTCGGACGCCTTGGCCGCGATCACAGCCGTGGCGGGCGCTATGCCAAAACCCCGCCATTCAGTTCGCCGTCCGTGCGGTATCTTTCGAAAGACCGTCCTGCTGGGCGGCTGTAGGGGGTGATTTTGAAGCGCCCGTGGTCGCGACCATGGACTTCTGGCGCTTCGCTCTTAAGGCAGCCGTCGCGACAGCGGTCTTTCTGCTTCCAGGAGGGTATGCTCGAAACCCTCGTAGCCCGCTGCTTGGGCGGGATCGGCTTTTTCTCGCGGCGGCACTCAGCGGAAAGGAAATACCAATGAAAAAAGCTCTCACCACGCTCGCTGCGCTCGGCGTTCTCATTGCGGCGCCTGCTCTCGCGGCAGAAATGGACTGGTCACAAGTTGACGCGGCGATCGGCAAGAAGGGCGGTGTTATGGACACGGTCCATAAATACGGTCTGCCGCGCAGCGATCTCCACGTCACTCTCGATGGCGTCACTGTCAAGCCAGGCCTAGCGCTGGGCGGGTGGATCGCTTTCGAGCCTGTGGGTCACAACGAGATGATGATGGGCGACCTCGTGCTGACCGAGACCGAGGTCACGCCTGTTATGCGCTCGCTGCTGGCCAATGGCGTCGCCGTGACGGGCGTTCACAACCATCTGCTGCGCACTATTCCCGCCACTTACTATATGCATATCTTCGGCCGCGGCGATCCGGCAAAACTGGCTGGGATCGTTCGCGACGCGCTTGCCGAAACGAAAACGCCTTTCGAAGCTTCGCCGGCGCCGGCTGGCGAATCGCCGAAACTGAGTTTCGACACGGCGCAAGTCGACGAGGCGCTAGGCTTAGCGGGGAAGAACAACGGCGGGATCTATCAATTCAGCGTCCCGAGGGCTGAGCATATCAAGGCAGGCGGAATGGCTGTCGCTCCGGCCATGGGGACCGCAATCGGCATTAACTTCCAACCGACTGGTGATGGCAAGGCAGCGATCAGCGGGGATTTCGTCGCCGAAGGCAAGGAAGTAGAGCCCCTGCTGAAAGCCTTGCAGACCAACGGAATCGAGGTCACCGCGCTCCACAATCACATGCTGGATGACGAACCCAGGCTGTTCTTCGTCCACTTCTGGGCGAATGATGACGCGATCAAACTAGCGCATGGGTTGCGTGCAGGCCTTGACACTCTGCATCTGGCCGCGAGGAGCTAAGGCGTAAATCCCGAGCCGTCGATGAACCGCGGCAAGCTTGGGAAATCCCTCGGGCGAGGGCGTCAGGAAGCCTCGCCCGAATCAGTGCCCTGCGTCCGTCGGGCGTCACCCGATAGACGCGGCGCGCGGTGCTGCCAAGTCTCGCCTCGGACGAGGCGAGGTAGCCCTTCTCTTCGAGCCCATGCAGGACCGATAAAGCGCGCCGGGGCTGATGATATAGCCATGCTCAGTTCCTCGATCATGGCGAGGCCATAGATAGGTTCTTTCACCGCATGGCGAAGAACGTGGACCCGAATCAACCCGGCATAGAGATACTTGTCCTCCATCGAGCCTAATTTAGGTATCCGTTGTCGGGATACGATATCGGTAGCGCCGTGCTGGCCCGCGTCGATCCTTTTCACGGCCGAGAAGGCGATCGGAAAGGGCGTCATCAAGGCCGTCAACAAAGAAGATCATCAGCTTCAGATTACCCATGAAGCCATTCCGGCGCAGTCGCCGCAGGGCGGCTACGTGATCGAACAGATACAGCGCGATTAGCCGGTCCGAAGGGCTTAGGTGATCCCCGGGAAAGGCGGCATTTCGCGTAATTTGGCGGGCTCGATCTCAGTCTCGCGCAGGCGCAGCGAATTGGCGACGACGCTGACCGACGACAGTGCCATGGCGGCGGCCGCGATCGTAGGCGAGAGCAGCAAGCCAAAAGCGGGATAGAGCGCGCCGGCGGCGAGCGGCACACCGGCGGCGTTGTATATAAAGGCGAAGAAGAGGTTCTGGCGGATATTGCGCATGGTGGCGCGCGACAACCGGCGGCCGCGCAAGATGCCGCGCAAATCGCCCTTGAGCAGGGTTACGCCGGCGCTCTCGATTGCTACGTCGGTTCCAGTTCCCATGGCGATGCCGACATCGGCCGCGGCGAGGGCCGGGGCGTCGTTCACCCCGTCCCCCGCCATGGCGACGATGTGCCCAGCCTGGCGCAGACGGGCGACCACCTTGCTCTTATCCTCGGGTAGGATTTCGGCTTCGACCTCGCTGATCCCCAGCCGTTTCGCGACGGCGCGCGCCGAAGTCCAATTGTCGCCGGTGAGCATGACGACCGAGACGCCGTCGCTAAACAGCGCTTGTAGCGCCTCGGGCGTCGTCTCCTTGATGGGGTCCGCAATGGCGATGATCCCCGCCGCTTGACGATCAATCGCCACGAAGATGGCCGTGGCGCCGTCTTCGCGCAGGCGCTCGGCGTCACTGTCGAGCGCGCGCGTCTCGATGCCGAGCTCGGTTAGGAAGCGCTGGTTGCCTATGACGACGGATTGCTGGCCGACGCGGCCTTGCACGCCTTTTCCGACGGGAGAATCGAACTCTGAGGCCTCGCTAAGCGGCAGGCCGCGCGAAAGGGCGGCTTCGATGATCGCCTGCGCGAGCGGATGTTCGCTCGCGCGCTCAAGGCTCGCGGCGACGGCCAGAAGCTGGTTTTCCGTCACGCCGGCAATGAGGCGGATGGCCGTAACTTTCGGCTTGCCTTCGGTGAGCGTGCCGGTCTTGTCGACGACAAGGGTGTTGATCTTCTCGAAGCGCTCCAAGGCCTCGGCGTTTTTGATGAGCACGCCAGATTGCGCGCCGCGCCCGATGCCGACCATGACGGACATCGGCGTCGCGAGGCCAAGCGCGCAGGGGCAGGCGATGATCAGAACCGAGACGGCCGCGATGAGGCCATAGCTCATGCGCGGCTCGGGCCCCCAGACCGCCCAGGCGGCGAAGGCGAGAATGGCAACCAGGATCACCAGCGGCACAAACCAGCCCGAAACCTGGTCGGCGAGGCGCTGAATGGGGGCGCGGCTGTGCTGGGCGGACGCAACCATGTCGACGATGCGCGACAGCATCGTATCAGCGCCGACGCGGTCGGCCCGCATGATGAAGCCGCCCGTCTGGTTCAGCGTCCCGCCGATGACTTTGTCGCCGACGCTCTTCGTCACGGGCATAGACTCGCCGGTGACCAGGGACTCGTCGACCGAGCTGCGGCCTTCAAGAAGCGCGCCGTCGACTGGCACTTTTTCGCCGGGGCGCACGCGCAGCCGGTCGCCGGCATGAACCTGGTCGAGTGCGATCTCTTCGTCGGACCCGTCCTGTTTGACGCGCTTCGCCGTCACCGGCGCGAGATTGAGGAGCGCCCGGATCGCGCCGCCGGTTTGCTCGCGGGCGCGCAGTTCGAGGACTTGGCCGAGTAACACGAGCACCGTGATGACGGCTGCCGCCTCGAAATAGATCGGCACCGAACCATCCGGGCTGCGAAAGGCCGGCGGAAACAGCGCGGGCGCAAAGGTGGCGACGACGCTGTAAACCCAGGCGACGCCCGTGCCCATGGCAATCAGCGTGAACATGTTGAGATTTCGCGTGACGAGCGATTGCGCGCCGCGCACGAAGAAGGGCCAACCGGCCCAAAGGACCACGGGGGTGGCGAGGACGAATTGCGCCCAATTCGACAGTTGCGGCCGGTAATGGTGAAGATTAAAAAAATGGCCGCCCATTTCGAGGACGAAGACCGGAACAGTAAGGGCAAGCCCAACCCAAAAACGCCGCGTCATATCGGTGAGCTCGGCGCTCGGGGCCTCCTCTGCCGTCGTAACGAGAGGCTCCAGGGCCATGCCGCAGATCGGGCAATTGCCCGGACCAAGCTGCCGTATTTGCGGATGCATGGGACAGGTGTAGATAATGCCTTCCGCAGCGAGGCGAGCGGGTTGCTTGAGGCCGGCGCGATCGGGCTGCTCAGGGGTGGGCGTGTGAGGGTGTCCCTGATGCCCGTGAAAGCGTCCATGCCCGGAATGATCGTGATGCTGTTCGTGACTCATGGTCATACCTCCGGGCTAGGCGCCAACGGCTCAGCTAAGCATCGCGCTTTTCCGTATCGTGGGGCGGCGTCCCGTGGTGGTGACCATGGCCGTGATGCATGAAGAGATGCATCAGTGGGCAGGCCAGCACGACGAGGAAGGGCAAGGCGTCAAGGACGTGCTGCCAATGCCAATAAAAGAGGAAGGCGGCGGCAAGCGCGTAAATGATAAGCATGGGCGTTTTTGTCATTGTAAACCTCTTGGGGAAGAAAGTCACCGCAACCGCTTCGCTGGCGAATGATCGGCCCGCGAACGACGGCTGGCCGCCAGATATTGCACCAGCCACTCGCAGAAATCTCTCCCTCCACCGATTTCCAGGAGTCAGGCGGAACCCAAACCCGACAATTGTCGCAGTGCTCCCTGCCTTTCGGGCGGCCTCGATAATCGACGTCGCTCTTTGCAAGCTTGTCTACCGCGAGGGCCCTCGCCCAGGCGGTGAAGACCGCGATGCCTGATGCAAACATGCGAAGGACCTGGCGTCGGGCGTAAGCAGGGTCTCTTTGCATCGCAGTCTCCCGAGGTCTGCAAAAATCTTACAGGGCGGGCGCGCCTTCATCGGTTGATCGAGTTTCGTCCCGTCACGCCTCCCACTCCGTCTCAGTGAGTGCATCATCGTCCCGCGCGCCTGGCGTCTCGAAGAGCCCGAGGGCGTCGTCAAGGGCGCCTTCAATCTCGTCATCGATTTCTCTCCCCCCCGCCGGCGGCGCCCAGCGTGTCGAGATCGGGCAGATCGCGCAGGCTGCCGAGCGCGAACATTTCGAGAAAGCGCTGCGTCGTCACCCAGGCGATGGGCGCGCCGGGCTGGGGGGCCCGGGGCCCGGGCGCGATGGCGCCGAGGCTTTTCAACCGGCCGAGAATGTCGCGGCTGATGTCGTGGCCGACGAGACGCGAGAGTTCAGCGCGGGTGACCGGCTGCTGATAGGCGATGGCCGAGAGCGCCAGCATTTCGAGCCGGGTGAAAGACGGCGGCCCCGCGTCCTTGGTCCCAGCCAGGGCGCGCAGCGTCTCTGCATGACGCGGGCGCGTGCGAAACTGATAGCCCCCGGCGACGAAGACGATCTCATAGGGGCGCGCTTTCAGCTCCTCGTTGATGTCGGCGATGAGCGCGTCGAGCCGGCAGGCGTCGCCGACGAGCCCGGCGAGCGTCTCGCGGGAAACAGGCTTTGCAGAGGCGAAGATCGCGGCCTCGGCGCGCCCCATCCATTCGCGCCAGCGCATCCCCTCCGGCAGGTCGGAGAGATCGCGATCAAGACGGGCGGCGTTGGCGCGACTCATAGACCATAAATCCTGAAGGTTTCGCGCCCGGTGAGTTCGCGCACGGCGCCGAGCATGACGAGCCGCTCGAATAGACGCCGCGCCGCGCGATCAGAGAGGCCGGCGCGGGACGCGGCAGCCGCGGGGGTGACGGCGTCGTCGGCGAGCAACATGTCGACGACGCGGCGCGCCCCCTTGGCGCGCAACATCGGCGCGACGGCGAGAAGCTTGTTCGCCCGCCGCGAAAGATCGACGGCGAGCGCATGGGCGTCGATGACCGCGAGGCCATAGGCGCGAGCGACCGCCGCCGGCCAGTCCGCGTCCGAGGGTCCGGGCCGGCCTGCCCTTTCCCTTGCCCCTGCCCCGCGCCTGAGCGAGGGATGCGCCATGGCGACGGCAAGCAGAGGGACCGGCCGCGCCCAGCGGAGATGGTTCGCCAGAGCGAGATCGGCTGCCCACAGCGCGAAGATCTCCGCGTCGCTGGCGGGCGCTGCGGGGTAAAGTTCCATGGCGACGGCGGTAGCGTGGGCCGACGCGGCGAGCGGATCGGGCGCCTCGGCCACGCAGGCCTTTAAGGCTGCGGCAATGGCGCCGGCGTCGATCTCGCACGAGCCGAGCGCTGCGCCGCCGCGTGCGAGGCTCGCCGCGTCAATGCGAGCCGGATGCGCCGCGAACAATCAAAACAATCGATGCAGCCGCCCGGCCGGGCTGATCTCCCCGCCGCCCGAAAGATGTTCGGCGTCGCGCAAGGCGGCCGCGTCCTCGCGCAGTCGGCATATCGCTGCGCTGGATTCGGCGGCGCGCAGCGCGAGCCGTTGACGCAAACAGCCAGCGAAGACGGGCTCGTCGCCGTCCGCGCCGCCGCGCAGCATCGCATCGAACAGCGCGAGGCCGGCGCCGGCGAAAAACGCCGCCGCCTGCCGCTCCCCGTCCTGAGGTCGCGTCCAGCGCGGAAGCGGTTGAATTTCGATAATCTTTGTAGCCGACGCCGCCGCGGCGCGACGCGCACGGGCAAGGCGCTTTGGGGCGGAAACGGGCGCGGACGTGAAGAGCGAATCAAGCGCTTGCATGGGAAGAATCTTGAGCCAGCGGCGGCGCTTTGTCATGCGTATTTGCGAAAAAACCGCCGGGCTTGTCTTGTCGTTTTGATGTCCGATAATCTGCGCTTATCGCAGGGGCAACCTGCCCTCTGCACCGTCGCCGATGAACTCGGCTACACGTCCGGCATGGCTGGATGTCTAGTCCGATCGAAGCGGCCTTCTTGGAAGTGTACCATGTAACGAGTGGCATGCAACTTCCAGAGAACTGGAAAGAACTGGCGCGCCTCCGTCGATCGACATTAGCGCTATCGAAGCTTTTCATATCCCTCTTTGAACCTTCCAGCCTCACCTTGCGAATTCCAGGCTAAAATCGCTGTTCAAATGCCTGCACTGAAGCCTCCGCTATTTTCTTCATCAGCGGTATCTGATTTAGCGGCAAGTCCGAAGCAATGTCGCGTCCGACCAGAGCCAACTGTTTCCAGGACGCATCCGGGGCTTTTCCATCGCCGTGCATGACGAGGGCGGAAATCGCACATTGCCGTGCCCAAAACACCCGTCGTTCAGGCAGATAAACCTTCAAAAGTTTGGCGACACGCTGTTTGGAGCTTTTAATGGGGTAAAGCAGGGCTTCCACAACCTCGCCAGCTTCGAACCAGTGATAAGAAAATTCGCTGTCGTAAATATCTGCATGAGCTTTTGCCACGGCTGTCGAATTTGTTTGTTCGGCCGGGAGACCAGCCAGGAGACAGTTTATGATTTCCTCTGCCTGAGCATGATCGGGATGCAGCGGGCCGATACCAAGGCTCTCCACCACCTCGAGCAATTTGAACGGCGGGGGAGTCTCTTGAGTGAAGTTGTCGGCAATCGCAAAGGCCAGCAACCGGCTAATCCCGGCTAAATCCATCTCCATCACAGGAAGGGACGATTTCATTTCACGAACAATTGCGTCCATTTCAGATTTCGGTAGCTCCGAGATAACCATCGCATCAGCAACACCCGCAGGCTTCATCATGACGGCGGCTATTTGGTAGTGGCCGCCGATCCTCCGTGTGACAAACAGGCTTCTTGTACCTGAGCCGTCGCAGACCGACGCATAGCATTTGATGATTTTTGGCAGCTCTGTTTTTTCGGGAGGGAGGGCGTTCAGGCGCATGGCCTTTATGGCCGTATCGATGTGAGCTTGCCGATCCTGCGGCAACCACGGGCGCATACGAACAAGGCGCTCAATTAGGGAGCTTTGAACTGGGTTTTTGCTCGCGGACGCAGCCAAGGCTCCAGCGCCTGACTGCGCGATGGCAGCATCGCGATGCAAGAGAAACCCTGCGACGGCCTGATTAACGACGGCATTGTTTGCGACGATGAGCACTGACAGCAACATCGCAGCGGCCTCTGGCGGGAAGCAGGCCAAGACGGAATTCAGATACTCATAGACATCGAACGGATTTTGGCCTGCCTGATCGGCTACTCCCAGCAAGGATGATACAAGGTCGGCTTCAGTGTCGCCTTCCATCTCCGGCGGGGAAGCTTCAAGCGCCTTAGCTGTCGCCTGCTTCAAGCTGTCGGGAATAACCCATCCGGCGTCAGAAAGGATTTTGCCCATCATCATCAGATCTGGCACTTGCAGCAAATGGCCCTCAATCGCATCGTCTAACAAGTCATAGATTGCCTGAATTTTATCGCGGGCGTCCGGATCACCACCGTTGGAATCAATTTTAAGCTCGGACAAACTCTCAAGGAGTTCAGCCAATAATTCGCTTTTCTCGTCGTCATCGAGAGTGCGATGACTGCAAGCCTCTAGATATTCGGAAAATTGATCAACCGGATCCTCTACGCCGAACAACTCAAGACCCGAGGGAGCGAGCATCTTTAACAGGTCGAGATTTTTGAATAGGTCGAGAGCGAGATCCACCTGGCCCTTTCCTTTTTTGCGGGCGTTTTCTTTTGGGCGGGCCTTGTAGCAGTTTTAATCTTTTTCACTGATTCTTTCCTCAGACTCCCGCCAGGTCGCTCGTGATCCTAACCTGAAGGAACGCGCTTCGCCAAACCAGCCGAGAACCGCTTAGCCGACGGAGGTTACATCGGCCAAACCCATCAACTTCAGTATAATGCGCGGCCCTCCGGCGCGGAGAGTGAGGATGAAATCCGTTCAGTGGATTTTTCCTGATCTACACTGCGGCGCGCGATGAAAAAGGTGGGTGAGCAACTCCGGTTTCTAGCAGCTCGCCCAACCTGGGTGGGATGCTGCACTCAGGTAAAACGTCGAAACGGTTCGGAGCCGATGACATGGCCCCGAACGTGCCGAACCTTGGCCATAGGCTGTCATGCTTATGGGCAGGGTGTGGCTATCATTGAGCTATTGAGGTACCTCGCCACGAAAATATGGTTCGTAATCGCGCTAAAAGGCCCTTTGGTAGCTTCAAAGGCAGGGTTGGCAGGGGCCGGGGCCTTGCCTTACCCGCCATATCATGCCGCTTGTTGAACCTGCCGCTACCTTAGCTATTTGTTCAAAGGATAAGCTTAGCTATTGGAGCCCTCTGCACTTTTTGCTGTTAACTGCGTTAGGTAGATCGGCTGCTTCCCAAGGGGGCCTTAGATGGCAAAGCCTTGCGCGGCAAGGAATATTGCACCCGGTAGGTGGTTCACTCCGGTTCTCTCACCCTCCCCTTTTCACGCCAGTCAGGTCAACCGAAGAGCTGCGTGGGTCGATGGCGGGAGTGTCTCCCAGATAGGGAGCAATCCTCGCAGCTCCCTTACTGCAAGGCCGCTCGAGCGCAGCGCATGAAGCGTTCGAAAAAGGAGGCGCCATGAAAGCGTCGGGTTCGGAAAGATTTTTCCCCATTCGCCGAAGGGCTGATTTGCGGTGATGAGCAGGTAGCGCCGTTCGTGGCGGGCGCTGATCAGCTCGAAGAGGACGCTGGTTTCGGCTTGGTCCTTGGCGACATAGGCGATGTCGTCGAGGATGGGAGATGATATTTGTCGAGCTTGTCGATCGCGGCTTCGAGAACAAAGGTCGCGCCGCGCGACTTGCAGCCTCTGGACGAAAGTGTCCGATGATCTGTCCAAAGAAGCGCGTCGCTTTTCGCGTCGCTTTTCTCGAACCCGCGCCATCAGGCACGTCTCCGATCGATTTTTCCCTTCCTGCCTCGGATAAGAGCCATCAGGACTGGACCGATCGAGAACTCCCCTGCCCTGGCTTTACTGATCAAGACACGCAGATAGCCGCCGGCGCTCTTGATTTCGTCGCCTCGTTGCAAAATCGCAGCTACGACGATTGCTGCTTCGATCTCTCCCAGCGCCTCGGTATACCTTTCCATCCGTTCGATCTAGACTTGGGGAGACACTCGAAGGCGATCCTGTCCAGCGCCCTCAAATCGAGGCTTAGTCATCCGATCGATGAAGACGGATCTCGCATGAAAACCGTGCTCTTTCTTTGCACTGGAAACTATTACCGTAGCCGCTTCGCGGAAGAGCTGTTCAATTTCCGCGCTCCTAGGGAATGTCCGGGTTGGATAGCGAAGTCGCGCGGAATCGCCGTCGACCTTGGCAGCGGCAACATCGGCCCGATTGCAAAGGCAACGGCGAGCGCGCTTCAACAAAGGGGAGTGAGTTTTGATCGTGAGTGCGCGCGGATGCCCTTGCAGGTCCAAATCGCCGACCTCGATGCGGCGCACGATATCATCGCGCTGAAATATGCCGAGCATTTTCCTCTGATGGGCGAGCGGTTCCCGGAGTGGGTTTCGACACGCGATCCTTCGCGCATCGAATACTGGCATGTGCACGACGTTGACGGTATGACTCCCGAGGAGGCGCTGCCCTTGATTGAGGCGGAGGTGCTGAGTTTGATGAGGAGGCTATATAAGGAAACACTTGCGAGTATCGGCCGCATCGGGCGGGACGATGAAATTCGCAAATGAAATTCCGAGGTCCGCAACGTCCCCACAGCCCTCATTGATTTTCAGGGGTGGAACAGAGAGTAAAAGTCGTCACACGGACTCGCAGCGTCAATAAGCGTGAAGCTGATCTTTGACCTGAGTGCGGCTGGCGGACGATGCGGCAAAAAACAGGTAAGCTCTCGCAAGAACCTCTTCGGGACGGGGGACCACCGCGAGCCTGAGTCTCCGGCTTCGGAGATCAAGACTTGTGTTCGGATTTGATCATTCTGGAGCATGGGGACCGAATCTCAAACGCGCCGTCGGCCCCAACTAAAACGGCCAGGAAGAAGCGACGAGGCCGCGCACCGTCGGAGACAGGCATGAGACTCGACATCATCTGGCAGGTTCTGCTCCTTCTCGTCATCGCGAATGGCGCGCCCATTCTCGCGACGCGGGTCATGGGTAGGCGCCTGGCATGGCCAGTTGACGGGGGTGCGCTGTTCCGCGATGGCAAACCGCTTTTTGGCCGCTCGAAAACCGTTCGGGGTCTTGCGGCGAGCTTCACGGCGACAGCCATGGGCGCGCATCTTCTTGGCCTGCCCTGGGCGAGCGGCGCGGCGATCGCCGCGCTAGCCATGGCCGGAGATCTCTTCTCCAGCTTCCTGAAGCGGCGCCTTGCGCTTGCGTCGAGCGCGCGGGCGGTCGGCCTCGATCAGCTTCCCGAGGCGCTCCTGCCCGCGTTTTACGCCGCGACCGCCATGTCGTTGACTGCCGCGGAGGCGGCGGCCGTGGTCGGGCTCTTCTTCATCGGCGTGCTTTTCTTGTCGCGGATACTTTATGTGCTTGGTATTCGCGAGCGGCCTTACTGATTGGCGCTCAACCCCTGATCAAACGGTGCAGGGTGATCTCCGGGGGGCAATTGAAGCGCACGGGCACGATAGAGGCGCCGGCGCCGGTGCTGATGTAGCCGCGCATGCCGGCGTATGTCCATCCGCCTTTTCCCATGCGTCGCGGCAGAATAACATCGAGCGTTAGCGGAAAACCGCCCGGCAGACAGATCTGACCGCCATGCGTATGTCCGCCCAGGAGCAAATCGAAGCCCACATGCGCCGCCTGCCTGTAAATTTCAGGCGTATGCGACAGAAGGATCGCGTAAGCGTCGTTTGGGATATCCGCGGCCTTTTCGATATTGTCGGCGCGGTAGAAATGCGCGTCGTCGACGCCGGCGAGATAAATGCGGGTACTGTTGCGCGCGAGGGCGACATTCTCGTTAAGGAGAACCTTGACACCCATCGCCTCCAGGTCGGGAACCATCAGAGCGGTGTCATGGTCTCCCAAGACGGCGTAAACGTCAGTGGAGATATTTTCGCGCAGTCTAAAAAGCCCTTCGAGACATGAGCGGAAGTCGCCATAGGTTTCGCCACGATAGTCGCCGGTCCAGACACAGAGATCATAATCGAGATCGCGGATGAGATCTTTGACGGCGGACATGGCGCGCGGGCTTCGATCGACGTGCAGATCGCTCAAGTGCAAAAGCGTGAATCCGTCGAATGCTTCTAGCAGACGGCCGCTCACCACCTCATTGGTCAAGAGCCGAACGCGGCCCGCATTACGGCGTCCGAGTCAATACATGCCGGTCACGCGCAACACGCTTTCGATCAGCGCACGCGAATACAGAAGGTTCTCGATGTGAAAGAAAGTCAGCCCCTGGCCGAACACCTGCGCTTCATGATCCTTCTCGATTCCAAGACGCTGTCGCGCGTGGATTTTACCGAGACGCGTCTCGAGGCGTCCCATGATCTCGTCATTTTCGAGGAATTCGGGCGGAGTCATACTGCATTTTCGTGTGGAAAGTCCAAAAGCGTACCATTCCGCAATTTGAAATACTGAGAAAATGAACTTAACCTAGACAGTGACTCATCGGCGAGATCGTCATCGTGGAACCCATGCCGCCACCGGCGGTCGTTGTGAGCCGCGACCTCGCCCCATCACTTCCCGAATGCGAAGGATCAAGCCGCCGTGACAGCGCCGGGCGTGAGCCAGAGCCGAGCTTCAATCGTCTCGGCGTTTTTACCGCTACTGGAATTTTCTCAGAGACCGGGCGGGTCCTTATGCTTGCGCTCGCTCCGTGGCGCATGTGCGCCGCGCCGGCTCATTTACTAGCCAAACTGCCTCGGCGATCTTCTGCGCCAACTGGGCGACGTTCAGGTGAAGTCGCTCCGTGGGCGTCAGCATGTCAAGCTCTAGACCATCTCGGACTTCCTTCAGGATGATGGCCTCGATTGCTGCCACTGTCTCCATTGGTCACCTCCACTTTCGTGTGCTTGACCAGTATTGTGCGCTCGATGAAGCCATCTGCATAGGTCCGAAAAATAATATTTTCGGGGGAGAAAATTTACCCCTCTCCGCCTCGTCTTATGTCAAATATCCCGGGTTATCGGACATGGCTCGCTTGGCCTTGAGCATGTCAAGGGCGGGAAATGGGTAGTTTTTGAGTAGGTTTCGAGTAGGTCAAAGATTGTCACTGGCGCGCCACGAAAGATCGTCAGCCGCAACCTTTACCATATTCGGGACCTTTGAGGGATCAAAGGGACCCAAAAAGCGCCCTCCCCTCCAAATCATTTTGTTCTTTGGCTATATCCCTTCAAAATTTCGGCAGCCCTTTTAGAAAAAACGTCTTAAGTTCTTCCGCCTTGATATATTCTTGAGGCCGTATTTGCACCTCGTCCATCGATCGATATTCAGGCCTTGCTAAAAGGTCTTGCAGGTAATTCTCTGCCTCACCTTCGCTATCACGAACCGTACTATCATGGTTTCTCCCATTGCTACCTTCACTCTCAGATATCCTAAAATAGCAGCGCTCCATTCGTGAAGAGACTCACGAAGAATCGAAGCTGCTCTTGCACTATAATCTCACGCCCGAGGTCGCCATGGCCCCAGCCTTGCCGCATCCTCACTCCACGCATGTCTATGGCGCAACAGTCTATTCACACTGCGCCGCAATCTGGCCTCGCCCCTCAGACCTCATAGCGCGGCCGAGATGCGATCCCCTCAAATTTGCGTCCGGCTGGCGGCTCGCAGGTTCAGCTCTCCGGCGAGCCGCCCCTCTCTGTTCTTGTCCCTTCCACTGAACGAAAGAGCCAAAAGCCCTCCCGACCGGCGCGCGCGAGGCTGCTCTATTTTCGGGAGCGCGAAACTTGAACAAGTAGAAAGATAGACCCGGAAATCGTTCCAAGGCTTAGAATGCCGACAAGAGCGAAGATTTCAGTCATGTTTCCCTCCCCACCGCCTCTTGAATGGGTCAGCTCGATTATTTGTCGATCCTATCGATCCATAAATATCTTCGATTGCCCGCGTGAAAGCGCCGCATACCAGCAACTACATCCGTCCAGTTCGTCGGGCGCTACTTAGCCCACGCCCGCGCGGGGACCGCGAGCATTTCGACCTCGGCCATGATGGGCGGCTCGCCCCAGGTCCAACGAGCGAGCCGCCCCGACGGCCGGCTGTTGGCAGAGTCCAGCCGTCACGCGGGAGATAGGGCGCGGGACGCGAGCGGCGACGCCCCAACTCTGCGGGCTCCTCGCGCTGGGTGGGCGGGCGACCGGCGGCCGGGGTGTCGAGGGCGGCTCGCTGCCGACCGGCTCGTCAAACGACGGACCGCCCTCACGGCCGAACGCGAGGGTTAGCTAGCGTCGGCCGTCTGTTTGCGAGGTAATGCGCGCCGGGCGCGGGCCAGCCTTCCTCCGTGTGTTTTTTGGCCGAGATTGGCGTCTGGCGCCATCGAAAACCGGTTGCGTGGCTCCTATCCGCAGCGATCTGGGGCCTATTTCGATCTCGGCGCGCCAATATTTGACGCGCGCCAAGTCGCCGGCCGAGAAAATCCCCTACGCCTCAGGCCGGCGGCCATCATTGCCGGGGCGGCCCGCCGTTTGGAGCTTATCGGCGGGCCGCTTTCTCGCATTATCGTTTTTCGCTATCGCTCTGACCCCCTGTGCCAAACCGTTCGGTTACGCACGGGTCGAAAACATTTGTTAAAGTAGCTATTGAATAATTCCGCCCATGTGTACGTATTATGAGCCGCGCGCTCTTTGAAAAGCTGATTGCCGTGAAGACAATCGACGAAGCGGTTCGGATCCAGTCGGACTTCGCTAAATCCGCCTACGAAGATTTCCTCGCGCAGGCCACAAAGATTGGCGAAATTTATTCGAAGCTGGCTCAGGAAGCTTTCAAGCCGACCAAGGCATAGGCTGAGAGAACTATCGCAGCAGACCAAGCGTCGGGCGCCGCCCCTTTTCAAAGGCGATGCCCGGCAGGTTCGTCGAAAACGCACGCATCATGGTGAGCGTTGCTATATTGGGACGGGCTCTTTGCAATCAATGAAACGCAGAAGCGGTTCTATGATTAGCATGTGCTGGTCCATATTGACTTTGGATTTGGCCGAGACGAATAATGAAAGAAATAGCTATGAACCAAAAAATCAGAGGAAGAACGCGGCCGAAAACCAACCCGGCGCCCCTTTCGATTCAGGCAGAAATCGTCGAGGATTACGAGGACATGCCCGTCGAGGCCGTAGCCCTCGCACCTGAGGCGGCTGAGTCGGTTGTGGTCGGACCTGTAACCGCCGAGGGTGTTACTGTGGAACCTGCCGAGGCCACATCAGTTGCGGTGAGCATCGCCGCCACGGCAGGTGGGCCGCCACCCTGCTTGAAATCGCCAGGGTCGGCAAACTCCGACGAAGGCTTCAATGTGAGCGCTTGGCAGCTAAAAACTTACGATCTCTTCAATGAGAACGTCGCCGCGATCTTCGACTTCCTCTCCGCGTTCGGTCAGGTGACGTCCTTGAGCGATGTCATCGAGCTGAACTCACGTTTCGCCAGTGAGCGCTATTCGACGCTGCTACGGCAGACCAACGAGATCATGGAATTGACCGACCCCGTTCGCTTGAGAGCGTTCCCGTTCGTAGCATAAAGACGCTTGCCGGGGCATTAGCGCCTTCATCAACAGGGTTTTGATGTCCCTGACGCGACCGCGTCACCAGCGGCGTCGCGAGTATTCCGCGCCACCATTCGGCTTCAACGCATGAGATCGACCGGTTTCGTTTCCGGTTTTTCTTGTGCGCTGAGGGCAAGCGGCAATTAAACACGTCCGCAAGGCCCTGTAGAAATATCAGCGGCGCACAATCTCCAGATTCAAACAGACTTCTGAGGCGTCGCCGCAGGCGGGAACCCGCGGCCAAGCGCCAGCGTGCCGAGAAGCCTTATACTCGCGCCGTGAGCATCACGGAATGGCCGCGCAACCCCGGCGAGGTCTCCGTCCGGGCCACGCCTTAATGCTTGGCCGCACGCCCCCTGGCGCCAATCCCTCGGGCGAATTCAGCGAAAATTCGTAGGCTTGATCGGCTGGGACCCTGGCCTCGGGCCACCCCTTACAGCACCCCCTGTAGCTTTCTCACGCGGTTCTTGGAATACACACTGCGGGTGAAAAGGAGGCGGGGAGATCTGCGTCGTCCACCCGCTGTATTTCTTCAAAATCGGCAAATGGCCTCGACGCGCCATGAACAGGCGCGTATCAGACTCAGATTGCCGATTGGGAGGTTGATATGTCACAGGTTGAAGGTGCGGCGGATGTCAATTCAATGGAGCTGGCAGCCGAAATCGTCGCCGCCTATGTCTCGCATAATTCGCTTGCTGTCGCGGACCTGCCGGGGCTGATCGCGTCCGTGGCCGCCGCGCTGGGGAGCCTCTCCAGCCGCGGACCGACAAGCGCGCCTGCGAAGAAGCCGACTCCGGCGGTGCCCGTCCGCCGCTCGGTCACGCCGGACTATCTCATCTGCCTGGATGACGGGAAGAAATTCAAATCGCTAAGGCGGCATTTGGCGACGTTGGGCATGACGCCAGATGATTATCGGGCGAAGTGGGACCTGACGCCGGACTATCCCATGGTCGCGCCGAATTACGCGGCGAAGCGTTCCGAGCTGGCGACGCGCTCGGGGCTTGGCCAGTTGCGCAAGAAAGCACCGCCGGCGAAGGGTGGCCGCCGTCAGACGGCAAAGGCGCCGGCGGGTGATTGAGCGGAGGAAATCGGCGCGCCTGAGAGGATCAACAGCGAAATGCCTCCGTCATTTCCGCCGCATAGGCTTTCAGGAAGCAAAACGAACAAACTTACCTCGATTCCCCTATGTCAAAAACAAAAATTAGCTGGAGGAGTAAGACACAGGAGCGGCCCACCACGAACGATGATGAGCCGGTTCCCTTGATGGCGGAGCTGTTTGAGCGCCCCGAATTTTTCGTCGGCCTAGTCAGAGCTTACTCGCCAGTGTCCGAATGTCCCTCCACATGCATCATGTGGCCCATGTGCTCCATATGGCCGTGCATTCGCATCATCATATGCAACAGCATGCCGAAGCGGCGCTTCTGAGTGTCGTCAAGGCTGTCGTATAGCGGCTTAGCCGCGTCGGCAATCTTTTCCATCTCCCCGGCTTTCGCCGTCATGGCTTTGGCGCCTTGGCGGAGATTTTCGATCAGGTCGGGATGCTCGTGCCGCTCCTTGGCCTTCTCATGCCATTCAGCCATGCGAGCTGCCCGCGCCTTCGCGACGTCACGAAGAGCCGCTTCTAGCGCCGGCCAATTCTTCTCCTGCGCCTGCGTCAGCTTCAATCCAGCCTTTAGCGCGGCGATATGTGCGTCAGTAAAGGCGGCTTTATCTTCGGCCGAAATCTCGTGTTGTTCTTCAGAATGCTCAGGCGTCGCGTAAGCGCCCCATGGCATTCCAAAGGCGAGAAATGGCGCCATCGCGGTAGCGAGTATAAACCGCTTCATCATATGGGATTCTCCTTAAAATCTGCAAAGGCTACGCATTCGGTTCACGAAGAGCAGCCAGTGCGGGCGTAGAGAAAGCTAATGGCGTTTTCGTGAACCGTGTTTGACCAACGTCCGGGCCAAGCATGTGCGCGGGTTCGGAACAAGCGCTCCTTTACCGGCTTTGATGCAGCGGCTATTGTGCGCCGCACAAGGCAGCAGCTACCGGCGGAGAAGATCACACATGCCTAGCGAAATGAAAATCGACGCGGCCTTAGCTGATCTGGAAGCCGGAAAGTTCTCCTTTCGAATGGTTGACGCCATCGCAAATCATGTCAAAAAGCTCGAATCCGAATTGGAGGTTACGCGTCGCCTGCATGCGAGTGCGGTACGCGAACTGAGGTTGCAAGAGTACGCCAACTGGAAGCTCGAAAGAGAACTCACGAGTTTGAACGCGAGAATACAGGCGCTCTTCAGGGCGAACATACTAACCCGACCTATTCATGACGACAGACTTTGTGCGCGGTTCTTGAGCGCCGCTGATTTCGGGCGTGCGGCAGCGTTCGTCTTTTTCGCCGCCTGAGGATCGGTACTGTTTATTACGCGCTGGAGGGGACGGATCGGCGAAGGAGTAGATATCCTGCCGATCAGGGGCCGAGCGGGGCGAGCGCGCCAGACAATCCCCGGAACAGATCGGCTTCGGGGCAACAAGCGGCAAAAGCGAGGCGCACGCGACTTGTCGTCTCGACGACTCTGGCCGCGATCTTGATCAGCCGGAGCCGCAGCGTCGCGAACTCCGCCTTCGCCAAATCGCGGACCTTAGGTATGGCGTCGCGCACTGTCAGCATCAACCAATAGGCGGCGGTGTGCAGCACGAGACGCACCTGATTGGCGACGGCGGAACGGCAGGAGGTGCGATCAGACGCCAGTTGCGTCTTGTGCAACTTGATCAGGTTCTTGGCCTGTCCGCGCGCGCAATACAGGCTGTCGTAGACCCACTCGGGCGAGCCATGTTTGAGATTGGTGACGACGAAGCGAATATCGAGGCCGAGCGTCGTCGCCTCGATGCGGGCGACGGCGCGTCGCTCTCGGTTCCATGATTTCGCCTTGTGGCGCGTCTCGGCATAATCGCGCACCACCGGCTTGTCGGAGATGGCGCGCTCGGTGCGAACTGCATCGGCGGCCTCATCGATTTTCTTCGACAAAGGGTTCGAGCCGGGCAACCCGAAGACGTAATCGACGCCGTTATCCTCGCACCACGCCATCGCCACCGGCCGGGCGTAATGGCCATCGCCGCGGAACATGATGCGGGTCTTGGTCCAACACTTGCGAACATGCCGCACAAGACGCCGCAGATGCGCACGCACCTCGCCGCCAGACGGCGTCTTGCCGGGTCGCAGGACGACTGCAACGGGACGGCTTCGTTCGGTATCGTAGACATGGATCGGCAGGAAACAGCGTTCGTCATAGTGCGCGTTGAACAGCGACAGCTGCTGGTGGCCATGCACGACATCGCAGGTGTCGTCGATGTCCAGAATGATAGACGCAGGCTCGCGCGCGTAAGACGCCATCCATTGATCCACGAGCGCGTAGGTCAGGCGGATCGCGTCCTTCAGGGAAGGCGCATTCTCCAGCCGCGACAGCGTCGGCTGCGAACAAAGATCGGCGCCGGTCTCGGGCAATCTGCCACAGGCGAGCTTGAACGCGGGATCGACACGCAGGCTGTCCAGATCGTCGGCATCCTCGTAGCCGCAGGCGATGGCGAAGGCGCGAGCGCGAATCATGTCGGCGAGCGTATGCGTGATGCGGGACGGATCCCGCCGGTCCGGAAACGAGCGAGCAAGCCTATCGGCGATCCCCAGACGGCGTTCGGCCATCGCCAGCAGCATGACGCCGCCATCGGAAGTAAGGCGGTCGCCATCAAAATCGGCTGTGAGCTTCTTGCGCCCTACGGCTGGAAACGAGAACGGTAGAATCGTAGTGTCGGTCATTGGCGGGCGTGGCTGGCGCGCGATGCGCGTAAGGTTGGCTTAGACACCAAAATCCTACGCCGTATCAGCGCTCTATGCCATGCTCGCCGGCCTCCAACCTCTCGCTTCATGAATAATCGCGGCTAACAGAGGAAACCTATGGGAAAATGACGCCCGTCGTCATCGAGATAGGCAAATATATCAGCGCATCCTTGGAATTTGCCGGAGCGTCGCTTGAAGCGGCGACGGCTAATTTGAAATCAGGCAAATTTCAGTCCCAGCTCGTTGGCTATTCATCAAAACTCTTTGAGACGCTCAGGTCATTTACTCCTACGGAAAAAACATTCCAAGAAATACCGCGCTACGCGAACAAGATCGGCGGATCTTTGCAGATGCTCGAAAAGCACGCAGCTACGACGATTGCCAGAGCCACAGCCTACTTGTCAAATCTTAAAAAGACTTCCGGCTAAGATCTACGAACTCCAAAATCCTGAGCCCTGCCTTCCGGTTATTGGGGAGGTCGGGTTACTTATCGACCTCTCCAATAACCGAGCTTTGTTCTACCGACAGGCTGCCAGTGGCGTGCGCTTCCAAAGGACCTCCCGCGTAGTTGCGGTGTGTCATTTTGTATGCTCATCGAGAAAGCGCCTGCACGCATCAAAATCGTGCTGATAGCCGTCCGGCAAGGCCGCCTTCTTGCTGCGTGCAAGTGTCTGCGCGTAGGCCACCATTTTCGCGGTAGGCGCCTTCCGGTGTCGAGTTCCCACGGCTGGATTGCTGTCGACTGAGGCGGGGCGCTCCTCCGTCGATGCTCGATTGTTTTTCGACCGACGAGATTTCAGAAGCTGCCTGAGGTCTTTTGTGCCGCGCTCGCGGCTATTCGATCCGCGACGGCGTCGCGGGCCTCGACGCGCCTGCGTCGAACTTATCAAATCCGCCGTTTCGATCGGTTGCTTCTGCAACGCCTCGATGAAGTCATTCGCGGCGGCCGCGATGCCGTCGATCACCACGCGAAAGTCTGTCTTCCCGGTGACAATCTCGCCGAGACGCATCTCCCATAAGGCCGTTGTGCCAGGATCGACAAGCGCAGGAGCTGAACCCCGCAAAAGCTCGAACAACTGTAGTCCCGCACTGGTTGGCAACACCAGTTTGCCTTCCGCGGTTACAAGGTTCTGACGCTTCAGGCCCTTGATAATTTCCGCTCGAGTAGCGGGGGTGCCGATGCCCTTGGCTTCTTTGAGCCGGTCACGCAAGGACGGGTCGTCGATAAAACGCCATGCATTTTGCATGGCGTCCACAAGCGTGCCTTCGTTGTAACGCGGCGGAGGTTGGGTCCTTTTCGCCTCCACCCTAGGTTCCGACAGGATTGCCGCATCACCGTCATCGAGGGGCGGCAGCGTCTGCTCTGTCTCTGGTTCCGTTTCTGACTGGCTCGCCTGATAGACCGCTTTCCACCCGACGCGTAGAGGAACTCGGCCAACAGCCCGAAACTCTGCCGCGGCCCCGCTTGGCAAAGGAACCAACATGGTGACGACAGTCTGCCGATATTCATAATCCGGCATTATAGCCGCTCAGTAGGAGCGGCAAATCAAAGCAAACAACCGCTTTTCGTCGTCAGTCAGGCGCGCTAGGCGAGCTTCCAAATCATCAAGAACATTGATATTGGGCACGACGACATGGTGAGAAACGCCTTCGAGCGCCTTGTCGCAGAAATGGCCAGATTTCCCGCGACGAATCACCGGCGAAGCGATTTCCAGTTGAGCAAAGCCACGTAAGCGAGTGAGTGCGGCGACGATCGCCGATGTGTCACCAATCTGGTTTTCGTTCAGGTGACGAGCTTCTGCGCGCTTACCTTCGCCATCATAGAGCTTTTGCGCGACAGCGAGCGTTTTATCCGCAGTCCAGCCTCAACGCGAGCCGCAGGTCTTCTGCAGGGACGGCAGGTCGAAAAGTCGAGGCGGCGCCTGTCGCTTCTCTTCGACCGAAACACTAAGCGGACATCGATACCCCTGCGCAGCATTCGTGATCGCTTCGGCTTGGCCGCGATCCTTGATGCGCATTTTCGCGGAAGGCGCGTGGCGCATTAAAAACTCGCCGTTGACCACGGTCGCCACGACGACAATTTCAAAATAGTCTTCGGGCCGGAAGTTCAGGATCTCCAGTTCGCGCAGACAGACAATCGCCAGCGTCGGCGTCTTGACTCGACCGATCCCGATCACCCCGCGCGCCCCTGGCGGGACTAAAGTCTTCGTCGCAGTGCGGGTGAGTGAAAGATTGAAGATCTGATCCGCCTGCTGGCGGGCCACCGCAGCTTCATAGAGCGGGCGCATCTCTGCGTTCGACTTTAACCGAGCGAAGGCTTGCTGCAGCGTTTTCGGATCTTGCGCCGTGAACAAGGCTCTTCGAACTCGTCCGCGATAGCCGAAATGTTCGAGGATTTCTTGACCGATCAACTGGCCTTCGCGGTCACAGTCGGTGGCCAAAATGACGTCGTCACAACCCTTGAGCGCTGCTGCAATCGCTTTCAGCTTTGTCGCTTTGTTGCCCCCGTGGCCGGTCGGGTCGGATAAAGCCCCTGCGGCTTGAGGACGATGCAGGACCACGCCTTCCACGCTGCGTTGACTTCTTCGGGTTCGGCTAACCGGAGGAGGTGGCCCTCAGCCGGGAGAATTTGCCCGAAGCGCGCGCCCAAGGCGGTCCGCGGGAGGCTGACGACACGACACCCTATGGATTCTATAGGCACGGAGAGTGCCGTCCGAATGTCCCTTCCCTGCGGCCTTCCGCGAACCCCAACAGCGCCAGACGGAGAGGCGGGTCAATCCTAAAAAAGTCCGGGAGTTTTTTGGATCCGATCTCGGCCCCGGACTGGGCGACAACACAATCTGCGCTGTCTTCGCAGAGACGCGGATAGCCGGTTCGGTTCGGATTTTGCGCAGTCTGGTCATTAACTGGTTATGTTCTCGTCTCCCCAACAACAAGGGGCAGTTCGCCTATGCTGTCTTGATTCTTGACACGTCCCCGTAGGAGCAAAAGACGCAACAATCTCCAGCTTCGGGCCTGAGGATGGCGCCACAACCTTTGCACAGGTAAAAAAATTGGCAGGCGTCCGTGGGCATCGTCTCGATCGATCGATGGCCGCAGAACGGACAGGTGAGCGTGGAGAGCAATCGCATCAGCGGCCGCGCGTCAGCTTGAGCAAAACCGGCTCGATATAGCCCCAGCCTGCCGCCGTAGTCACCACCATGGAAGCGCATATCAGAAGGGCCAAGGTCCCGCGCGAACGGCTCGCCGCCGCGCAGCTCAACGCCGAAACACAAGCGGTCGCTTGTCTGCGCCGCCATGTCACCCAACTTCCTATGACGCCGGCGAGGCTGAGAGCGAGGAAGTGGAGGCGCCAATCGGAGAGGAAAGCGAGGCTGCCCACGATTCCCACGCCGGCGCCAAGCGCGGCGAGACCAAGCGGGATGACGCAACATGAAGAGGCGACAACCGCAAGGAGCCCTCCTGCGATTCCCGTTACAGCAAGCCACTGCGGCGTCGCAAACATGGTCGAGGGCGCCGGGGGCGTTGTCTCCTGGATCGCATCCTTAATCGTCATGGCTCGCTCTTCCTCCACGGCTGGCGTATCCTGCACCCCGTAGTCGCCACGGGTGCAAGAGGAAATCTCTCGCGATCATGCAGGCGTTGACCATCGGAAAACTTGCCACCGCAGCGGGCGTCAATCTGGAGACCGTGCGCTATTACGAGCGCATCGGGCTGATGCCGAAACCGGCGCGCACGAACAGCGGTCATCGTGCCTATGAGGAAGCGCATGTCCGCAGGCTGGCCTTCATCCGCCGCGCCCGCGAGCTGGGCTTTGGCATCGAGGACATCCGCGCCCTGCTGGCTCTCGCCGCGCCGGCGGGCGGGTCCTGCGCCGAGGTGCAGGCGATTGCGCAGGCGCATCTTGATGAGGTGCGGGCGAAGCTCGCGGATCTTGCGAAGCTCGAACGCATCCTCGCCCTGACGGTCGCCAGTTGCTCCGGCGAGCTGGCGCCTCTCTGTCCCGTGCTGGACATGTTGGACGCTGGGAAGGCGGCAAATTCAAAGAGAAGTACTATCGCCTGGAAATAGTCCCGATGGGAGTCGGAGCTCTTTGTATTTTTCTGCAATGATATCGCGGATTTGAGTGGCCGCCTGGCTAAATTCCGCGGGCGGGGGCTGCGCCCGTCTTCGCGAAAACGCCGCGGCATCACCGGGCCGGACGCGCCCTTCATATATATGTGAAGATGTGGGGCCCCCGGTTTTTTGAGCGTCAGTTCGAAGCCGGCCGAGCGTATGAGATCGTCTATTCTTCGGTCCAGGGGACAACCGCTCGGAAGCCCGACGCCAGATGGGTGTCAGTCGACGCGGCGACGATCAGGCCCTTGCGCCCGAGGCGGTCGCTCAAGGGACCAGTTGTGATTGCAGAATGCGGATAAACGTCTTTGACAATGCGATCCGTTCCACGCTGAGACTCAAATGAAGCGAAGAACAGGGTAAAAATGCCCGAGCTCATGTCGTCCTCCGGATCGTTTACGAGTCCAGTCTTGACGAGACGAGGTCACCGCGAACACGTTCCCAGAAGCCGATCGCGCTGGCCTCAACAGAGATCATGGCCGATTTCCGCGCCGCACATCGTCGCACGTGTCCCCCACGAAAAGGATCGAGAGCCCGCGCACAATTCGTCTAACACCAGCTCTCCGACTACGAGCCACGCCGGTGTTCCGCTGCGCTGCCGGTGGTCGCTCGCTTCGGAGGATCCGCGATCCGGCTAAAGACGGCGCGAAAGAGGAGATCGTTCCTGCGTCGCCTGCTTTTCGAGAGCGACCGCGTGCCAGCCTGAAAGAGCAGCGACGTCGCCACAAGCGGCTCGCTTTCGCAACGATTCCCACCGACTGCTTCCCCCTGCCCTAAGCTTGCACTTCGGGCCTTCCTCGCGACCCCAAGAAGGTCTGGAAGCGTTCTTTGCTTTGCTCCGACCTGGTTGCGGCGCGATCTGCCGGTGGCATTCTGCTCCAAGTCTCGGGGCTGGAATAATTGAAAGCCCACCTCTCGGCGGGCTCTGAAATCAGTTTGGCAGAAGTCGCATTTGGCCTTACGCCTCGGCCCAAGAATTATCAGCCGCCGGCGAAGGCAGCCGCTTTCCGCCCTTTTGCGCAATCTTCTCGTTTACTTTCTTGAGTTTCTCGGCCGCGCGCGCCTCGGCGACGACAGCGCGATCATAAGCCTTTTTGGCGACAGCGAGCTTCTTTTCGGTCACCTGATGGGCGGCGGTCGCCGTTGCGAGGGGGTTCCGAGTCCGCTTCTTGGCCGGCGCTTTATGCGTGGCTTTTTTGACAGCAGCCTTCGCAGTGACCTTCCGAGCGATTTTCTTCGTCGGGCCTTTGCGAGCGGCTTTCTTCGTGGCGCCTTTGCGCGCGGTCTTCTTCACAGTCGTTCTTCTTGCCATTGTGCACCCCAGTATTTGAATGGACGTGACGTTCACTACAGCATTTTCGCCAAGCAGTCACGCGATTGCAGTAAAATCGCCGTGCAATCTCGCGCGTTTCAGAGCCACCAGCGTCCTATAATGCTGGAAGCCCCCTTGCAGCGGGCTCTTCAAACCTAATGCAGATAATCTTCTCAACAAGATGGACGAAGTCGCTGCGGCAGCTAACAGCGGCGACAACCTATGGACGGTTGCCGCCCTTTCCATCGGAGATCCGTCTTCCCGGAGAGACGCTAAGTTAGCGCCGCTCGATCGCAAAGACTTGCCCTTCGGCTTGTTAGTTCCTCCGCCATGCAGCCTGCGGGCGCCAGAGGGGATCCACCCCCCACCCATAAAACCGAACGACGACATTTGCATCGCTGATGCGACGACGTCGCTCTATTCAATCGACGTTATTGCTGCACCCGCGGAGCATCGAACCGCTCGTCGAGGTGAGTGACTCAGAGATACGACGGGCCGCTGAAGGCGTATCAGCAGCGCGGGGTAGAACTCTGCCTTGGCTTGTCTCTTTGTTTGAATTAGAGCCCCTGATCGCGCGGCGCAGAGAAGCTGAACATGGCAAGTAGCAGGCGGAGCGATCGCTTGAGGTGGATCAATCCTTGTCACTTGCGTTTCTTCCCCGCCGTCTCCTTCGCGAAGATCCCCTTCCGGCTGACCTTCGGCGGCAGGTTAACAGCCCACTGATCCTTGTCGCACGGTGCGTTGCGGACGGCCCCATCTTCCGGCTCGAGAAAAGGTGAGGTCGAGCAGCGGCTTGAAGCATTAACGACCCGGCGGAGCGCAGAGGGGCGTCGGCAAAAGGCCCGCCGTCGCGGATGCGCGCCATGGTTTCTGCCTGACCGAGTAGACGCGTGGTGGCGAAAGCCGAGCGCAAGGATTTTGGGGGAACTTGCCAAGGCGAGCCTTCGCCCTTGTCGTTCGGCGTGATACTTGGGAAATTCACCGCCTTATTGGCTGCCGGGACCCCATGCGCGAGACGATCATTATCCATTCACGCCTCGCATGGTCGGAGGCCCGAGCGCGGGCCGCGGCCGAACGGCGTCACGGCCTGCAGGCGCTGTCCATCGAGCATTTGGCCGCGCGACTGGCCGGTGGATTTTTGCAGCCCATCGACTCGGATTCGTTGAAGGCCGCGATCGCCGAGGCCAAAGCCGCCGACCTCGGTGAGCTCGACAGCATCAAGGGCCTTCCCGGCTTTTCGCGCGCCGCCGCCCAGACGCTGAGCAAGGCGTGGTTGGCGAATCTCGATCTTGCCCAAATTACTGCGAGGGCCGCGCCCATGGCTCGGTCGCGGTTGAACGCGATCAGCCGCCTCGAGGCCGAGGCGCTGCGTCATTTGCCCGCCTCGATGCGCCGGCCTGGCGATCTCGTCGCCACGGCGCCCTCGCGCCTTTGCCACGCCAGGGCGCTTTTCGGGCGCATTTCGGTGAACGGCCGCACCGAAATGTCTCCGGTCTGGCGACCTTTGCTGGCCGCCTTGTCTGACGTGATGGAGGTGCGCTGGATCACAGGCCCGCGTCACGTCCCCTCCTGGGTTCGTGACCTCGGCATCCCGGTCGTTGAGGCGCCGGCAAGCGCGCCTGAAATCCAATGTGAGTCTTGCGCAAGCCCGCGGCATGAGGCGCTCGAAGCCATGCGCTGGGCGCGATCATTGCTCGCAGCAGGCGTGGCGCGCCCCGAGGAGATCGCGATTGCAGCGGCCTCGCCTGAGGAATGGGACGATTATTTTTTGGCCTTCAGCGATATGGGCGGGCTCGACCTGCATTTCGTACATGGCCGCAAGGCGCTCACCACTGCCAGACGGGCAGCTCACGGCGGCGCTCGCCGAGCTGCTGCTCCGCGGATTGAGCCATGCCCGCATGAACCGCCTCATGGCCCTGCTACGTCGGCAAAACCCCGCTTACGAAATCGTGCCGCGGGATTGGCAGCGGGCGCTGCCTCAGGATGCGCCCTTGCTCGCTGCGGCGAGCTGGCGCGAAATTCTCTCTGTTCCCTCGGAAGCCCTCCCCGCGCCGGCCGCGGCGCTTCTCTGCGAGGTAGTCGACGTCTTGGCGTTGGGGCTGAAGCAAGCCGCCGAGATCGGCGAGCGCCTTCTTTGCGGCCGCAGCCTCGCAATCTGGCACAAGGCCCTGATCGAGGGGCCGTCCGAGGCGTTGGACGTGACGCTCGCCACGCTGCGCCTGCATGACGGGTTCTCGCCACAGGCTTCCATCATTTGGGCGCCGGCCGCGGCGCTTGCCGCCGAACCGCGCTCCTTTGTCCGCCTCATTGGCCTCACCTCGCGCGCCTGGCCGCGCCGCCAAGCGGAAGACCCGCTGCTCCCAAACCACATCGTTCCCGCCGATCTCCTCGATCCGCTGCCGGTTCACGAGGCGGATCGGCGCGATTTTGACACCGTTATCAAAACGACGGGCCGGCAAGTGATTTGCTCATATGGGCGGCGGGACGCCCAGGGCCGCACCAATGGCGTCTCGCCGCTCTATCCGAAACTGCCGCGAGTCTATCGCCAGCGCGCGCGCCTCCCGCAACATGCGGCGGGTTGGTCCGACCGGCTGTTCGCTCGCCCTTCTGAATTCGAGGCATTGCCGGCGGCGCAATCAGCGCTCGCTTGCTGGATTGACTGGCACACGGAGCGGCTCACAGCGCACGACGGCCTCATCAGAGCCAATCATCCGCTCGTCGAGGCGGCCCTCGGTCGGCGGCAGTCGGCGACCTCGCTCGCCAAACTGCTGCGCGATCCGCTTAGCTATCTCTGGATCTACGGCTTCCGCTGGGAGGAGCCGCAGGAGAGCGAGGAGCCTCTAGTTCTTGATCCGCTCGCCTTCGGAAATCTCCTTCATGCCGTGCTCGAAGCGACAGTCAACCGTCTGGAATCGAATCTCTCAGGCGGCTTCGGGACGGCCGATGCGGCGGCGATCGCTGCGGGCCTCGATTCCGCCCTCGTCGAAGTGGCCGCGCAATATGAGCGCCGCTGCCCTGTGCCGCCGCCCGTTCTGTGGCGGAGGAAGCTGCAAGACATCCGCGCGCTCGCCTTCGCGGCGTTAACCTTCCGCGAAGAGGCGCTGCCGGATCAGCGCAGCTTTGCCGAAATCCCCTTCGGCGGCGATCCGCGCGCGGAAGCGCTTTCCGCTGACGCTCGGGCGCGTCTTCCATGGGATCCGCTGCAGCCGATCGTCATTCCCGGCACGGGGGTCGCTATCGGCGGCTCGATCGACCGTCTCGATCTTTCCGCCGTCTGCGCTCGCGCTCGCGTCACCGATTACAAAAGCGGCAAGCCGCCGGGCAAGAACAAGACTCCCGTGTTGAAGGGCGGCGGCGAACTGCAACGCTGTCTTTACGCTTACGCCGTCCGGGCGCTGGTCCCGGGCGTCAATGACGTCGAAGCCCGCCTCCTCTATCCGAAAGGAGGCGACGGCGGCCTCCACGCTCTATCCGATCCTGCTGAGGTGCTGGAGCGGTTGGCCGCATTCGTCGGCGCGGCGCGACGCCAAATTCTCGCCGGCAATCTGCTGCCGGGCGCCGGCGCGCAGGAGGCTTTCAACGATCTCGCCTTCGCACTGCCGGGCGGCGCCAAGGAAAGCTACTTCGAGCTGAAAGGGCCGCTTGTCGCCGAACGTCTCGCCGATCTGGCGCCGTTATGGGGGATCGAGTGATGACAAGCGGCTTTGCTCTCGGCGCGCTCCCGGCCGCGCGCCGTCGCGCCTTGCTCGATCACGAGTGGACGCTGCTGGTCGAAGCCGGCGCCGGCAGCGGCAAAACCGCGCTGATGGCGGGACGCACCGCCCTCTTGCTCGCGAGCGGCGTTCCTGCTCGAGAAATCGTCGCCATTACCTTTACTGAGGCCGCTTCCTCCGAGCTGCTCGAGCGCATCGAACGCTTCGTCGCGATCCTGGCGCTGGGGTCGGTTCCCGACGAGCTGCGTCTCGCTTTGCCGAATGGGCTCTCGGCGGAGCAGGTCAAAGCGATCGCCGCCGCAGCCGATTCCCTCGACGAGATAACCTGCACGACTATCCATGGCTTTTGCCAGCAGCTGGTGAAGCCCTATCCGGTCGAGACCGGGATCGACCCCGGCGCCGCCATCATCGATCCGGCTGCTGCGGATCTCGCCTATCAGGATCTTGTCCAGGCTTGGCTGTCGGCGCGGTTTGGCCGCGACCGCGGCGCCGAGGGATTGGGCCGGCTGCCGCCCCTGCCCGAACTCGACGCCGATGATTTTTTCGTCGAGCTGCTACAGGAAGAGCCGGACGGTCTGGTCAAATTGTTTCAGGAGGCGGCCGCATTCTTGCGCACGAAGCGCGCGGACGCACAGCCGCCCGCCGCCATCGACCCCGGCGCGCTCCAAGCCGTGTCGCAGGCCGTTCGCGACTTTGCCGCCTGGTATGCCGAGTGTGGAGTGATCGAAGAGGCGACGCAATGGATCATCGTCGATCTCGAGCGCATCCGGGAGCTCGCCGACGACGCGTTGATCGCTTCGATGAGCGGGCGGCGGTTGGCTCGGCTCTTGTTGCACGAAGTCCCTTGTTGCCAACACGGCTCCGAGCCCCGCTTCTCGGCTTGGCGAAACAAAGGCAAGTGGGAGAAGGCGTCGAAAGACGCGGGGCTCGGCAAGCCGCGAGGAACCCAACTCTCGGACGCGGCGCAGTCCCATTATGGCCGCTGCGACACCGCTTATCAGGCCTTCGCGGGCACCGTGTGCGGGGCCGCCTTCGCCCGATTTGTCGCCGAGTTCGACTCGCTCGCGAAACTCTACGCCGACTACAAGCGGCAGGCGGCGCTCCTCGATTTCGACGACCTGCTCCACCACGCCCGCGATTTGCTCGCGCGCAACGAAGCGGTACGTCAGGACCTCAGCCGGCGTTATCCGCGCATCCTCGTTGACGAGTTTCAGGACACCGATCCCCTACAGGCCGAAATTCTCTGGCGCTTATGCGGCGACGGCGCTCCCGATTCGCTTTGGCTCGAACGGCGGCTGCGTCCGGGCAGCCTGTTCCTCGTCGGCGATCCAAAACAGGCGATCTACCGATTCCGTGGCGCCGACGTCGACACCTACATCGAAGCAAAGCATGCATTACTCATCCACGATCACCATTCAGTCATCGCGATCACCGCGAACTTCCGTTCGCTGAAACCCATTCTCGATTTCGCCAACGCGCAATTTTGCGCACTGCTTTCCGAAGAACAGGGGCAGCCCGGCTTTACAGCCTTGCAATCGACGCGAGCGCCGCAGGACGGCCGAGCGGCCGTCGCTTGCTTCGACATCGCCATCGGCGCCCAGCACAGGAATGGCCAAGGTAAGTTGGCCGTCGACCTGGTGAGGCGCGAGGAAGCGTCAATCATCGCGGAACTAGTGGAGCGGCTGATCGGCGCCTATCCCCTATGGGACAAGCACATCAAGGCGGTGCGGCCTTGTCGCGCCGGGGACATTGCCTTGTTAGCGCCCACCGGCACGAGCCTGTGGATTTACGAGCGGGCGCTGGAGCGGCGCGGCATTCCGATCGCCTCGCAAGCCGGCAAGAGTTTCTTCCGCCGCCAAGAAGTTCAGGACCTCATCGCCCTCGCCCGCGCCATCGCCGATCGGCGCGACACGCTCGGCCTGGGCGCTCTCCTGCGCGGCCCCCTCGTCGGGCTCGCCGAGGAACAGATCGCCGACGCCATCGCCGCCCTTCCGACCGCCCCTGGCGATGCGCCGCCACGGCTGCATCTTTGGACCGACCGCGCGGCGGTCACCGAGCCGGTCCTCGGCCGCACGCTCGAGGTGCTGCAGAGTCTCGCCCGACGGGCGCGCCACACCACGCCCTACCAATTGATGGCGGAAGCGGTCGAGGAGCTGAACGTGCGCCCGATCCTGCGGGCGAGATACCGTGGCGGCGCCGAGCGGGCGCTCGCCAATGTCGAACTCTTCCTCGAGATGGCGCGCGCCTATGACGCGCGCGGGCTCATGGGCTTCGTCGAGGCCCTTCGCGCCAATTGGGAAAATAGCGAAAAGCAGATCGAGGGCCGCCCGGACTCTGACGCTGAAGCGGTGTCGATTATCACCATTCATTCATCAAAGGGCCTCGAGTGGCCAATCGTCATTCCCGTCAACTCCCCGACCGAGCTCGACGAGAATTTGACTTTCCTACATCGGCGCTCGGATGACACGGCGCATTTCAAGCTGTTGGGGCGGGCGCCGCCGGCCTACGAGGTTGTCAAGAACGAAGAGCGAAACCAGCTTCGACGCGAACGCGTGCGGCTCTGGTACGTGGCTTCGACCCGCGCGTGTGATCTTCTCTTGCTGCCGCGCCAAAGCGAGCGTTCGCCGTCCGACTGGTTTAGTCTGCTCGGCGCGCGCTTGGATGAGTTCCCCCCATTCGATACAGCAGCGCTTTCTGGCGCGCCTGTTTCTCAAAAAGCCGAAGAGGCGGGAAACCGGCAGGACGAGGCGGCGTGGCGAGCGGAAGCGGCGGCCATCGTGGCGATGCAACGCGCCATCGTCTGGCACTGCCCGAGTCGGCATGAAGGAGCCCAAGGCGGCGAGCCCGCCCGTTTGGACGAGGGCATATTCACTGATGCGGCCGCTCTGGAGGCGAACCTTCCGGTTGAATCCAGGCCCGCTTTGCTGCGCGAGAGTATTCAAGGCGGTCGGGAACGGGGGCTCGTTTTGCACAAGCTCCTCGAGGAGGTGCTGACGGGCGAGGCCGCCGAGGAGCCAGCGGCGTTGGAGACGCGCGCAAGAACCCTCCTCGCCGAACTTGGAGTGGCGGAAGCCGAAAGTCCAGCGACCGGACCGCATGCCCTTGAGATCGCTACGACGGCTCTGCGAGCGCTCGCGCTTCCCAAAGTGGCGGCACTGCGGCCGCGTCTGCTGCCTGAAATGACGGTCTTTTCAGCTGAGATTTCCGACAACGCCACGACTTATGTCGGCGGAGTGGTCGATGCGCTTGCGCTTGGAGAAGATGGCGCTATCGATGTCGCGATCGACTGGAAGAGTGACGTTAACCCGAGCGCTGGCCTGGTCGAACTTTATCGTGCGCAGGTCCGCGACTATGTCGCGGCAACAGGCGCGAAGGAAGGGCTACTTGTCTTCGTGACGAATGGCAGGATCGAAATATGTAGGCGGCCTGAAGCGGAATCGTCGTGACCAAGGAAAACGCGGCAAGCAGGTCTTGCTTTCCTCTTGAACGCCGGCGGCCGGATAAAAGCAACATGCCCCGGATTTATCGCTCGCCAGCCGACCTGGCATTTGATGGGGTCTACCTGATAAAGGAACGGGGACGCATCGGATCACGTGGGCGCATTATGGCTGAACACCAAGAGTTCGAAACCCTAACGCTGCTTTGTGATGACCTCGACTAGTGCGGCCATATGGGGAATAAGACGGACCCGATAGGCGGCATCTTTGCATTGTAGGAGCCACTCTGCCTCTTCTGGTCTTGATTGTTGGGACAGCCGTTCGGCGGTTATCGGCTTATCACAGACATACCCTTGGCTACGGATTTGCGCGGCAACAACTTCTCCCGCGCTCTCCTGCGCAATAAGAGGAAGTGGCGCCGAGCAATCAAAAGCAAGAAGTGCGAGAATTATTCGTAACAGCATATGAGGTCACTCCTGTTAAGTTCCCGCCGGTGCCGGCTCGCCTCCAGTCTTGGCGATGAACTCGGCCCCGGCGGATTCCCTGAGCCTAGCCATATTACCGCTGCCAATCACCTCGGGAAATTGGGAGTTTGCCGGCGCACATGCAGAATGGAAACCTCGACGCCATATCTCGCGCAGTTCTGACACCGACACTCTCGGTTCCCATTGTCTTGGAGAACGTCAATAATCGCCGCGCGGACGTCGGCTCGGGAATCCCAAATCTAAGAAATAGTCGCGCCAAAGTTTGGAACAAGGTACGAGCCAGGCGCGGAACCGGCCAGAGCGGCGATCAGGTTCACGATTTGGTGAACCTGCCAATCGTCCTCACCCCGCGCTAGAAATGGCCCGCCTGTGCGAGAGACCGGGGAGCGTCAGCGATTTCTTCTTGCGCGACGGAGCCATTCAGGGGTGCCCCTATCAACAGCGCAGACAAAGCCTCTATGACGAGCTTGTGCGCGACGTATCCTGTGATTAGATACGCTTTATTAAGCAACTGCTTCACTTATATTTCTTCACTCGGAGGCGATTCGATGGATGCAACTTATAACTTGAATGGCGGCTTTAAACCGACGATGAAGCGTTCGGCAGATTTGTGCGGCCCTGACTACTTTCCTACGCCGGCATGGGCGACGCATGCTCTTATCGATAATGAGGAGTTTGCCGGCGACATTTGGGAATGCGCTTGTGGCGATGGCGCTATGTCGAAGGTTCTCGCGTTGCCCGGCAACCGCGTGATCAGCTCAGACTTATATCGCCGAGGCTTCGGAGAGGCGGGGGTTGACTTCCTTACCGCAGAACGCCGCGCTCCTAATATCATAACGAACCCGCCTTATAACAGTGCCGAAGGGTTCGTTGCGGCCGGCACGAAAAAGGCTCAGCGCAAATTCGCGTTGCTGCTGCGCCTAGCCTTCCTTGAAGGGGCAAACCGTGCAAACACGATCTTTGCTTCTAACCCTCCAAGCCGTGTCTGGGTATTTAGCGAGCGTATTACCTTCTACCCTGCCAACGCCGTGGTGAAGGGCTCAGGGACTACCGCCTATGCGTGGTTTGTTTGGGATAAAGACGCGCCTAATAGAACAGAATTGAAGTGGCTTAAGCCTGGCTATAAGGTCCGCTACACCTAATCGTTGATTTTTGCAATATACTGCCTGCCTTGTTGTGTTATGCGCACCCCGTCTGTTATCCGCTCAGCATACCCATTGTGATAAATATTGGTAGACGAAGCCTCGTGTGATGCTATCACATTACCGATTATCTGATAATACATAGGCTCGCCACCTCTTAACGGATTTGGCTCTAGGTCGCCTGCTGTAGGCGAAAAGTATTTTTGCGCGCGTTCCTTTGCTTCAGTGGTTGTTACCTCTCCATTAGGAGACTCTGCCGCTATTCGCAGCACTATAATGCGCATATCCTTCTCGAATGTTCTTTCGCCCATCCCCATACAAAAAAAACTCCTTTATTGAAGGGAGTAACCTACGCGGTTTCATACCCTTAATCAAACCGCCGTTCCACGCTCCAAGCCCCGCAACCGCCATAGCTGGCCCTCGGATGGGCTTCCCGTGTCGCTGGGCGATGGATCGTCAGCTTGCATTCCTTCAGCGTAAGCGTTCACCCGGCGCCATTATGGTGGCGCGGGGCGCATCTATGATCATTCCGCCGCAACTGTGGAAGGTGGCCAGCCTGAGTTGCGATCTTGCAGCCGGCGTTTCCCCTTGGTCGTTCGGTAGAAGGCAGACCAGGCGTCCCTTTCGCGGGGGCCGGTGGCATCCACACGAGCGCCAACGCCGGAGCAGCCCTCTCTCACCAGCGAAGGCACGCACCGCCTCGGCAATCTACCGCGTGGAAGGCTTCTCAGCCACCATTCTCTCAATCCCCACCACAATCTCGGCCGTCTCACCCGGAGATCGCCTCTGGCCTTGCTACGGCAGAGCAGAATGTCACCTGCCGCGGGCGCAATCGCTATCGTGTCTTTGTGCATATCCAGGCCGACGTAGATGATATGCTGGTCCATGACCCGTCTCCTATGCATGAGGCTCGGCGCTGGCCCAGCCAGCGTAACCCTCGTAAGCCTGCATATTGTGAGACGGGTCGCCCCTATCTCAGGCGAACATCTGGTCTAGTAATCACTCACGGAGATGGGGGGTCCGCGGAAAATCTAGGATCCGATGGCCCTCACCACGGCCGCCAGTGGTCGCCGTACTGCTGCTTTGCTTGCCGAAAGCGCCCGCAAATGGACAGGGCAAAAAATAGAAACAGGGCCGGTCCGAGCGGAGCAACATTCCAGGCCGTATGGACAAAGATTAATTTCCACGGTCTTGGTAGCGCCACGACCTATCAATAATCCGGATTGGCAGGCAAACCTCGAACCGGAAGATACCCATGCTACCTGAGGAACGCAAACTTCTCGCAGGCCTCTTCGAACGCATAAAGGCGGCTTCAACCTCACCACGTGATAAGGAGGCGGAGACGTTTATCAACGAGCAGATTCGCGCCCAGCCCGCCGCGCCTTATCTTCTGGCGCAAACAATCATCGTCCAAGACCAGGCGCTGCAAGGGGCCAACCAACGCATCGGCCAGCTCGAGGCGCGGCTCAAAGAGCTGGAAGCAACCGCGCAGAAGGGTGCCGGCAGCTTCCTCGGCGGCTTGCTTGGCGGGGGCGCCGCCATGGCGACTCCATCTGCTTCACCCACGCCGCGGCCGGCTTCGCCGTCAGGTTTTGACCAGCCTCAAGGAGGGCCTTGGGGGGCTCAGCGCGGCTATGCGCCGTCTCCCGCTTACCCGCCACAAGGCGGCTATGCTTCGCCACCGCAGCCCGCCCCCTCCGCCGGTGGCGGCTTCTTGAAAGGCGCGCTTGGCGCAGCGGCGGGTGTCGCCGGCGGCGTACTGCTCGCGGACTCCATTCGGGGGCTGCTCCATGGCGGCGCTGGGGGGATGGGCAGCCTTGCGGGCGCCGAGCCGGTGCATAAGACGGTCATCAACAACTACTACGGCGACGCCGACTCGAACGCACCCGGCGAGCAAATCCAGCATGGCTACCAAGACCAATACGACTCTCAGAGCCAGGACGCCGGCTATGGTGGAGACGGGTTCGATAGCGGCGGCGACAGTTATGATGTGTAACGGCAACGGCTGAGCTAAAGGGGGTTGCGACAGCCGCGGCCTATGAGCCGCGGGCATATGGATCGGCACACAAGCGCCCCGGCGCATTCCTTTCTCGGCGTTGGCGTCGTCGGTCTCGCTTCCGCCGACGCCCGCTTCGCCGCCCTTGCCCCGCTGCCGGCCGTACGGCAACTTCCTCGTTATGCTTTCCTTCTCGGGGTTGCCAGATCGGATCACCTCACCTCATGATCAACGAGGCCCCCCGCCAGGCCCCCTTCTGCCCGACCATCGGCGCAGCGCTCCGTGACCACGCGGCTTGGCATACGCGAACTTCGTTGCGTGCAGCTCGCCCAATCTTTCGTTCCGGTGAGATTGCCGCAAAGGTGGACTGATATACGCTTCGAGGTACCGAGCTGGCACGTGACCGGCACGCGATAAAATTACTTACCGGGTCGAAAAAAAAGGGAAGCAAGTGAAGCACATCGTCCAAGTTCTCATTGAACGAGACTTATCCGCATCTGACGAAAACGAGGTCCACGAGCGGGACGGGACTGACGATAACGAAAGAGAAGATTCGGAGGGCGAGGAAGACGAGGAAGGAAAAGAAGACGAGGACGATGGCCAGCCGATAACGTTTCAAGACAAAGTTTGCACACTAGGACCGTATGATACGCTGGAGGAAGCCGAGACTGCAGCCGACAGAGTTCTAAAGGCATTCACTAGAACTGAGCGGGACAAGATCAGCTTCGAGTTTGACGGACTAGAGGATGAGGTTGGCGCGATATTGCAGGTGCGAGACTACCTTGACACCGAGGAGTTTTTGCGCCGCCGTAAGGCGGGCAAATTGACGGCCGAGGAGCTGGAAGAATTTGACGACGACTGACGGTGGATTTTTGGGGCCACCCGTCTTTTGAGGAGCCGTCGAAGTTTGGCGCATTCGAAACCTGACAACAGCACCTTCGTGCCATTGTTACCTTGGGTGGTGACATGCCTTTCCCAAGCAATGGGGAGGAAAATGTGGCTAGATGCTCACTTCATTTTCGAGAAAGCTGGAATTTCCCTGGCGCTTGTCCGGATGAAGTCTGGCTTGCGCTCGCGCATGGTGAGGACTGGCCGTTATGGTGGAAGGGCGTCTTTCTCGAAAGCAAAAAGTTAGCAGGGGGAGATCAGCCTGCATTGGGCGACCGCGGGTTCGGGCGAGTAAGAGGCTTTCTGCCCTACGAGTTCAAATTCATAGCCGAAGCGACTGCGTTAGAACGCCCGCGATTGATCGAGGCCAAAATTACTGGGGATTTCGAGGGCGAGTGGCGAGCTGTGATAGCCATGACAGCGAGCGGCACGCATGTTGACTTTGATTGGAAGGCTGCAGTCAATTTACCCTTTCCGCTGTTCTTCGCGGCATTGCTTCGCCCGCTCATGAGGCTTAATCACGCTTGGACAATGCCGCGAGGCGAGCGAGGGCTAAGGAAGTATCTTGCCAGACAACGCCTGCATAACTCTGCTACTGTTTAACCCTGCGGGCGCGCGGCCAAAACCTGACACGCTGCCACTGCTTTACTTTTGCGCTGCAATCTGTCGCTGACATTTGTCTTATTGGTGCGTTGGTGCGCTCTTACGGGGCCAACAACGGGGACTCCGAGAAGCAAGCAGATGTGCGGGCGCCTCACCGACGCCAACACGTGGGGCTGAGACGGTGGCGGATAAGCCAAGTTCCACTTGGCTCTCCGGTCGAAATGCGATCCCATAGGAACGTAGAACGGGCCGCGTCTGAAAACGGTTATCGTCCCGACGTGCGCCGTTGAGCTTTGCGCGCTTTTGCGCTTATCCACTTCGCCGCCCTCGTCCGTCCAGGGGGCGTTCCATCTCCGCGGCGCGATCTGACGAGTGGCTTCCCGGCCGGCGTGTCCGGTGCTGACGTCCTATCATCCGCCGCCTTTCCAGTTGATCGACCAAGGCTGTCTTTTTCGGCAGGCTTATTTGGGCGTTCGTTTGCAGCCGTCTTCTTCTTACTGTGGGCAACCGGCGTGGCCGCCTCCGACTTCTTCGCGGCTCTGCTCCGCCCCGCCGACACTTGCTTGTCGCGTTTGGAGGAAGGGCTGGATCTCTTGGCCGTGTCGATGCCGGCCGCCCGGTCGTGTTGATTGCCGAAATCGACCCCCGAACCTGCTTGTTTCTTGCGGGTTGCTCGTGGGCCAGCAGCGGGCGGCGTCATGGCGATGCCAAACAGCGCTCCGATGTCATCGTCTGACAGGAGGCGATTGCTCGCGACATCTTCTCCCGTTGTCGGAAGATCAGCGCTGGCGGTTGCGATCAATTGGGCGCGATTGACGCCCCGCAAGGTGAACAAGAGGTCAGGCGTCGCGTCGAGGCGCGCACCGACGCCATAGAGTGTGGCCGCAACATGCTTGCACATGTCAGCCCAATCTGGGCAGGAACAGGACATCTTGATCTCGCTCGGGGCCGGGAACAGACCATCACCTTCGCGGCACACCCGTTCCATTACATTTTTTGAGAGCTTTCCCTGCAGGAGCTCCACCAGCGAGCCGATGGATCCAGCGCAATCCTTGCAGATCGCCCTCCAGCGCGCAGGCGCCGCCACGGCAATGTCGATTTGCACTTCGTAGAGGTCTGAGCCGCTCACCAGGGCGCGCAGCGCCCCTCGCTCGATTTGCAGATCGACAATCAGACCGTTGCGCACATAGCTTCGTCCGCGGGGCAATCTGCTTTCGAAATCGGAATAGCGCTCGAGATTTTCGCACCAGGCCCTGCCCCAGAAGCTGTGGGCGATCTTGCGGCCCTCGATAAGGACCGGCGCGATGGCGGGACGCTTTTTCCTCAACTTCTCGATCTCACGCGCCGCCTGCGCACGCCGCTTGGCGACCGGCACGTAGGGGCGAAAGCTCCAGAAGCCCATGATTTCAGCTCTCCTTGAGCGCAGCATTGAGATCGAGTTTGACGAGGTCGAGCAACTCCTCGTCCTTCATTTCGGTCAGATTGATTTCGCCGGAGCCGCCCAGGAAGTCCTGCGCCAATTGACGTTTTGACTCGATCAGCCGATCGATTCGTTCCTCGATCGTGCCACGGCAGACGAATTTGTGCACCAGAACATTGCGTTTCTGCCCAATGCGATAAGCCCGGTCGGTCGCCTGATTCTCGACCGCCGGGTTCCACCAACGGTCGAAATGGACCACATGTGACGCCGCCGTGAGGTTCAGGCCCGCGCCGCCTGCCTTCAGCGATAGAATGAAGAAAGGAACGCGTTCATCTTCCTGAAAGGTCTTGACGAGCGCCTTGCGCTTTCCAACTGCCGTCGCCCCATGCAGGATGAGGCCTGGTCGCCCGAAGACCTCGTTCAGCAGAGTTTCGAGCGGAGAGATAATCTCCTTGAATTGGGTGAAGACCAGGAGCTTTTCCTGACGACTGGCTATCTCCTCGGCGATTTCGACGAGCCGCGCGAATTTGCCGCTGTCCGCGTCATCATAGGCGCCGTCGCCCAGCCATTGCGACGGATGGTTGCAGATCTGCTTGAGGCGCATGAGCAAGGCGAGCACCAGCCCGCGCCTGGCGATGTCATCTGAGGAGCGCCGCAGGCTCTCCTGCAGGTCGACGACTGCGGCCTGGTAAAGCCCCGCCTGCTTCTTCGTGAGCGGGCAAAAGGCCTGCACTTCCGTCTTGTCGGGCAGGTCGGCGATGACGCTTTTGTCGGCCTTCAGTCGGCGCAGGATGTAGGGGGCGGCGAGTTTGCGCAAGGGCGCGTAGGACACAGGCTCCTGCGCGGAGAGCTGCTTTATGAAATTCGCGAAAGCCTTGGAGCCTCCCAGAAGCCCGGGATTGATGAAGTCGAAAATCGACCACAAGTCGCGCAAATTGTTCTCGATCGGCGTGCCAGTGAGCGCGATGCGCCCCTCGCTTTTCAGCGTCTTGACGGCGCGGGTCTGCTTGGCGTTGGGGTTTTTGATGGCTTGCGCTTCATCGAGCAGCGCCAAGCGCCAGTGCGTCTGCGCCAGCCAATCAAGACGCAGCAACGCGCCATAGCTCGTCACGATGAGATCTGCCCCAGCCACGTCCCGCGGCGTCATCGCCTTCAGCCGGCCGGCCGGCATGAAGGAAGGGTGCGCCACTGTCAGCTTCAGCGACGGCGCGAAGCGGGCCGCTTCCAACGCCCAGTTGGCGAGAAGGGAGGCGGGGGCGACCAGAAGCGACGGCGCGGCTCCGTCGCGTTGCCGCAGCGTCAGCAGCAGGGCGAGGATTTGAATGGTCTTGCCAAGCCCCATGTCGTCGGCGAGGCAGCCACCAAGGCCGAGCTGCGTTAGAAAAGCGAGCCACCGCACGCCGACCTGCTGGTAATGTCGAAGCTCCCCTTTCAGCGCATCGCCCGGATCGGCGGCCGCGAGCACTTCAGGGCTGCGGCACTGCTTCAGCGTCTCGGCCAGCCAGGGGCCGGCCGCGACATGCGCCCACTGCGCCGCCGGCGCCGTCGCAGGCGTTTCGCCGCCGACGTCCGCGCCCGCCAGCAGACGCATCGCCTGGGCGAAGGGCAGGCCCTCGCTCTTAGCTTTGCGTTCGACCGCGCTGAATTGATCCAGGGTTGTTTTCAGCCTTTCGGCATCGACCTCGACCCATCTGCCGCGTAACAGCGCCAGGCCGTCGGTCGCGGCAAGTAGCCCATCGATCTCTTCGGCGGTGAGCGCCTCGCCGTCGAGGGTGACGCTGACGTTAAAATCCAGCAAGGATTGCACGCCGACCATCGATGGCGCGTTCGAGCCCACGGTCGCCTCGATGCTGGGCCGGCTGGGACGGTTCATGCGCCAGGACGTCGGCATCCGCACGATCACGCCGGCTTCCTCAAGCGTCTCGACGTCAGTCAGAAGCCGTGTGGCGTCTCTTGGCGTCCAGCGCAGGGGATGGAAAATCTCTCCGGAGTCGACAATTTCGCGCAACCATCTGCAGGATTCGCTTGCCCGGCTCACCGGCTCGAGCAATTTCAGCAGCTTTTCCCGGTCGTCGGCGCTGGCGTATTCGCGCAGCGCCTGCCCCAGCGGCAGATGACGCAGGACGCCCTGCGCCGCGAGCGACGGCGTATAGGTCGCCATAAAAGCGAACGGATATTTGGGATCCTTGCGATTTTCCGCCAGATTGAAATGCACGCGACCAACGAGCCGCCAACGGCTGTCGCGGCTTTTGAGAAAATCTTGCAGCGGCAAGCCACTTTCGACGCGTTCGACGCCAAGCGCTTGCTGCATGGACCGCCAGAGCGCTTCGAGAACTGCGGGGCGCAAATATTCGCCGCCCTGCATGGGCGGCGCCTCGTCGACTAACGTGGCGAGTTCGTCCAGTGGTGGCGCAGGGATCGCCGCAGCTTGGCCCGCCGGTTCCTGGCGCCCGCAGAGCGCCGCGACAAATCGCATCGCAAAAGCACGCCAAAAAGCGAGCGCCGGCGGCAGGTGGGTCCCGACCTCCCCGATCCCGAGCTGTAAAAGCCCGTGTCCATCGCCCAACGCGAATCGCTCCGTCAATCGCCTTGCGACTGCGGCATCGAGAGAAAAGTCGCCATCCGCCGCCTCAAGGCGCAGCACTCCGTGCGGTGTCAGAACAGGGGCAAGCGAGGGCGGCATCGGGAGTGAGGGCTGAGCTGTCGCGTGTCGATGCCTTCACCTATCACGGAAGGTGGCGGTCGTCCTAAATGCGTTTGGATTTGCGGGTTGGCGTCTATCGCGCTAAAGCTCCTGGCTGTTGGTTTTAGGTAAAAGGGCTGGATCCCAATCTCCTAAGGTCTCAGCCATTCTCTTAGCTTCTTCCCGCGTTGCTTCGCCCCCTGCGCCTAATCGCGATCGCCAACGTCCGGCGTTGCGCCGCGATGATGACGAACCGCTCGCCGCCCTAACACACGGAAGCGGATGCCGCCGGCCTATGTGGCGAGCCGATACGGCGTCGCTCGAGCTGCGCATCAAGCAGCTTACGGCTATCTTGGCCTTCGCTCGTAGTTTTCTTGAAGCGATCGACAATCCCCGCCGCGTCATCCCGCCGCCCTTTCGCAGCCCCTCCCGCGCGCCTTGCCGCGCAGCAGCGCCATGAGCAGGGGCCCGAGCGAAAACTCCCCTGCCCTGGCCTTCTCGGTCAGCGCGCGCAGATAGCCGCCGGCGCTGCGGATCTCATCGCCGCGCTGCAGGATGGCGGCGATGACGATTGCGGCATCATGCTCGCCAAGCGCCTCGAGCGCCTTCGCCCATGCGTCTGGCGAGACGCCAAGCGCCGACCGGACGATGGCAGCGGCGTCGGTCAGATCCCGCCAATTGTGGATCTTGCCGCCTTTGGCGTAGTCGACGATATCGGGGCAGGCCGAGAGCACCATGCCAAGAGGGAAAGCTCTCGGCGGAGTCGACTTCGGATTGACCGCTGCCGGTCCGGGAACCTCAATTTCCCGCCGCCCGTCGATTGGGGCTTCCGCTCCGACGATCGCGAGCCCGGGCGCCGCCGCCCTGCCTTCTCGAAGGCGAGGTTCAAGATCTGGATTTTTTGTGGTTTGATTCTGTATGTGGCGCTCGTTTTGAGACTCATTGCCGCTCATATTTTCTTCTTTTATACGCATTTCCAATAAGTTACGGATTTCTGCCGCGAGCGCCGCGATTTCTCCCGCCAGCGCCTCCAGATCGGCGCGCGACAGGTTGCGCGCATAGCGCCCGGTGAGGACTGCGTAGCGCATGTGCGCCTCGTCCCACTGGCCGGGAATTCCCTCCTCCAGCGCCATCTCGATCATCTTGGCGATGTCGCGGCGGGCGAGCGTGATCCTCTCGCGCAGCAGGGCCATGGCCCGGTTCTCGGCCCGCACCTCCTCGGCGAGCGCCTCGATCTCCGAGGCGCGCATGACGAGGGGGGTGAGGTCGAAGCCGAAGGCGTCCGCGATCTCGCCAGACGACCCTCTCCGGGCGAAGCGTTTGCCGTTGGCGGAGTCCCGACGGATGATAAGCCCCGCGTCCACGAGGGCCGCGAGATGGCGGCGCAGGGTCGCCGGAGCCATGCCATGGGCGCGGATGGAGAGCTCCCGGTTGGATGGAAAGACGATGATCCCTTCTGCGGGCTCCTCCCCCTGCCCTTCCTTCCGCTCACCGCCAACGAGAGTCAGGGCCGTCTCCTGATGAAAGCTCAGGAGCGCGTGGAGGACGGAAAGCGCCCGGTCGGAGACGCCAAGCGGGTTCTTCGCCTCGGTAAGCGCGCGGAAAAGCCGCCATTTATGGATGACGGTCTCCCGTGCACCGGGGCGTTCGGTAAAATCCTTCGCGGCCGCCTGGCTCGCCATCATGGCGAGCGTCAGCGATCGCCGCCCAAAAGGCGTCGACGAATATGTCTGCATTCCTTTGCCCTTCGTTCAGGCAAAAGAAATCTGCTCTCCGAATCGGAGCCGAGACTCTTGACAGTGATTCGCGGAAGTGAGAATCTCTAGCTGCTAGACTTAGAGAGGCTTCCGGGACGGCGACGTTTCGGGGGCCTTTTCTTTTGCGGGTTATCTCCAGTTTGGCTATATGGCCTCGTAACGGACCGCTCTGCGCGGACCTTACGAGAGGATTAGTTTTCCTTGTCGCTAAGCGCCTTGTATTCGTCATAGAGCCCCTGCAACTTCTCCATGACAAAATCTCCGAACCGGGGCGTCGCCCGTTCGTCGAACGTCAGCGAAAGTTTCCTGCCCGAACGCAGAATATACGCGGCGCGCGTACCGTCATTTGCACTCCATGCTTCTTTGCGAGAGCGCACCGTTTTGGGGCGCAACTTGTTGTAAAGAGTCTCGAAGCGAGAATCGGAGCTGAGGTTGGCGAAGCTGGTGGCGGTTACCACCTGCTGCGCTCGCAATCGGTTTTCTCCTTGATCGAGCAGCTCCTTCATTTCCTGCCATCGTACTCGGCCGAAGCTCGGAGCTGGTCCGATTGCGTCGATAAGAGGGGCTGGTATGTGAATTGCAATGCTAATCAGGCGCGAGAGCACGGTCTTATCGACGCCAAGTGCCGATTGAATTGTTTCGCGTGGAAACTTCCTCTCTTCTAGTTGCGCAGCAAATCGAGCTCGCTCGATAAAGGTGAGATCTGTGCGACCGCTATTTTCCTGACCTTGCGCAATGACCAACTGGTCATCGGTCAGGTTTCGGACAACTGCGCGCACCTTGATGCCAAGCTCTCGCGCCGCTCGGAGCCGGCGATGACCGAACGCGACCTCAAACCGGTTTGGATTGCCAGGATGGGGGCGAACTAGAATGGGCACAGCCTGTCCATGTTCCCTGATCATCTCCCGGAATGCAGCGTTCTGCTCCTCTGTGGCTTCCATGCGGTCGCGGACAAATGATGCGTCTACAAGGTGTGGATCGAGATCAACAATCGTCTGCCCCGCCGTGAGCAACTGTTCGATCTCTTCCGCATGCTTAACCTTCTCGTTGTAACCATCGAGAGATTCCGAGACGGCCCGAAGGGCGCTTGACTGTTTCATCGTCCGTTGAAGGGCGAGAAGCGGGTGGCGCGATGCTTTTCCCTCAGAGGAAGGGGACGAATCAGCTTTTTCCAATTCCGCCGCCGAGACGTTGAAATCGATCTTGCGAGCCATCAATTTCTCCCCCACGCTTGCCTGATGAGGCTTTCAATCTCCCCATTAACGAGATCGAGCGCTTCGATCGCGCGATCATACGTTCCGCGGGTGAACTGCTGACGCTCGACTTCATAGAGAGTCTGCTTTGTCAGCCCTGCGTCGGCGATTGCAGTGCTTTTCACCATTGGATGCGTTAGCACGCGCGATCCGAAAACCGATCGCATGAGGCCGACCATCGTTGTTTGAGGCCCATCACTCGGCTCATAACGAGTAACAAGATACCGCATCCAGTCATATTCAGTAGACCCTCCGGCGTTTACAACAACGTCAAGTAGACTGCCGGTCATGTTTAGAAATTGAGACATGGAAAGAACATCAAGCATCTGCGGATGAACAGTAATCAATACCGCAGTCGCAGCGCATAGCGCAGAAAGTGTCAGAAAACCTAGTTGCGGCGGGCAGTCGATCAAAATCACGTCATAGATGTCTTCAACTTCGGCAATTGCTTCTTGAATACGTGCGAAGAAGACCTGCCCCGATTTCCTATGTTCGACAAGAAATTTAGGGGTTTCATGTTCGAACTCCATAAGCTCAAGCTGGCCCGGAACGATGTGAAGGTTTGGGATGTAGGTAGATTGAACGATCTCGGCCATTGACCGCCGTTCTGCATCGTATCTTATAGCTCCGTAGATCGTCTCGTTTTCACCTACGTCTAGTTCGGGCTGCAAACCGAACATAGTCGACAGGCTCGCCTGTGGATCGAGATCCACAGCCAATACGCGATATCCATGGAACGCCAGAAACTCCGCCAGGTGAGCTGTTGTCGTGGTCTTACCGCTGCCCCCCTTGAAATTCACTACAGCGATGACCTGAAGGGACTCACCTTCCCTGCGGTGCGGCACATAGCGGCGCGCCCCCTTCCCACTTCGATCTAGATCTGATCGCAGCGCTTCGATATCTTCAATTGAATATGTGCGCCGATTATTCGGCTGTATCGGCGGCCCCTTCCCTTCCGCCACGAGTTGCCGCAAATACCCCTCGTGGATTCCTATGAATCTTGCGGCCTCCGAGGGCGAGAACCGACGAAGGGTCTTTTGGGCTGCTGGCGGGAAGTCCCGCATTTGCTGGGCCCGTAAGCGCATAGAGAGGTCGGCGGCGTCCGCGTTAATCAGCGTTCGCAAGTCGTTATCGCCGCTTTGCCGGAGGGGCTTTGTCTTTGGCATTTGACTTCCTGCACCTGCGGGATTTTGAGCTGTTTGCAATAAAATGCGCTGATCGCGAGTAAGAACTGATTCTTCGATACAGGCAAGAAATTTTTCCTTAACGAAGTATTAACGAGGCTGAACTAAGATTTATATTGGGCCTACTTTGTAAAAATTATACATTTGACTCGAACCGGGCCAGCCATCAATCGAGGGATTGATCCTCATATAACTTTCCAGATTGAACGAAGCCGCTGATCGCGGCGGGAGGGGCGAGGTCGCGTGATTGGCCTCCTGTCTGAGAGGATTTGGGCGTTGCAACCCACCCTCAGACAGGAGGTTTCCAGATGGCCGAGATCAGCCCTCTGCGTCGTCGCATGATCGAGGACATGACGGTCCGCAATCTTTCTCCGGCGACCCAGCAATCCTACATTCACGCCGTCGCGAAGTTCAGCCGGTATTTCGGGCGTTCGCCTGACCGCCTGGGCCTGGAGGACGTCCGCGCCTACCAAGTGCATTTGATCTCGAAGGGCATATCCTGGGCGTCGCTCAATCAGATCGTCTGTGCGCTGCGTTTTTTCTACGGAGTGACGCTTGGTTGCGAGACGATCCCGGAGCGGATCGCCTACGCCCGCGAGCCGCGCAAGCTCCCGTCCGTGCTGAGCGCGGACGAAGTGGTCCGCTTTCTCGAAGCCGTCTCGAGCCTCAAAGCCCGCGTCGCGCTCACCACGGCCTATGCCGCGGGACTGCGCGTGTCGGAGGTGATCGGCCTGAAGGCGGCCGACATCGACAGCGACCGCATGGTCATTCGGATCGAGCGCGGCAAGGGCGGCAAGGAGCGCTACGTCATGTTGTCCGAGCAATTGCTCGGCATCCTGCGCAGCTATTGGCGTCTGGCTCGGCCGGAGAGCTTTTTGTTTCCCGGTCGCGACAAGGATAAGCCGATCGATCAGACCGTCCTGCACGCCGCCTGCCGTTCGGCGCGTGCGGCGGCTGGTATCGACAAGAGGGTGAGCGTCCACGTCCTGCGGCACAGCTTCGCGACGCATCTCCTGGAGAGCGGCGTCGACATTCGCATCATCCAGGTGCTGCTCGGCCACGAGCATCTGTCGACGACGGCGCGCTACACGCAGGTCTCGACGCATCTGATCAGCGGGACGAAGAGCCCCTTGGACTGCCTTTCCTTGGAGGTGACGCCGCCCGAGTAACCGGGCGTGGAGAGGCCGGCGATCGAGCTCGCCGACATCCTCCGGCGCCATGGCGGCGCCTATCTTCACGATCACGCCGGCCATCTCGGCCGCTGCGAGCGCCGCGTCATGAGCGCGATCGCGACGTGCCGGACGGCGGCGCTCGGCGGCCATATGGAGCAATGCGATGATTGCGGCGCGAGACGCATCGCCTACAACTCCTGCCGCAACCGGCATTGCCCAAAATGCCAAGGCGCGGCGCGGGCCGCCTGGCTCGACGCGCGCAAGGCCGAGTTGCTGCCGGCGCCTTATTTCCACCTCGTCTTCACCCTGCCGCCGGCGGCGGCTGAGGTCGCCTTCCAGAACAAGAGGCTTCTCTACGCCACGCTGATGCGCGCCGCGGCCGAGGCGACCATGACGCTCGCCGCAAATCCGAAGCGCCTCGGCGCCAGGATTGGGCTGCTCGCGGTTCTCCACACCTGGGGCCAGACGCTCACCCATCATCCCCATGTCCATTGCGTCGTCCCCGGCGGCGGCGTCTCGCTCGACGGCGAGCGCTGGATCGTTTGCAAGCCGGGCTTCTTTCTGCCGGTGAAGGCGCTGGCGCGCTTGTTCCGCCGATTGTTCCTCGCCGCCTTGGAGGCGGCGTTCGACAAAGGCGAGCTGTGCTTTTTCGGCGAGCTGGCGCCGCTCTGCGAACCACACGCTTTCGCCGAGCGCATCGTCGCGCTGCGCAAGACAGATTGGATCGTCTACGCCAAGCCGCCTTTCGGCGGTCCCGAGCAGGTGCTCGCCTATCTCGCGCGCTATACCCACCGCGCAGCGATCGCCAATTCGAGGCTGGTCGCAGTCGGCGACGATGGCGTCGCTTTCTCTTACAAGGACTACCGCCGCCAGGGGCGCCGTCGGATCATGCGCCTCTCGCCCGACGAGTTCATTCGCCGCTTTCTGCTGCATGTGCTCCCCGACGGCTTTCACCGCATCCGCCATTATGGCCTTCTGGCCAGGGGCGACCGCGAGGAACGGCTCGCGCTCTGTCGTCGGCTCGCCGCCGCCGCCGAGGATCCGGCCGAGCCGAAGGTCCGCGCCTGCGAGCATTCATCGACCGCCGCAATTGGCGCCGCCTTCCCATGTCCTGACTGCGGCGGACGCATGCGCCGCATCGGCATCGTTCCACCCGCGAGGCCTCGCCCGTTCCGATGCGACACGTCATGAGCCCGGCCATCATCTCCGCTTGGAACCCTGCGCAACTCCCAGTTTCGCTCGTCGTACGACACGCCGACGGGACGCCGCCTCGCGCCGCGAGCGCGAAAATCTTCATCCACATGACGCCAATACCGCGACAGACGGCCACGAACTCCGGCCTGCTCGATCGCTTCCCGCCCACTCGCCGAGTTCTCGTCCCCCGCCACAAGCGCCGGCGCCCGCCGCGGCCCTGTGCCAAACGACGACGAGACGCGCTTTCCCCATAGTGACTAACGACCCGCGCCTTCGTTCAATCCGGCTTATGTGAGGTCCGCTCCGGGACAAGCCAAACATCGTGCCGCGGACCTCACATAACCCTCCAGATTCCCAGGATGCGTGATTCATAGGCGGTCGGCCGGACGGGCCGACCTATTGCGCGTTGTCATGCTCTGCGCGATGATCGATGGAAGCTGCATCAGATTTGCTTCCCAGGGCGCGAAGACACCGTAGGCCTGACCGCAAAGGACAGCCGGCTTTTTTGTTGAGGGGTGCTGTACCGGTATCGCGCCGGCATCCCCCGGGCGGCGATCTGCCGGAGCGCTTCGGCGGTTTGCGCGTCGTGCATCTGCGCTTCAGCCGATGGGCCAGAACCGGCGTTTGGGGTCGGGGTTTTTCGCGATTTGACCCAAGACGCCGACAACTAATATGCCATGATCAATAGGCGTCCTTACGCGCGAGCAAAGCCCCCCTGTACCCTTTCTAGGGTTCACGATGAGTAGCGCACGGTTGGAGGCGCCACGCGGCGCGGCGCGCGGGACCAATCGCCCCCTGTGTCCTGAACACCTGGGGGGATCTGTGCCCTGGCGGGCAGCCGCGATAGATGCCCCGTCGGGAGTCCGCGCCTTCGAGCGCAATTACAGCGAAAGGCTGACATCGCGGCGGCTCCGTGACGAGGGGGGCTTAGACATTGATGATAATAATAGCGGCTCGCAAGGTCGATTGGACCACGCAGACGCACCACTTCGCGCGTCGGGCGCCAAAGGCTCCAAGATCGGCGAATGCGCCTTCGCCCATGACCGCGAAGGTAAGGAGATCGCCGACTGGATTCTCAAACCCACCGGCGCGGCGCTCGAGGCCGTGATAGGTCACCATCGAGGTTCCGCATCGCCCCCGTCGCGGAAAGCTTGATGGAGCGGGGCTTCCAAGTTTACGGCTCAAGGCGCCGTCTACCCCCGTCGCCGCTGCAACAGTGAGTGCCACAACCGGCCACCTCGAAGCCGTCGCTCGCCGCCTCGCCCTGATCAACCGCCAGATCAGCGAGGCCAATAGCAAGATCGATCGTCTGACCGAATGACCCGGGAACGCCGAGGGGCAGAAAGAGGAGCAGCGCGACGTGACGATCCTGCGATCCTAGCCGGGTGTCGGAAGGATTGTCCTCGCCAAGTTCAGGACGCGCTGCAACGTAGAGATTATCCCGCGCCGCGCTGTCCGTCGGGCGTCGCGCGGATCACGAAGCGATCTCGACAAAGCAAGATCGTGCTGATCCGCCTGGCGGCGCACGCGTCTCCGCAACGGCATCTACATTGGGCGCGCACCCCCGTGCAGCACGACCCGCGAGTATCCGGGCGAGCAAGGATCCGGCCGGCGGACGGCGTTTGGATGCCCGGCGAAACAAAGCGCTTGCGCCGATACGTAAGCCTAGAGCTCGATGTTCTATTGGGATAACGCCTAACGGCTTTTGAAGCCCCGCCACCCCTGAGTTGCACGCGTGCAACTTAGTATGCCCAACCACGCCTTGGCACCGAGTTGCGCGCGTGCAACTTTGGATACGCCCCGCAGATCTCTGGATGATTGGCGTTTTTTAAATCCTCCTTCTTCGCATCGATCCGGCCCGCACCATGCGCCGCTTCTATAGGCTCGAGATCCTCCCCGACCTCTTCAGCGGCGTCGTTCTGAAGAGGGAACGGGCCGCATCGGCGCCCGCGGGCAGCGCAAGGCGCGATGGTTCGGCGATCCGCGCGCCGCCAGCGCCGGCCTCCTTAGCCAGGCACAAAAAAGGCCAGGCACGGATATGTCGCGCCAAAACAGGGGGAAGGTTGAGAGGCTATCAGCCGCGGCAAAGAATGCCCCATCCCGGCCCGCCCCAGGGCGTCAGCTCGGAAGCCTAGCATTCCGAAGCGGTGCCGAATATTCTTCAGGCGCAAAGGCCTGCGCGCCGCTGCAGCCGGCCGCTTTCCAGACGGCGGTCCGCGGCCGGGCGCGATTCTAAAACGGGTCGGAGCCTAGCGAACCCTACGCCGCGCATGCGGCTCAGGGCCCGTCCTCCAGCCCGCGGCGGGCAGGGGGGTGGCCTTCCCGGATTAGTTTTCACGCCCATGATGCCCTTGATCCCTTGCTCAACGGCGAATGGGCGAGAGGTGCGCGGCCGTTTCGGCTCTGCGTCGCTCATTCTTCTCGACGAAACGCAGACGCTCGCCCTCGCTGGCGGCGCAGCGGCCCTCTCTGCCTTCGACGCGCGTCCCGATCTTGCCTGCCCGCAGCAACGCCGCCTGCTTATTGGCCCGGGCATAGCAATCGCGATCATAGAGAGCCTCTTGCGTCATAATGCTCTGTCCAAGCCTCTTGCTCGGTAAGTTCGTCGGAAATCTTGAGCGCCAATGGATCGTCGATGCCGGATAACGCATCCAACGCCGCCTTCGCCAGGCCCCCACCGGTTCTCGCGAGCCTGCCCAGAAGAACGATACATTCCTCATCGGCAACCGGGGCGATCGCTTCGACGACGGTAGGCGTCGGCGCCCTGCGGAGCAGATTTTTCAGGACATCTCGGGCTTCATGTCTTCCGTGGCGCCCAAGAGCGCATGCGGCGGACGATCGCACATTCCTGTCGGGGTCGGCCAGCAAACCGACCAGGACGGCGAATATGTCGGCTCGAGGAATCGTCAGGTCACAGGCCGTCGCCCGCATTTCTGGATCGGAGCAGCTCAGGAAGGACAAGACGGTTTCCGCCGGCAGCCGGCATTTGAGGGCCGCCGAGGCGCGGGCCCCGATTCTCAGCGTTGGCCCCTGAATGACGCCGTCGGCCAGCAATCGAGACATGACTAATTGAGCTTCACGCCCGCCGACGGAGGCGAGCGCGCGAAGCGATGCCGCCTGCTCCGGGACCTCACGTTCGATCCCGAACCCCGTGAAAAGACGGCAAACCCTGTCGAGGACGGGGACCGCATCCTGCAATTTTCGGCGCCCGGCCTCGTCGATCAACGCAAACACAAGTGGGATGCCCGCGTCCGGAATCCCCGTCAGGATTTCATTGTCGCTCAGCGCGGCGGGATTAACGACGGTCGGAGCCGTGCCTGTCTTCGACGCCTGCACCGAGGCAATTCCTCCGCCGCTAAAGAGATCCAGCTGCGCCTCAACTCGCGTCCGCAATTAGGTCCCCCTCTCGCATTTCATTACAACGGACACTACCGCATCGCGCAGAGGGGCTAAAGCTGAGTCGCTTTGGTCATATTGACCCGGAACCTATCGCGCATCCTCTGATATCTGGGGGGATCTGGGCCCTGGCGTGGCCGAGGTGCTTCTCTGCAAAACCCGTGTCGATCTGGGCGGAGCTTGCCAGCCCGCGCGCAGGCTGCGCCCCCCAAAAAAAGTCCGCTGACACACTTCCTCCGACAGGCCCCCGCGCCCACCTGCGGCGAGCGCTGTCCGCCCAACGAGCGGCTCGACGTCCTTGTCCTTGAGCCGTTCGGACCTGGCACCGCCCATTTTTGCGGCGATTCAGGGGAAGGGGCTATGACCAAATCCGGCCGAGCCGCGTTCATCCCCAAGGCGAAGCCCGCGGCGACCGCCACGGGAGAAGATCAGGCCGAATACGATCGCAGTCGCCAGGGCGGCGGCGCGAACCCCAGGCGATCCGCTTTTGAGCGGGCTTCGTTTCGGAGCTTGGACCGGCCTCCAGTCGCCGGGCGGGCAAAGCGCGATCGCTCTTCAGCAAAGAGAGGGGAGGGCCGAGTCGCTCGGCAAAGAACAGCCGCGCAGAAGGCCCAGCCTCGCGGCCAGTCGAGGCGCCCGGGCAGAAATAGGAGCAGCGCGAGAATCAGCCGAAACCGGACGGCGCCCCGCACCACCTTTCCGGCTAGGTCATCGATAAATCTCTCTCCGATCCGGATCGGCCTTACGGCTGCGTCTCCCCGGGGATTGGCCGCCAAACCCCGGTGTCGTCGAAATCTCTGACGTTGCGGGTGACAAGAATGAGGTCGTGAACGATCGCGGTCGCGGCGATCAGGCCGTCAATGTCTCCGCGGGGACGAATGGCGGCGACGCGCCCCCATTCAACGGCGATCTGGTCGGTGACTGGCAGAATGCGGTCGCCATGGTCGTGGCGCAACTTTCGCAGCCACTCGGTGAGACGTCGGCGACGGGATCAAATTTCTGCTTGAGCGCAATGCCGCGCATGACCTCGCCGAGGGTGAGGGCGCTGAGATAAATGCCGCCCGGCTCGACTGCTCGTAGCCATGCAAGCGCCTGCGCCGACCCGCGCCGGGCTTCGGAGACGACATTGGTGTCGACGAGGTACATCAGAAAATCGCGCCGCGGCTCGGCTCGCGCGCGCGCCATGACCGCCTCCGCCAATTCGTCATCCCAGGCCGGACCCGCGAGCAAGTCGTCGACGAGGCTTGGTCGGCCGGGGCAGGGGGCCTGCTGGTCGGCGGCCGTTGGCGCCCCCGGGGCCTCAGTTTCCGGACGCGCGGCGTCCTCACTGATGGCGAGCAGCTCGCCCTGGAGCGAGCGGTGATGCCGCTCGGCGCGCCGGCGGAGCCGCTCGACGACGTCGTCCGGCGCGTTCTTGATGGAGAGATTGACGGGCATCGTTCTATACTAGCATAGCACGCCAGGGGGCGCGTCGCCAGCCGCCCCAATCCGGGCGGGCCGGCATCACGTCTCACCGACAACGCCGCGCTCCCCGACCGACAAGGCCCGTCTCCGGCGGGTTTTTTCATGCCGCCTGGGCGCGCCGGGCGCCCGGCTTTCGCTCGGCGCCCCCTTCATTCATCGCCACAGCCCGTCGTGGTCGCCTCCACAGCGCGACGCGGTTCCGAATTTTTTCGCGCCAAACTCCGACGCCCATCCGCTCGACGCACCGCGCGCCTTTCGGTCCTCCTCGTCGCCTTTGGCGATGTCGTCCTCGTTGTCGCCGCCCAAGAGATCGTGTTTGGCGGCCTGGCGCGCTCTCAGGCGCCAAAAATCCGACGCCTGGGCGCGCTGCGGGCGGCCCAAAAGCCGCTGTCCGGCCCCGTAGAGCAGGGGTTTGCCGCTATGTCCGATAAGCGCAGATTATCGGACATAGAAACCACAAGACAAGCCCGGCGGATTGGGCCGGAAATTGCGTGACAAAGCGCCGCTGTCCGGTAGGATTCTTTGCATGCACGCACTTGATTCGACCTCCGCGTCCACGCCCGTTCCCGCCGCAAAGCGGCCGCCGCGCGCGCGCCGCACCGGGGCGGAGCAAGCAACGCAAGCCTTTGACATTCGACCCCTTCCGCGCTGGGCACGAACCCAGGGTCCCGATCCGGGCGCGGCCTTTTCCGCCGCCGCCGGCCTGGCGCTGTTCGACCAGATTCTGCGCGGCGCCGACGGGGGCGAGCCGGTCTATGCCGGTTGCCTGCGCCAGCGCCTTGCGCTGCGCGCCGCCGATTCCTGCGCGGCGCTTTGCGGGCTGCGCGAGGACGCGGCCGCCTTGCGCGACGCCGAACATCTTGCCGGCGGCGGCGAGACCAGCCCTGTTGGGCGACTGCACCGGCTGTTTCGACTCTATGCATCGCTGCCGGCGCGACTCGATGCGGCGACCTCGCGCACGGCGGGGCTTCTTGGACTAAATGAGGCGATCGACGCCGGCGCGCTCGCGGAAGTGGCGACCTCGGCGCCCGATCCGCTCACTGCGGCGGCACGGGCTAGCGCCGCGGCGATGAAACTCTGTCCGCCCTCCATAGACGCGGAAGTTTTCGCCTTCGTCGTCGCCGATTTTGCGTTAGCGCGCCGTCTCGACTGGACGCGGCCAGTTCCGCTCTTCGCCGTTGCGATCCTGCAGCCGTCGCTTCGGCGTGGGGCAGGGGAGAGGGGTCACCGTCCGCGACCGACGGACGACGACTGGCCCGCCTCCGTCGCGCGCGCTTACGGCCTCGCGGTCGTCGAGGCGCATGCGCTCGCCGTCGACCTGTCCCGGCGAGCGCAAAGGCTTCTTTCCGTAGCGCCGGTCTTGCGCGCGAAGGGCGCGCGTCGCGTCGTCGATCTCCTCCTCGCGGATGACGGCGTCACCCCTTCCGCCGCAGTGGCCCGCGTAAGAATGTCGGATCGCGCCGCGCGGCGGCTGTTCGACCGCCTCGTCGCGCTCGGTGCCGCGCGCGAGCTCAGCGGGCGCGACACCTTCAGGATCTATGGTCTATGAGCCGCGCCAACGCCGCCCGTCTTGATCGCGATCTCTCCGACCTGCCGGAGGGGATGCGCTGGCGCGAGTGGATGCTGCGCGCCGAGGCGGCGATCTTCGCGTCGGCGAAGCCGGTTTCCCGCGAGACGCTCGCTGGACTTATCGGCGACGCGTGCCGGCTCGACGCGCTCATCGGCGATATCAATGAAGAGCTGAAAGCACGGCCTTACGAGATCATCTTCGTCGCGGGCGGCTGGCAATTTCGAACGCGACCCCGCCACGCCGAAACCTTGCGGGCCCTGGCCGGGACCAAGGATGCGGGGCCGCCGTCTTTCACCAAACTGGAAATGCTGGCGCTCTCGGCCATCGCTTATCAGCAGCCGGTCACCCGCGCCGAACTCTCGCGTCTCGCTGGCCACGACATCAGCCGCGACATTCTCGGCCGGTTGAAGAGCCTCGGCGTCATCGCGCCCGGCCCGCGCGCTCCTCAGCCCGGGGCGCCGATCGCCTGGGTGACGACCGCCCGTTTCCTCGAAGTCTTCGCGCTCGGCAGCCTGCGCGATCTGCCCGATCTCGACGCGCTGGGCGCCGCTCGCGCCGTCGGGAGCGAAAGCGATGACGAGATCGAGGGCGTCCTCGACGATGCCCTCGGGCTGTTCGAGACGCCCAGCGCTTGGGACGATGACGCACTCACTGAGACGGATTGGGAGGAGTGACGAGAGGAGCCGCGATGCGCCAATGAAACGCGGCACTAAGCCGCCAACGATTGCAATGCCGAGAGGTCGGCGCATCTCGGCGCCTATTCCCGTCGCCAGCGCCAACGGCAAAGCTCCAAAGATCGCCGACAGGGTCGTCATCACAATGGGACGGAAGCGTTCCGTCGCCGCCTCGAGCGCCGCTTCCCCCCGCAACGATCCTGTCCATCGGTGCTGGCGCCCTCAAATCGAGGGATATCCCATTGGAATATCCCTGTCTTCTCTCTGCCCTCAGCCGGGTCGCTGGGCAATCGCAAGCCGCTGCGTCCAATTGTCGTCATTTGGGCGCATGCAAATCTCGGCGACGGGCAGCTGGCAAGGCGACAACCACTTGCAGCCCGTGCGGCTCGCGCATTCCAAACCTTATCTCGCCACCGTAGGCCTCGAGAATGTCGGCAGCGATCGCGAGACCGAGTCCCGAACCTTCGATGGTTTCGTCCAGCCTTACGCCTCTCCGGCCAAGTCTGGCCAGTTGGTCTGCTGAAACGCCTGGGCCGTCGTCTTCGATAAGGATGCAGAGGCTGTCTCCATCCAGTTCGGCGACGCGGATTTCGGACCGTGACCATTTGAGGGCGTTGTCCAAGAGCGCGCCGAATAATTCGGTCCCGTCTTCCTCCGAGACGCTGGTTCTTGCAGTGCTCGGGAGCTCGATTCTCCAAGATACCGTCGCCCCTTTGGGGCTGCGGGACAGCGTCCTGATGACGCCCTCAATTACCTCGCGCACCCCGGTCGACTGTCTGGCCGTCGCCGCGGCCGATTGCAAACGCGCCCTGGAAAGCTCACGGTCAATCTGGCGACGCATGCCAAAGGCAAGATCATGAAGTTCGCTTGCGATTTCTGTCTCGCCCTTTCGGGCCAGACGTTCCGCATCCGTCGCCAGCACCGTTAGCGGCGTTTTGAGCGCATGCGCCAAGTTGGCCGCGCGCGCCTTGGCGGCTTCGATGGTCTTCGCCTTTGCTTCAAGCAGCGAATTGACCTCGCCGACGAGGGGCATGATCTCCTCTGGGCCATCGACTCGAATCGACTTTTGTTCCCCGGAGCGAACGGCGTTGACGCTACGGCGGACGGCTTCGAGAGGTCTCAGGCCGACCGCAATCTGTCCCCATGCAGCCGCCAGGAGAACCGCGGCCAGAATTGCCAGAGACTGGGCGACGTCGCCGGCAAATTCGCGTCGCGCCTCGATAATCTCCTTGCGATCTATGCCGGCGATGATCCTTAAAAGATGCTTCTCCTCGCCAACGGTAAAGATAACGCCGCGCTCGCTGACGAAAAGAGTTTCGCCATTCGGCCCGGGCAAATCATGCCGGTGAACCGCGCCCGGCTTCAGCGGATCATCGGGGAGTTCGATGGCGTGGTCCCACAATGAGCGCGACCGCGATTTAGCGCCCGTGGCGTCGTCGCTCACTTGCCAGTAAAGACCGCTTAATGGCGCCTCGAAGCGGGGATCCGCCAACCTCCCATTAATCTTAAGCGCGCCATCCGAAGATAAAGAAACATTCGCGGCGAGTTGGCGAACGTAGGTGTCGAGTTCTGCTCCGATGCGGCGAACGACATAACGTTCAAACACGTCAACAAGCCCAACGCCAGCAAGAAGCAGGGCGATAATCAAGGATATCGCGGCCGCGACCAAGAGGCGCAGACGCAAAGACTTGCCGCTCATCCGTCCACGCCAATCGTGTAACCGAAGCCGCGGCGCGTCTCGATGCAGTTAAGCCCGATTTTTTTGCGGACGCGTCCGATCAAAACTTCAATAGCGTTGCTATTCTTATCGTAATCGTGAGGAAACAGTTGCTCCATCAATTCTGAATGTGGAACCACGCGACCGGAGTGGTGCATCAAATAGCTCAGCAGTCGATACTCCTGTGGCGTGAGGTTGACTGGGGCGCCATCGCGGGTCAGCCGCATCTGGCGCGTATCGAGGCTCAACGGACCGACGGTAATGACCGACGTGGACAGGCCGGCCGACCGACGCACGATGGCGCGAAGCCGCGCCAGCAATTCTTCCATCTTGAAGGGTTTTGGCAGATAGTCATCGGCCCCAGAATTGATGCCCTCAACCCGTTCCGCCCAGGTGTCGCGCGAAGTCAGGATCAGAATAGGCATCCCTCGGCCATTCGCGCGCCATCTTTTCAAGATGGTGAGGCCGTCGAGACGGGGTAAGCCGAGGTCGAGAATGACGGCAGAGTAATCTTCGGTGTCGCCCTTGAACCAAGCTTGTTCACCGTCGCCTTCCCAGTCCACCAGATAACCTGCTTCAGTGAGCGCCTCCTGGACGTTGCGAGCGATGCGCTCGTCGTCTTCTATGAGTAAAACGCGCATTATTTGCCTCTGGTCTCGATGACTTCGGCTGTTCGCGCATCGATGAACGCTTCGACCATGTTATTCCCGGGCCCGATTACCTTGAGTTCATACACCCAGACGCCGTCGTTTTGCGCGAGCTCAATGCCGACGACATCGCCAGAGATAGTCTTGCGGACTCGAGACAGAACCGTCTCCAAAGGCAGGATCTCCTGGCGAGCAAGAGCTCCAAGGGCAATGTCATGATCGTCAGCTTTCTTGCCTGATTCGCCGCCTATTGCGGCACCGCTGGTTACGGCTATGGAAAGCGCGAAGAGCGCCCGGCTGCAGGTTTTTCGCCCAATTCTGACCATGAATTCAGTATGCCGTACTGCGCCTGTCAAATCGATAACAGTCGGAGATAGCCAGCCTACAGCTTCGGGCTGATATGAGGGGCAGCGCTGAGCGTGTTCGCCAGACACAAGACTCTCCAGGCGCCGGCCGGGGTGGTCTTCGGTTCGGATTTAAGCGCAGTTGGGAGCTGCCGAGGTGGATAGCAACGAACGTGGGCTTGGGCCTCTCCGGGGCGCGCTTGTCGAGCGGGCGCGGCGAAGCAGCGCTAAATTGCGCTCCCGCTGGCTTCTATTCGCTGCAGCGATCCTCGCAGCCGCCTTTCTGGTTTCGTGGTTTCCGCAGCTTTGGGCGCCACTGCGATCAATCTTTCCGACGAAGACGCAAGTCAGCGAGCCTGTCGAGCAAAAGACGCCCGAAAGCCTCATTCAGCTGACGGATGATCAAATTTCAGCCGCCAAGATCAGGATCGCTGCCGTCGGCCCTGGCCTCATAAAGCGCCGCCTCACCGTGCCGGCGGCCCTCAACCCAGAGCCAGACCATCTCGCCCGCGTCGCCGCCAAGGTTTCGGGCGTCATCGCCGAAATGCGTAAGAAACTCGGCGGGGAGGTTGCGAAGAACGAAACCATCGCCGTCATTGACTCTCGCGAGGTCGCCGACGCCAAGAGCGAGTATCTCGCGGCGCTGGCCAATTTTGACTTGCAGTCGCAGCTGTTCCAGCGGGAGAAGGGCCTGTTCGAGAAGAAGATTACGGCCGAGCAACTCTTCCTGAAGGCAAAGACGACCTTCACCGAGGCGAGGCTGCGGCTCGATCTCGCCCGTGGCAAGCTTGCGGCGCTGGACCTCTCAGAAAGCGAGATCGCCGCTCTTGGCTCACAGCCCATTGCGCGGCTGCGTGAGAAGGAGATTCGCGCCCCCATCAAGGGGCGGGTCATCGAACGTCTTGCGAGTTTGGGTCAGCCCGTGACGGGCGAAAGCCAGCTATATGTTCTTGCTGACCTCTCCGAGGTTGAGGCCGATCTCGCCGTGCCAGTGGCGAACCTCGCCAGCGTGCGGGAGGGCCAGCCGGTCGTCTTGAAGGCGCCGGACGGCCGCAGCTTTCAAGGGAGGGTGCGGGTCGTCAATGCGATGATCACGCCCGAGACGCGCACGGGCGATGTTCTAGCGACTTTCAAAAATCCAGATTTCGCGCTTCGTCCTGGCGTCCTGCTTAATGCCGAGATTACCCTCGAGCAGAGCCCGGTCAAAATCCTGGCTCCGCGCGCGGCCGTTCAGCTCGTCCACAACGAGCCGACCGTTTTCGTGCGCGTGAAAAACGGTTTCGAGAAGCGCGTCGTGGAACTGGGCGACGGCGACGAGAATTCCGTGGAAATCGCCAAGGGTCTCAAAGCGGGCGAGAGGATCGCGGTCGCCAACAGCTTCGTGCTCAAGGCCGAAGCGGGCAAGAGCGAAATCCCCGAGGAGTGACGGCCAAAGACCATGATGCAGCGGATCATCGCCTTTTCGGGGAACCGGCAGGAGTTCGGCGCGACGATCGGCAAGCCATTGCGCGCGTGCGAGCCCCTGGCACTTGGGGCAGTGCCGGTTGCGACAGCTATTATAGGCGACACGGAGCTGGCCGCAGTCCTCGCACTGCTCGACATGCCCACCGAGCGTCGCGGTCCGGCACGCCTCGATGGCGGCCATCGTGCGACGCTGGTCAAGGAGGCGCGGCGACAACATCGCGTATCACTCCTTGCCGCCTTTGCCCACTTCGACGTGGATCAGCATTCGTGCGCTGTCGATCGAGGCGACCTTTAGACGGGTGACTTCCCGGACCCGCAATCCCGCCGCATAAGCAGTCGCGAGCGCCACCCGGTTGCGAAATCCTTCGACCGCTTCCAGGAAGCGCACGACTTCATCGGCGTTCAGAACCGCTGGGAGCTTCTCGGGCTCGCGGCCGAAGACGATCCGCTCGATCGCGTCCTTTTGCCCCAAGGTCACGCCATAGAAGAACCGCAAGGCGCAGGTGACCTGGTTTATGTGCCCCCAAGAATGCTTCTGCGCGACGAGATGCAGCTGGTAGGCGCGGACCTCCTCCGTGCCGAGTCGGTCTGCGGATGAATTAAAATGGCGGCTGAATCTCGCCACCGCGTAGATGTATATTGCTGCGTCGCCTGCGACAGGTTGCGGATCGTCATGTCTTCGATCATGCGTTGGCGAAGAGGGCTCGTCGTAGCCATCGGGGCTCCTGTGCTGAGAGGGGTCGATGTGACGATCACATCCTCTCAGACAGGAGGCTTCACTTCAGCGGTCTCGCCGCCGCTCCCGCGTAGCGGGTTCGTTCGTAAGCGGTGCGAGCGGCACACCTCGTAAAATTCTAATTGGCGAGCGATCCTCTTCGTGTGATTTGGAGCGGAGGAGGATCGGATGGATCATTCCATGCTTGAAGCCATGTATGAAGGCAGAACTTATCAGCGGGTGGAGGTGATCACCGGGAGCCGGCGTCGGCGCAGTTGGACGTCGGCAGAGAAGGCCCGGATCGTCGCCGAGAGCCTGGCGCCGACCGCGAATATATCGGATGTCGCTCGACGCAACGGCGTGAGCCGTGGACTATTGACGGTCTGGCGCCGACAGACCCGGGAGGCGCTAAAGACGCCGGACCATGTATCGCTGTTCGCGGCGGTGCGCTTGAGAGCTAACGAGGGACAACGGGGCAGCGCCACCGCGATTGACGAGGAGACCGAGGCGGCCTCAGTCGCGTCCTGCGCGATCGAGATTTCAATGGGGGATGCGACGATCCGTGTCCCGAAGGGCGCGGACGGCGCGACGGTCGATGCAGTGATTTCGGCGCTGCGTCGCTCGCGATGATCTCCATCGGCGCGCAGCGACGCGTGTTTGTATCGACGCGGCCAGTCGATTTCCGTAAGGGTGTGCACGGTCTCGTCGCGCTCGTGGCGGAAGATTTGAAGTGCAATCCTTACTGCGGCGATGTCTATGTCTTCCGCGCCAAGCGCAAGGATCGTTTGAAGCTCCTCCTCTTCGACGGCTCGGGAACAGTGCTGGCGACCAAGTGGCTGGAGAACAGCGACTTCGCTTGGCCGCCGGTACAGGACGGCGTAATCGCTCTGACGCCGACGCAGTTCGCGATGTTGTTCGACGGCTTGTCGGAATGGGCGCGCATCGTGCCGAAGGCGGTGACGAAGCCGAATAAAACGGCGTGACATAGCTGCATTAGCTGGAGCTTCCGCGGGCGCGATGGTACATTCATATCATGGCGCTTCGCTCCACGCTCCTTCCATCGGATCCGGCTCTGCTGACGGAGTTGGCGCTCGCGCTCGAAGCGGAAAACGAGACGCTGCGGACAACGATCGTGACGCTGAAAGCGCTGATTTTTGGCGCGCGCTCCGAGCGCTTTGCCGGGCTGGGCTCAGAGCAACTCGCGCTCGACCTTTTGGAGGGTCGCGCCGAGGAGACGCGGAAGACGGCGGCGGGGAACGACGACGTTCCGCCAGGCGAGCCAGCCAGCAAAACACCGCGCAAAAAGGCCGAACGCAATATCGGGAAGCTGCCCGAGCATCTCCCCCGCTGCGAGCGCGTGATCGAGCCGGCGACGACGCTGTGTCCCTGCTGCAAAGGAAAAATGCATCGCATCGGAGAGGATGTGAGCGAGGCGCTCGACCGCGTTCCGGCCGTGCTGCGTGTCTTGCGCACGATCCGGCCCAAATATGCTTGCCGAGCTTGTGAAAGCGCAGTCGTGCAGGCGCCAGCGCCGGCGCAATTGATCGAAGGCGGCATGGTCTCGACGGCGCTCGTCGCCCATATTGCCGTCGCCAAATACGGCTGGTTGTCGACCCTCTACCGTCAGACCGCCATCCTTGCCGGCCAGGGCGTCGTTGTCGATCGGCAGACGCTGGCGCGCTGGATGAAGGGGACGGCCTGGATGCTGAAGGGCTCTATGATCTGCCATTGGCGGTGATGCATCGCTGTCCGCGGCTCTTCTGCGACGAGACGCCGATGCCTGTGCTGGCGCCCGGGCATGTGAAGCTCCGACAGTTCTGGGCGCATGCGACCGACGACCGCCCGTGGGCGGGACCTGCTCCGCCTGCCGTCGCCTATGTGTTCGCTGGAGGCCGCAGCAAGAAGGAGATCGCATCGCAGCTTTCCAGCTTTACAGGGATCTTGCAGGTTGACGGCTACGCCGCCTACAAGGCTCTGGTTAAAGACCAGCGCGCCGAGAGCTGCATCACGCTCGCCTTCTGCCTCACTCACGCACGTCGCAAGTTCGTCGCGGTGTTCAAGACGACGAACTCGCCATTCGCCAAAGAGGTCATCGAGACGATCGCAATGGTCTATGCGATCGAGAAGCGCATTCGCGGCAAAAGCGCCGACGAGCGGCGCGCTATCCGGCAGGTGGAGACAAAGCCAATCATGGAGGCGCTACACGCCCGCTTGGTCGCCGTGCGCGATGGACTGTCGCAAATCTCGCCGCTGACCAAGGCGATCAACTATACGCTCGCTCATTGGAGCGGACTGACGCGCTTTCTCGGTGACGGCCGCATCGAGCCGGACACCAACATCGTTGAGCGCCCTATTCGCTCGATCGCTATCGGCAAACGCAACTCACTTTTCGCCGGCGACAATGGCGGCGCAGAAACATGGGCGATCCTCTCTTCGCTGATTCAGACGGCGAAGCTCAATGGCGTCGATCCGGAGACGTGGCTCGCAGATGTGCTGGAGCGCATGGTCTCCGGCGCGACGACCAACAACCAGCTCGCCGAGCTTCTGGCGTGGAACTGGAAAGCTGCGCGTGAACAAGGCAAATCGGCTTGATCCGCCGTCAACGCAACAGGTTCGGCTCGCTGGCCGTTTCCGCGTCCCTCGTGTCCGAACAGATCGACTCTTTGATCAGCCGCTCCGTCGTCTGCTCGAAATAGATCCAAAGGTCCGTGTGCAGGTCGGAAAATTGCCGCCATACGACGGTGTCGAAAAAGCGCCGCGGCGCTCTCACCATGATCGTCGTGCGGCGTTGCCGCGGATAGCGAAAGGGACGCACGCCGTAGCGTCGGCACAGAGCGACGAACAAACGCACCGACCATTCGTCCGGCAGGGTGAACTTCATCTCGACGGGAGGATCGCTGCGCGCCGCCTCATCGAGCTTTGCTCTCAACCGATCGGCCGCTGCGCCGGCCGCCTCGCGCTCGCCCGCGCTCGTCGAGCCGAAATACAGCGCCTCGACCTTCTTTAGCCGCTCGCGAAGCTGGTCCTCGATCATCATCGGCGTCGCTCCTCATGAGCCACAACGCCACTCCTCTCATCGCTGGTCAACTGTACAGGTGACGCCATCCACAACCGATCGACGTGTCCCAGTCGCACCGCTTACGTTCGTTCAATACGCACTCAATCGAAAGATTGGTGAAAATCGAAGGGCGTCGTTGGGCTATCGAAGATAGCTTCGAAACCGCGAAGAACGAACTCGGCCTCGATAACAACGAGACGCGTTCCTGGCACGGATGGTGTCGTCATGCTTCGCGCGTCATGCTGGCCTTCGCCATGAAGGCCGCGATCCGGGCTCACGCCAACGCCGTTACGTCGCCCCCAAAAACAATTCGCAGCACAAAGATCCTGGCGCGTCGTTCCTCCTCGAAGATTCACTGATCCATTGGTCAATGCAAGAAATTCGTCGCCTGGCGACGCGCCTGGCCAGAAAACGCATTCGACCTGAGTTTGTCATAGCTTGGTCGCTTTGGAGACGAGCCCACCAGGCCCAGGCAAAGCGTTCCCACACCAAACTACAACTGTAATGGTTTCCCATAAGGCTCGGAACCTTTTATTTTTACGACCACGATATGACCAGACGTTACTGTACGTATCGAGCCACTGAGAAGGACTTTATCTATATTTCACCTTCGATCCGCCAGTTTGTTGTTTGTCATGTTGGCATAAGAAACGGCAGCATGCTTATTTAAGGTTGCAGGTGTTGTAATTCAGCCACACTATCAGCAAATTGATTTGTAATGGCTTTAACAGCCACACGTTAGCGTTATATAGTGTAGATATATAGCTGGATTTCGGCGGAGGCATCTAGCCGGTGGAATCGACGTAAAACCAAACGCAGATGCCGAATTACGACCCCCAAAAATTCAGCCGACTCTCCCCGCCATAGGACGGTCGGCTCGTTGTAAAACTCTGGAACGTAAATGCGAAAAAGAACAGCTCAGACGCTCTGCGCCGCTCTCAGCCTGAGTGGATTGAATGCAGCTTTTGTGCCGGCACAAGCGGAAGACGCTTTGGTCGTGCCGTCTTTCGGTCCACAGGAGGAGCCGGAAACGCCGCCCCCGCCACCCCCGCTTTCCGTATTCGGCGACAACATGCCGGAACCGGGAAAGGCGACGCTTTCCGTTATTCCCACATTTGCCAATAATTCCCATTCGCTCATAGGCACAAAAGGGGTCTCCTCCCAATATATTGTGTCGACGACTCCGTGGTTTTGGAGCCCTTTGGCGTCGAACGTGCGTATTGTTCCGCAAAATCAGTTCACCCAGGCGCAGACTGTCACGCTCGCCTACGGTATCGCAAAAAACTTATCCATCGTGCTCGCCACGGGCATGGTTGAGAAGCACTCCGACCTCATGACCTTCTATGGAGAATCCAACCTTATACCGCGTGGGATGAGTTTTCCGGGGACGGATAGCCTTCAGGATTCGTCAGCTGCGCTCATTTGGCGTGCTTACGAGGATCCGATCCATCGAATAAAGCTTAATCTGGGGGTGTCCTTTCCAACAGGAAGCAATCACAATCTGGGTGGCGCGCTGTTGCAAACCGGCGGCGGTTACACTATCGGCCGGGCCTTCTATGGCATGCAATCAGGAACGGGCACGTATGACGTGCTGCCGGGCGTCATGTATGCGGGGAGAATTGCGCCATGGTCGTGGGGCCTCTCCTATCGAGCCCGGCTTCCTCTTACTTACAATCCACAAGGATACATGTGGGGCAATTATCAGGAGGTGAACGCCTGGGGCGGTTACACTTGGTTTCCTGGGTTCACGACGACAATCCGCGCCAACTTTAATATTCAGAGCCCGATCGCCGGAGCAGATTGGCTGATGCCAGGCAAGCTTCAGAGCGCGAACCCGAATTTTTACGGCGGCAAGAGAATCGAAATGTACGCCGGCGCGGACATTGACGGAAAGCTCTTCGGCGCGCCAGGCTTTACGATCGGCGTCGAAGGGGGCGTGCCGGTTTACCAGAACCTTAACGGTCCGCAGCTCTCCAAGAACTGGCAGGCAGGTATGGCGCTGCGTTGGAAGATCGGCGACCCGCAGGCGAAAATGGTTGCTTCCGCATCGCCTGTGTTTAAGAACACGAGCCTTGCCGCCACGTTGGTGCCGGTTGCCTCCTGGGCTGGCCTCTACTTCGGCGTGAACGCCGGCTCTATTTGGGCTGGCGACACCGACACCAACTTCAGTTATGTAGGCTCTGGCGGATTTGTTTCGCTCTGGCAGTCCGGGGCTCTGCCCTCCAGCATCAACCTGAATAGCAGAGGCGTCCTCGGCGGTGGTCAAATCGGCTACAATTATCAGTTCCAGGAAAAGATGGTTGCCGGCCTAGAAGCGGACCTCCAAGGGACTGCGGTCGGCATCCACAGTAGCACTTCATGGCAGGGGGCTCCCGCCACCTTTCTTCAGGCGGGGCGCGACCAGCGCAATCTCGGCACAGTGCGCGCTCGCGTGGGTTATCTCGTGACGCCGACCACGCTGCTTTATGGAACAGGGGGGTTCGCCTTCGGCGAGACTGATCTCAACGCGACCTATTTCAGCCCGCTTCTTAAACCGGTCCTCAACTTGGGGGGCAGTTGGCTCGGGTATGCCGACATGAGTCCAGGATGGGCGGCTGGAGCGGGTGTCGAGTGGCTGTTCCTCCTGAAATGGAGCCTCAAAGCTGAATACCTCCACTGGGACCTCGGCGTCGCCAACACGGCGAAGGCTGGGCTACCCTTATATTATACTTCCTCGAAAGGGCAGCTCTCTAGCGTCGCTTACCAGGCGCCCTTCAACGGGCACGTCGTCCGCGCGGGCGTAAACTACCACCTCAACTGGGGCATTACGACTACGGTCACGACTGCCAACTGAGCGTCTAAAGACGATACGTGAACGCGGCCATTGTTCGCATGTGATATATTGCAACCGAACAATGGCCATTTGACCTTGCCCGCGTTCGGCGTCTCCCATAGCCGAGCAATTATGCGACGAGCCTTTCTCTTTCAACCAGCCGCATTTTCTCGACACCTACGACATCATGCCAGGAATTGTTTATTCGGGCTATTTGGGGCCAAGAGGCGTTCGCTATGCTTTTGTGTCCCCATCGAATCGGATCCGACGCCAAAGTCTTGCAGCGCAACTTCGAGGGCCGCGTGATCCGGGGGCATCATTCCTAGCGGTGCGGCATCCGGCAAGCCGGAACCCCGTTCAAAGGGCGCGGTTTTACGCACACGCAAATGGAAGCGCCGCAGATTGCCCCGCTCCGTATATGAGGACGCATGTTTTGATCGCGGGGTCTGGCGGAAGCGTAACCGAGAAATGAATCGCTATTGGCGTTTTTTTGGCGTCAAGTACAATGCTTCCGGGAACGAAGCTTACCTCAGATGTTTCCGCATTGGATCGGGAGCGTGAAGCCAAACTTCACTCACTGTGCCGTCTGGGGATCGCCGATAGGCTTGCCCGCGCATTTCCGGATCGGCGCGATCCGTCCCGGATCACGCACACGCTCGCCGACATGATCCGCGCGCGCGCCTTCGCCATCGCCTGCGGCTACGAGGACGCCGACGATCTGGACAGCCTGCGTGTCGATCCCGCGTTCAAGCTCGCCTGTGGCAGATTGCCGGGTCTTCCTCACTTTCTGTTGCAGTGGCCGCTACGCAGGAAGCAAGCGCGCACGGAGGAGTTCTGGCCCCGCTCGGCCATACATCGTTCGTTTGAGCGCCTTCAAACGATTGATTTGTCCTTCCGTCTGGCCGTTGCTCCACGGCTCAGTGATCGCATTTCTCACCGCGTCGATGTCTCTCTGCGCCGTGCGAGCGAAACGTTGCATCGCGTACAAGCCCGATTTCTGGGCGTCTCTCAGCCAAGCGCCAAGCTTGCTGGCGCTCTTGCTTTTGAACAGGCCCCTGAATCGCATGGCGAGCCGACGCATCGCCGCGAACTCTGGCCAGTCCTTTTTCATGGCATCGACTTTTGCAGCTTGATTGACGGTCAACAGCCCACGCGGCTTGATGCAAAGCGCGGCGGCGATGATCGGCGAAATCGAACGTCCGGTCGCCGGATCCAGTGGCTGCGGCCTTGGGACAATCGGTGCGGTCCTTGCAGTTTTGCGTTTCGGATTGCGCCATTTCGCCAGCAGCCGTTCGAGATTTGAGAAACTGCCAGTGTAACCGCGCGCTTTGATTTCCTGGAACAGGCGACGACCGCGCACGCAACCTTCCGACCAGCGGCGTGATAAATAATCTTCGAAATGCCGAGGGGATGTCATCTTTGGCGCTACAGCGCTCCGCTTGGGAGGCGCTTCGGCTCGGATCCATTTCGCGACCGTGCGGCGATCGAACCCCGTCTGTCGCGCGATGTCCATCACATTTCGACCCTCCTTGTGGAGCGCCCGAACCTGATCGAAAACCGCTTGCCTTGAACGCTCGTTCGCCACTCTGGTGAGACGGCGATGCTCAGCGCCGCCGTGCTTATCCCGCACGCTGGCAACCTCTTCGCCGTCCGCCGGCAACAATGGACGTGCGGAAAACCCTGCCGCACGGCCCAGTTGCGCCTGAACCGCCTCCCGTAGGTTCTGGAGGATATGAAAGCGGTCGGCGATTTGCCGCGCCTGCGGCGCGCCTTCGTGGGCCCCTTGGGCGAACGAACCGCAGCGATCGCGGCTGATGATCTCGACGCTGGGATGCCGCTTGAGCCACTCCGCGGTCATGCCTGCGGCGCGCTCGGGAAATAGATCGAGCACCTCCCGGCGCTCCAAGTCCACGATGATGGTCGCGTAAGTCGAGCCCTTGCGCCAAGCCCAATCATCGACGCCTACGACGCGCGCCGTCTCCTCCGAGCCGCGCGCCTTTACCCGTCGTTTGAGACAGCGCAGGATCGTGTCATCGCTGGTCGGCATGCCAATTCGCTTGATCAGGCGCTCTCCCGGACGCCCGCCCACGCCATGGCCGAGAAGATAAATGATTTCGGTCGCCCGCTCGGTGCGGCGCGCTCGAGGCGCCGCGACCTCGGCCAGTTGCGCGGTGAACGTCTTACGCTCGCAGCTTTCGTTTCGACATTGCCAGCGCTGGAGGCGAAGCTTTACAGCGACAGGGGCGCCTTGCGCCGGCAGATCCTGGAGATGGCGCTCATGCCAGCCGTATCGGCGCGTCGAGCGTTTCCCGCAGTCTGGACAGACACCAGACCCGATGGCCGTCGCCGAAATCAGCCAGTGGCTGCCGGATTGCTTGGCGTCTAAAATACGAATGCCCTGCCCGAGGGCCAAACCGATTTTCTTTGCACGCGGCCAAGCTATGGTCTCTACCCCAGTCGATCAAGGGCGCAACAGAAAGTGAGGAAGAACCGTCCGATGAGAGAGAGATCGAGGCGTAAGAAGAGTTGGGCCGTCGGAGGGAATCACGCGGCAGGAAGCAAGCATGCTTCCTTTGCGCATCTAAACAGAAGCTTAACATTCCTGTCATGTTCAAGCGGTAGGCCAACGGCTCACTTCTTGCAATGCAGAATGCCAAATCCGTAGCTCGAGCGTAAACTCGTGAAAATCGTTATTGTTGATGAAAGCGCGATCCGCGCCGCAATCCTTGAAGAGGGTTTACGAGAGGCAGGCTTCAAAAATGTCGAGCGCATCTTCGAGAAGCAAAATCTCCTAAAACGCATTTACGCCATCGACCCCGAAGTCATTCTCATCAATCTCGAAAGCCCCTCTCGCGACGAGCTGGAGCAGATGTTCCAGGTTAGTCGCGCTGTCCGGCGGCCGGTCGCTATGTTTGTCGATCAAGCGGACGCCGCCTCGATACAGGCGTCCGTCGACGCTGGCGTGTCGGCCTATATCGTCGATGGGCTGAAGAAAGAACGGATCAAGTCGATTGTTGATCTTTGCGTGTCCCGCTTCAACGCATTCGCCAAGCTTCAAAGCGAACTATCGCGCGCCAAATCGGACCTTCAGGAGCGCAAAACCATCGATCGAGCCAAGGGCATCCTTATGAAGACGAAGAATCTGTCGGAAGAAGAAGCCTATCGGCTGCTGCGCAAGGTCGCCATGCGCGAGAGCAAGAAAATCGCAGAGATCGCTCAGTCCGTCATCACCGCATCCGAGTTGCTCAAATGACGTCGCTCCGTCCCGTTAGAATTGGGTTCATGCCGCTCGTCGACGCCGCGATCGTCTTTGTCGCCGTCGATAAAGGTTTCGCCGCCGCTGAGGGCCTCGATGTGACGTTGGTGCGCGAGGTCTCCTGGTCCAACATACGCGATCGTCTCGCGATCGGCCATTATGACGCTGCCCATCTTCTCTCGCCGATGTCCATCGCGGCAACCCTCGGTCTCAGGCAGGTTAAGGTTCGGCTTATCGCGACGCTTAATTTGGCGACGAACGGCAACGCCATCACTGTCTCCCCGTCGCTTAACGCCCGTCTGCTCGGGGCCGCGGATGGCGACATCGCCGATCCCTTGATCAGCGCCCGCGCGCTGCGCGCAGTCGTCAGCGAAGACGAAAAACGCGGCGCCGAGCCGTTGACCTTCGCAATGACCTTCCCGTTTTCCGTGCATAATTACCAGTTGCGCTATTGGATGGCTCAAGGCGGCATCGACCCTGACAAGGATTTGCGTCTTGTCGTGCTGCCGCCGCCCTTCATGGCCGAAAACCTCGCCAACGGGCAGATCGACGGCTTTTGCGTCGGAGCGCCCTGGAACGCCGTTGCGGCTGAGACCGCCAAAGGCGTGGTTCTGCACCCTGGATGTGCGATTTTTAACCCAGCTCCCGAAAAGACGCTGGCGATACGCGAAAGCACTGCGGATAGGGACCCCTGGCTGGTCTCGGCGCTGATCCGCGCCTGCCTGAAGGCCGCCGATTTCGTCGCAGCGCCAGACAATCGGGCCGAAGTCGCAGCGATCCTGGCCCGTTCGGACCGTGTCGGCATCGACGCGAAGACGCTTCACCACATCCTCGACGGGCGCTGGTGCGCGACCGCTTCGACGGCGAATAAAGATTACCTGATTTTTGGCGACCGAATTTCGGGACGTCCCGATCCTTATCAGGCCGCATGGCTTTTCGCCCAGATGGCACGTTGGGGCCAGGCGCGTACGTCAGCCGAGGCCCAGCGCATTGCTGAAGGCGTATTCAATCCAGCTTTTTTCGATCGGGAGATCGGACCCAACCCGGGGGTCCCGCCCGCCCACATTTCGGCCTTCGCCGGCCCTGCCTTCGACGCAGACGCCATGGAGACCTATATCGGCGCATTTCCGATCGCCGCGAAGGATCCGGTTGTCCGCTGATCGTCGTATGCTCGGATGAGCGGCCTCGTGCTCCAAGCCAAAACTGTCCGATCCCTGAAGATCCGATGGCGGACATTCTGCCCAATGCTTGGACAGAGCAGCGCTTAGATTTTGAGCGCAAAATGTCGCGGAAATCGACATCGGTCTGATCTTTCTCGTTGAACTGAAGCCATTTCCTCCATCGCGACGCCGTGGCCTGATACTTGCAATTCCTGTCGCAAACCACGCGATGCGTGGTCGACTCAACGACGGGTCAGACGCAGCAACGCCGCTGTTCCAGCCATCTCGCGACTCATGCGAGAGGGGTTGGGCAGCGGCTTTTTTGTATTTGGCTCCCGCGATTGCGCTAGCGAAGCGCGAATGGCAGGGTGACATGGAAACGAGGCATCATCAGAGACATGGGCAAATTTTCGCTTCGACTCTCTTAGGAGCGATCTTTCTTTTGCTGCACGCTTTAAGCGCGCAAGCGGGAGAGATTTCGAAAAAGTCGGGACCTCGGGCGGCCGCCGCACGAACGACGGGATCGCCGTTGAAGGCCAATGTAGCGGCGAGCAAGCTAAACGCGCCGCCACCGCCGCCCCTTGCCAGCGCACTGCCGCCGCCAGCTCCGCCTCCCGGGCCGATCGGCGTTTTTGGTCTTGACATTCCGGCGCCAGGAAAACTCGTTCTCTCAATCACGCCGACCTTCTCCAATCTGTCGGGTATGAAGATGGGGACGCGGACCGTTTGGAATGAATATATTGTCTCGACGGTTCCCTTTTTTCTCAATCCGCGGCAACCGGTTCGGATTATTCCTCAGAACATTGCTGTCCGAACCCAGATCGTTGGCCTCAACTACGGAGTCACCAAGGACTTATGCGTCGTTCTGAATGCCGGCATGATTGAAAAAAGTCTTGACGCGCTTGTGTTCAAGGGCACGAGCGGCATCCAGCCGCTCGCTAGAAATTACCCCGATACTTCAAGCCTAACGGATTTCAATCTTTCGGGCGTCTATCGCGCCTACCAGGACGACATCAACCGCATCCAGGTTTCTCTCGGCTTCTCCTTCCCCACCGGATCGAACCGCGCGACACTCGATAATTTCGTTCTCCCAAACGGAACCGTTCAGAACATCCGCGGCTTTTACGGAATGCAGCTAGGAACCGGCACCTACGACATCATGCCGGGGATCGTCTATGCGGGCAATCTGGGTGCGTGGTCATGGGGCGTCTCCTATCGCGGGCGCTTTCCGCTTGGGCCTAATCCGGAGGGCTACACCTGGGCCAACATACCCGAATTAAAGCCGTGGGGCGGGTATACGCTCAATCCAAAGGGCTATATGTGGGGCGACCTTCACGAGCTAAACGGCTGGGCCGGGTACACATGGACACCCGGCCTCACCACGACGTTTAGAGTAAATGCGACAATGCAGGGCGCGATCCGCGGTTGGGACCCCGAGATCCGCGGCCCCGCAGCGCCCTCCAACCCGCTTTTTTTCGGAGGCCAGAGAGTCGAGCTCTTTGGCGGCGGCACGGTCAGCGGGAAATTCATCGGTTATGAGAATTGGACGTTAGGCGTTGAAGCGGGGTTGCCCGTCTACCAGAATCTGAACGGTCCGCAGATCATGAAGAATTGGCAGGCCGGCATGCAGCTCAAGGTGAAAATCTGAAACGACGCGTCCGCCGCGACTGGTGGACGCTCATTTTTTCTCCAAACAGAGGCGGACGTTCGCGATGTTGATCGGGAGCGCGAGGAGCCATTGCAGCTGGAAGTTACGCCACATTGATACGATCGACGCGCTCTTCTTGCGCATGCGTGGCGCCCTAATCATTTCGTTTTTGGAACTTCTCGTTCTTCTTGTCGCCCTCTATCTCGGCGCGGTCGGCGTCGTAAAAACCGTTGATCGTCTTCTTGACGAGCAACCCTTGTCTTTCAGCGCACTGGCGGTCCACACGTCTCCGCCGGCGCAAAATCGCGCAAAAGCCACTTGGAAGCACTCGCGGCTTGCGGCGGAGCGGATGCGGTGAAAATCGTTATTGTCGATCAAAGCTCTATCCGATTCGCGATCTTGGAAGAAGGGTTGCGGGAGGCAGGCTTTACCGACATTGTCTATCTTGCCGAGAAAAAACTGATTTGCTCAGTCGCATCTACTCGATCGACCCCGACGTCATTTTGATCGATCTGGGAAGTCCGTCGCGGGACGAACTCGAACAAATGTTTTAAGTAAGCCGCGCCGTCCGACGCCCGATCGCCATGTTTGTCGACAAGGCGGACGCCAGGTTCATTCAGGCGTCGGTCGACGCAGGGGTTTCCGCGTACATTGTCGATGGACTTAGAAAGGAACGCATCAAGTCCATCCTCGACGTCTGCATATCGCGCTTCAACGCCTTTGCAAATCTACAAAGCGAATTGGAGAAAGCGAGGTCGGACCTCGAAGAGCGAAAGGTCGTCGATCGAGCCAAGACAATCTTGATGCAAGCAAAGGGTCTGACGGAATCGGAGGCGTATAATTTGATGCGCGGCCGAGCGATGTGCGAAAGCGTGAAAATGAACGAAGTTGCAAAATCTGTTGATAGCTGCTTGGGAGATTTTCAGATGAATGCTGATCGCAAGCTCAGGATCGGCTTCATTCCACTTGTTGACGCAGCGCCCCTTCTGGTCGCAGTTGACAAGGGCTTTGCGGCGGAAGAGGGCTTGGATGTTGAACTGGTGCAGGAGGTCTCCTGGTCCAACATACGTGACAGGCTTTCGATTGGACAATCCAAGCGGCGCATTTGCTCGCTCCAATGGCGATCGCCGCGACGCTTGGCCTGAGGCAGATGAAGAGACCGACGATCGCTACCCTCAATCTAGCGATGAATGGCAACGCCATCACCGTTTCGCCGAAGCTATACGAAACGCTCTCGAGCGTGGCGCAAGGCGATCTGTCCGATCCCCGCGTGAGCATAAGAGCGTTGAAAGCCGTCATCGACTTACGCGAAAGCCGAGGTGAGGAGCCGTTCACTTTCGGCATGACGTTTCCCTTCTCGACACATAATTATCAGTTGCGCTTCTGGATGGCGGAAGGCGGACTTGATCCCGACAGGGATGTGCGTCTCATTGTCTTACCGCCACCTTATATGGTCGAGAATCTGGCGAAAGGGCAGGTCGACGGATTCTGTGTCGGAGCGCCCTGGAATACAGTGGCCGAGATACACGGCGTGAGGATCATTCTGCATCCCGGCGGCGCCATTTTCAATCCTGCGCCCGAGAAGACCTTGGCGATCAGCGCCGAGCTCGCGAAAAACGAGCCCGAGACAGTTGTGGGGCTCATTCGAGCCTGCCTCAAAGCGGCGGATTTTATCGCGTCGCCTGAAAACCGGTCAGAGGCGCTCGCTATGCTTTCGGGTCCCGATCGAATCGGTGCTGGCGCCCAAGCCTTGGAGCGCACGTTCGAGGGCCGCGTGGGATCCGCGGGGGTGACAAAGGACTATCTCATCTTTGGCAATGCGGCATCCGGCAGGCCGGATCCCGTTCAGGCGGCGTGGCTTTACGCGCAAATGGTCCGGTGGGGACAAGCGCCGTTTTCACTGGAAGCGATGCAGACAGCTCGCTCCGTATATGAGGACGCATATTTTGATCAAGCCACAGGCGGAAGCGTAACCGGAAAAACGAGCAAGATAAGCGCTTTTGCTGGCGTCGCGTTCAATGCTTGCGAGCTCGAAGCTTATCTAGATCCTTCCACATTGGATCGGGAGCGTGAAGCCAAACTGCACGCACTGTGCATAGAGATGCAGCGGAACGTGCTGAACACGTGAGCATGCGTCAAGAAGGACGAAACCAGCGTCTCTAAAGCCTTCACATTTCACTGGAAGCTCCTGCGTTTGTCGACTGGCGCCGGTCTTGCAAGGTCGTTTTTGAAATAGCGCGCCGAAGGGCGCGGAGCCCAACGAGGGGCTCAAACAGCAACGCCGCTGTCCCGAAACGTCCGTCAACGCGGGCGATTTTGGGCGCGGCTTTTTTCTGTTCCGTCGTAGCTGCGTGAACAAGGCGAAGCGAACAGTGTCGCGAGGTCGAATTGTTCAGAGCCGATCACGATAGGTCCATGTGAGGACTAGGGGTCAATGCACAACGAGAAACTTGTTGTTGTGGGGGGCGGCATGGCTTCCACACGCCTAGCTGATAAGCTGAATTTCGCGGCTCCCGACCGCTATTAGATTTGCGTAATCGGCGAGGAGGCGCGACTTGCCTACAACTGCGAGGTTCGGCGGAGTGACGAAAAAAGGGTGCACAAAATGACAGCGGATTTCACGGTCGATCAGAAGCGCTATCTCGAAGGGTTCGTTGCGGGACTTTCCGCGCGCGAGATGAGATCAACGCCTGTCGCCCAGCCGACTGGCCCCGACGCGGTGCATCTTGTCGCGCAAGATCAGGTCATTGCCAGTGGCCGAAAGCTGACCGATCAGGAGAAATGGAAGCGCGAGACCCATCCCTTCGACGCCTATCCGCGCCTCGTCGCGCAAACGAAGGAAAACGTGTCGCCAAAACCCGCCGACAATTTTCGTTGGCGCTACCACGGTCTCTTCTATGTCGCGCCGGCGCAGGACGCCTATATGCTGCGGTTGCGCATTCCTAACGGCGTCCTCACCCATTGGCAGTTCGCGGGTCTTGCCGATCTCGCGGAATTGCATGGCGGCGGCTATCTGCACGCGACAACGCGCGCCAATCTTCAGATCCGCGAGATCGCGCCGAAGAATGCGGTTGAGATCGTCGAGGCGGTGCAAGACCTCGGGCTCTGGAGCAAGGGCGCGGGCGCCGACAATATCCGCAACGTTACCGGCACGCCGACGGCCGGCGTCGATCCCCAGGAGTTGATAGACACGCGGCCTTACGCCCGCGCGATGCATCACCACATTTTAAATGACCGTTCGCTCTATGGCCTGCCGCGAAAATTCAACATAGCCTTCGACGGCGCCGGATTGGTCGGCGCGCTGGAGGACACAAACGACATCGGATTTCAGGCGGTCGAGGTGCGCGACGGCCACGGCGTTGCGCCGGGTGTGTGGTTTCGTCTCGCCTTGGGGGGCATCACGGGCCATAAGGATTTTGCTCGCGATACGGGAGTTATTGTTCATCCGGACGAGACGGTGGAGGTCGCGGACGCGATCCTGCGCGTTTTCATCGAACACGGCGACCGCACTGACCGCGCCAAGGCGCGGCTCAAATATGTTCTCGACGCCTGGGGCTTCGAGAAATTTCTCCAGGCGGTCGAGGAGAAACTCGGCCGGAAACTTGTCCACATTGCGATGGAAGCCGTTGCCCCGCGTCCGCGTCAGGATCGCGCCGCGCACATCGGCGTGCATCCGCAAAAACAGCCGGGCCTCAACTGGATTGGAGTCGCTCTGCCGCTCGGACGCCTGACTTCAGAAGAGGCGCGCGGCCTCGCGCGCGCCGCGCGCGATCATGGCGACGGCGGCCTGCGCCTCACCGTTTGGCAGAATTTGCTCCTTACGGGCGTGCCGGACGCACGGGTTGCGGACGCGATCGCCGCAGTCGAGGCTCTGGGCCTATCGACAAAGGCTTCGCCGATCCGCGCTGGCCTCGTCGCCTGCACGGGGAAATTTGGTTGTCGTTTTGCCGCGGCCGACACGAAACGCCATGCGGCGCTGATCGCCGATCACTGCGAGGCGACGGCGCCGATGGATACCCCCGTCAATATCCACTTGACCGGCTGCCATCATTCCTGCGCGCAGCATTATATCGGCGACATCGGCCTCATTGGCGCGCGTGTTCCGATCAACGACGAGGGCGAAGCGGTCGAAGGTTATCACATTCTCGTCGGCGGCAGCTTCGGGAACGAGGCGGCGATCGCGCGCGAACTCTTCCAAAACGTACGCGCAGAGGACGCACCGGAGACGGTGGCGGCTATCTTGCGCGTCTATCGCCGATGTCGCGAAAGCAACACCGAAGATTTTGCCGCCTTTGCGCGGCGCTGTGACGCGGCAACGATCCGTCGTCTGGCGGAGTCGGAGATTTTACAATGACCCACATGACGCGTCCGTCGAGCCTCATCCCCGAAGCGGCGCCCTTCTCCCCCGAGCAGCGGAGCTGGCTCAACGGATTCTTCGCGGCCTACCTGTCCGTCGATAGCGGCGCCACGCCAATTGCATTCGAGCCCAGTGGCGCCGTTCATGTAATTACTGATTCCGATGACGGTGAGGCGCCCTGGCACGACCAGACGCTGGCTCTCGATGCGCGCATGAAGCTCGCTGAAGGCCGACCGCTGCGCCGAAGGATGATGGCGGCGATGGCGCAGCAGGATTGCGGCCAATGCGGCTATAGTTGCGAGAGCTACGCGGACGCGGTCGCCACACGCAAGGAGGCGCGGCTCAATCTTTGCGCCCCGGGCGGCAAGGAAACCGCGCGCATGCTCAAGACGCTCGCTGCGGACCTGGAGACGGCGCCCGCACCGACCGGCGCGTCGACCGAGAAGTCGGAGCCGGCGCCGATCGGCGGCCGGGGATATTCGCGAGATAATCCTGCGTCGGTCACGTTTCTCTCCCGGCGACGGCTCAATGGCGAGGGATCGGCGAAGGAAACCTGGCACATCGACTTCGACGTCTCGGAAAGCCAGTTAGACTACGCGGCTGGCGACAGTTTCGGCATCTTCGTCCGGAACGACCTCGGTCTTGTTGACCAGATCATCGCAACGCTCGGGGCGTCCCATGTCACGGCGGTGCGCGGCAAAACGCTGCGTGACCTCCTGCTCGATGACTTGTCGCTCTCGCCCGCGCCTGACGCGCTCTTTGAACTCCTCTCCTTCATCACCGGCGGGGCCGATCGCGACAAGGCGCGCCGCCTCGCGCAAGGCGAGGACCCGGACGGCGACGCCGCGACGCTCGACGTGCTCGCGGTTCTTCGCAAATTCCCCAGTGCGCGTCCGCACCCCGAGGCCTTCGTGGAGGCGCTAGACCCCTTGGCGCCCCGGCTCTATTCGATTTCCTCCTCGCCGAAGGCGGCGCCAGGACGCCTATCGCTCACGGTCGACGCGGTGCGCTATGTTATCGGCAAGCGCAAGCGCCTTGGCGTCGCCTCGACCTTTCTCGCCGAACGTGTCGCGCCGGCAGAATCCTTGCGCGCCTATGTCCAGAAGGCGCATGGCTTCGCGCTTCCGGAGAACCCCGCATTGCCGATTATCATGGTCGGTCCGGGGACGGGCGTTGCGCCGTTCCGCGCCTTTCTTCAGGAACGGGCGGCGAGCGGCGCGAAGGGAGCCAACTGGCTTTTCTTCGGTCACCAACGCTCGGCCTGCGATTTTTTCTACGCTGACGAATTCGAGACAATGAAAGCGACCGGTCTGCTGACGCGCCTGTCGCTCGCCTGGTCGCGGGACGGAGCGGAGAAATTCTACGTGCAGGACCGCATGCGCCAGTCCGGCCGCGAATTATGGGCATGGCTTGCCGAGGGCGCGCATTTCTATGTCTGCGGCGACGCCCAGCGCATGGCCAAGGACGTCGAGCGCGCGCTCGTCGACATTGTCGCTGAGTTTGGCGCGCGTAGCGTCGACGAAGCGATTGCCTTCGTCGCGCAGTTGAAGAAGGCCGGTCGTTACCAACAGGACGTCTATTGAGGCCCGACATGTTCGAGGATGTTCTTGCTGTGACGACGCGTGGGATGGCTTCTCCAGGAGAACGAATGGAAGCGATCACAGAAACGCGGACAACCTGTCCATACTGCGGCGTCGGCTGCGGCGTTCTCGTGTCCTCGGATCACAAGAGCGAGCCCGTGCGAGTTCGGGGGGATCCAAACCATCCAGCCAATTTCGGCCGCCTTTGCTCCAAGGGATCTGCGCTCGACGAAACGCTCAGTCTGGAAGGCCGCCTGCTTTTCCCAATGCAAAAGCAGCATAACGAAGCCTATAGGCGGGTAAGCTGGGGCGCCGCCTTGGATGGTATCGCAGCGCGATTTCAGGAAATCATCCGCTGTCATGGCCCGAACGCCGTCGCCTTTTACCTTTCCGGCCAGCTTCTGACCGAAGACTATTATGTCGCCAACAAGCTCATGAAAGGCTTCATAGGCTCGTCTAACGTCGACACCAATTCAAGACTGTGCATGGCCTCAACCGTCGCCGGACACAAGCGCGCCTTTGGCTCAGATACCGTGCCGGGCTGCTACGAAGACCTCGATCAAGCGGACCTCATTATTCTCGTCGGATCCAACGCCGCCTGGTGTCACCCGGTTCTCTTCCAACGCGTAATCCAGAACAAGGCCGAGCGCGGCGCCAAGATCATCGTGATCGATACGAGGCGGACCGCAACAGCGGAGAGCGCGGATCTCTTCCTTGAGATTAGGCCAGGCAGCGATCAAGCGCTATTTAGCGGCTTGCTGGTTTATCTCGATAAATTTGGCGCATTCGACGCCGATTTTATTCTTTCTCATACGCGCGGGTTGGCGGGCGCTCTCGACGCCGCGCGCGCAATCGCGCCGTCTATCGAGAAAACCGCGCTCGCGACGGGCTTGCGCGAAACCGACCTCATTTCCCTTTTCGAATTATTCGCGAAGACCCCGCGAACGGTCACCGCCTTTTCGCAGGGCGTCAATCAGTCGGCTCAAGGAACGGACAAAGTAAACGCGATCATCAATTGTCACCTCGCAACCGGAAGAATCGGCAAAGTAGGGGCTTCGCCGTTGTCCCTGACCGGCCAGCCGAATGCGATGGGCGGACGAGAGGTCGGCGGACTTGCGAATAGTCTCGCTGCCCATATGGGTTTTGACGTTGACAGCATAGATCGTGTCCGCCGCTTCTGGAACGCTCCCCATATGGCGGTGAAGGAGGGCCACAAAGCCGTACAGATGTTCGACGCTATCGCGCGAGGCGAGATCAAAGCGCTTTGGGTGGCGGGGACAAATCCGGCGGCGTCTCTGCCAAATGCTGACGCAGCCCGTGCCGCGCTCAGAAAACTTGAGCTGTTTGTTGTCTCAGACAATGTGGCCTCCAACGATACGATCAACAGAGGCCCACACTTTCTCCTTCCCGCTCAGGCGTGGGGCGAAAAGAACGGAACAGTCACAAATTCAGAACGAAGAATCTCTCGGCAACGGTCGTTCAATCCGGCCCCAGGTGCAGCTCGCGCTGATTGGGAAATTTTCTCGGATCTCGCAAAGCGTATGGGATACGAAGGGTTCGATTTTGCGTCGGCGGCGGATGTGTTTCGTGAACACGCAGCATTGTCTTCCTTCGAAAACGAGGGGACGCGCGATTTTGACATCGGCGGTTTCTCAGACCTCAGTGACACCGAATACGACGCGTTGGAGCCCACGCAATGGCCAGTTCGGAGCGGAGAAACGACGGGAACCCTGCGACTTTTCGAAAGCGGGCGGTTCTTCACGGATGACCGAAAAGCGGTGTTTGTCGCTCCCTCGCGACCTGCTTTAGCGACTCGTCTCACACCGAGTTTCCCGCTTCGGTTGAATACGGGTCGGATTCGTGACCAATGGCATACAATGACACGAACCGGGGCGTCTCCCAGACTTGCCCGACATCTTCCCGAACCCTTTGTCGAAATCAATCCAAGTGAAGCAAAGCGCTTTGGCATAGAAGATGGCGGGTTCGTTCAGATCACAACAAGATACGGCGTCTGCACCCTGCGCGCCGTGACGACAGACAGGCAGCCGGAGGGGAGCATCTTCGCTCCAATCCATTGGACAGACGAAACCGCCGCGCAGGCGCGTGTCGGCGCGCTTGTCGGATCTTTCCTCGATCCATATTCCGGACAGCCAGAGGCCAAGGCGACGCCGGCAGCGATTGCGCCAGCCTCGTTCGCACGAGCGGGTTTCCTGTTGTCGCGTAGGGCCGTGGCGTTTGACAAAGGGGTTTGGTGGGCGAGAATCGCCGTTGCAAATGGCTACGGTTATCGGGTTGCGACGGATCTCTCGGACCCTGACTGGTTGGCGACCATCCGCCAGCATTTTTCAGGAAATGATCTCGTCGAGTTTATCGACGAGGCGACCGCCTCCTACCGAGGCGCGGCCTTCCGCGAGGCGCGCGCTGAGTTCATTTGGGCCATTGCGCCGATCGCGCCTAGTTGGGACTCGCAACTGGAGCAACTGCTTTCGGGCCACGTCGGGAAGGCGATTGACGATGAGGGAGCGCTCGTCTGCGCGTGCTTTGGCGTCGGCGTCAAGCGCATCGAAACGTTAGCGCAACAGGGGCGCCGTTCGGCGGCGGACATTGGCGCCGCATGTAAAGCTGGAACCAGCTGCGGCTCGTGTTTACCGGAGATCAAGCGGATACTCGATGCAGCCGCTCGGTCCTAACGGTCGCATGGGAGCTCTCCAAGCGGGGCCTGCCGAGACTCTAGACGTCGCCCACCTGATGTTTTCGTAATCACCGCGGACACAACCAAAGAGGATCGAAAATGAAACTCGAAGAGTTCCGGAAAGTCGGCCATTGGCCAACCCTTCTAGCCGCCTTTCTGTATTTCGACATCAGCTTCATGGCTTGGGTTTCTTTAGGTCCGCTCATGATTTATATCACAAACGGGATGGGCGTTTCGGTGGAAGATAAGCTTTCACTTGTCGCTATCCCGGTGCTCGGCGGCGCCTTTTTCCGCGTGCCACTTGGCCTCCTCGCCGACATTATCGGCTCGAAAAAGGCCGGCATCGCCGCACAGGCGATCGTCATGTTTGCCGTGTCCATGGTCAGTGTCCTCGGACTGTCTAGCCCTGCCGCGATTGTACTATTTGGAATCGCGCTTGGTCTTGCCGGCGCCTCCTTCGCCGTCGCCTTGCCTCAGGTGGGCCGGTGGTATCCGCCCCAATATCAGGGGGTTGTGATGGGCATCGCTGGCGCTGGAAACATGGGCGTGGTGCTGGATACGGTCTTTGCGCCCTGGATCGCGGAAACCTATGGGTGGCGAACGGTTTACGGCGTGCTGTTTGTGCTGATGGCGGTCGTGTTTGCAATTTATGCGCTCGCCGCCAAAGACGCGCCGGGAGCAAAGTCGACAATCAGCACGTCTGATTACGGAAAGATGCTTCGCGACTCCGACAGTCGTTGGTTCATGTTTTTCTATTTCATCACTTTCGGCGGCTTCGTCGGCTTGGCTTCCGCGTTGCCGCTTTATTTTACCACGCACTATCACGCGACCGGCGTCGCTGCCGGGCTCGTCGTCGCACTGATTGTCGCCTTCGGTTCGGGCTTCAGGCCGGTGGGTGGCTACATCGCTGATCGGATCGGCGGCGTTAGGACCCTTTCCGTTCTCTTCTTGGCGGTCTCAGTCTGCTATTTTGCGATCGCCTTCCTACCTGAGGGACCGGCTCCGAAGATGGGCGGTTGGAGCCTGACTCAGCTCCCGACGACCGCATTTACGGCTGTTGGCTTGTTTTCGCTTGGCGTTCTTTGCCTGGGCATGGGAAATGGCGCGGTGTTCCAGCTGCTGCCGCAACGGTTCCGCAAGGAGATCGGCGCGATGACGGGTCTCGTCGGCGCAGCCGGCGGTTTGGGCGGGTTTTTCTTGGCTAAATCGCTCGCTTATTCCAAAGGCGCGACTGGTGGCTTTACCGCGGGTTTCCTCTTCTTCGGTTGTTTGGCGTTGCTAGGGCTCCTGGGTCTGATATTCGTGAAAACCCGCTGGCGCACGACGTGGGGCGCTATCTCGGGCGCTAGAATTTAACGTAACGAGACCGAAAGTGACGCTCGGTTCCCGCCACGATTTAAGGGTCGACGTCGGCTTCGCCACCGAGCGGGGCCGCCGTCCCGATAATCAGGACTATGTCGGAGTTTGCTATGGTCCGCGGGGTACGGGATCCATACAGGGGGTTGTGGCCGCGATCGCCGATGGCGTTGGCGGCCACAAGGGCGGGCGCGTGGCGGCGGAGACCGCCGTGCGAACGTTCCTTGATGGGTATTATGCGCAACCGGAGACCCTCGGCGTCATTCGAGCTGCGGCTCGCTCGCTCGAGGCGGCTAACGCCTGGATTGCGGCTCAGGGGCGGGTCGACCCTCGGTTAGAGGGCATGGCCTCGACGTTGAGCTCAATCATCCTTTCTCGTCGCACCGCGTTTGTCTTGCACATTGGAGATACGCGGATCTATCGCCTTGATACGGATGGAGCATTACATCAGCTCACGAAAGATCACGTCGTCGGACACGGCGAATTCGCTCACGTCCTTCGCCGTGCTGTAGGGTTCGAAGACTCCGCCCTTTTTGACCAGGCGTCTTGCGCCCTCGGCCTTCATGATCGATTCCTACTTTGCTCGGACGGTGTCCACGGGGTGCTCAGCAACGCTCTTTTGTTAGGCCACTTATCGGAACGACGCTCCCCGCAGGAGACCTCCGAAGCTATCGTCCAAAGAGCGCTCGAGGCGGGCAGCAACGACAATGTCACGGCGCTTGTGATCGATGTCGTCGATTTGCCTCCTGCCGACGAGCATGCCTTGGCGCAGTTTGCCGCGGCTCTTCCCATTTGTGACGTTCCGCGGGAAGGGGAGATCGTAGACGATTTCCGGATTGACGACGCTTTGTCGCAAGGGCGCTACAGCGCGCTCTTGCGCGCTACCGATTTACAGAGCGGCAAGGTCGTCGTGGTCAAGTTTCCAAAACCGGATGTTGCAGATGATGCGACGTATCGTGTGGCGTTCATAACCGAATCTTGGGTGGCGGCGCGCGTCCGGAGTCCGTTCATTGGGGAAATAGTTGATGTAGCCCCCATGCGCCAAACCCGTCTCTATTCCGTCATGCCCTTTTACGACGGTGAAACCTTGGAACAGCGGCTATCTCGAGAGCCGAAGATCGATTTGACAGAGGGAATACCGATAGCGCTTCGGCTTTCGAGAGCGGTTGCGACACTGCATCGATCCGGGATCATTCATAGAGACGTGAAACCTGAAAACGTCATACTTACGCACGACGGCGGGCTAAGGCTGATTGACCTTGGCGTTTGTCGCGCGCCGCACCTCGAAGATATACCCGATCAGTTTAGCCCTGGAACGCCAAGCTATATGGCGCCAGAGCTATTCGAAGGCGCTACAGGCAATGAATCGTCGGATCTTTATGCTCTGGGGGTCACAATTTATCGCATGTTTTGTCGTTCTTATCCCTACGGTGAAATTGAGCCCTTTAGCAAACCGAGGTTCGGCGCGCCGAAATCGATTTTGATCAAGCGGCCTGATCTTCCGGCTTGGCTCGACGCCGCCATTTCCAAGGCCATCGCGGTTCGAGAAAATGAGCGGTTCGGCGACGTGCTTGAATTTGCGTTTGAATTGGAAAATGACGCGGCGAGAACGCGACCCACCATCCACGGAAAAAAACCTCTGTATCAGCGCAATCCATTGCTATTCTGGCAAGTTTCGTCAATGCTGCTGATGTTTTTGTTGATAATTTCACTAGCTTTTCGATAAACATGTCCTGAAGCGCCTGTCACCTTGCCGTCGCACTGTCCCCTCGTTTGGGTTGCAATGTCCCCGCTTGCACGGCAAGCGGGCCTGCCGACGCAGCGGCACGCTGGTCGAGGCCGCTCCAAAACTGGCCTCTGGGCAAGCGCCGCGCGCCCTCGGCAATCTCGCTGCTTGGCTGGGCGATTTCTCGCTCGCGTTCATGGCATACAGGAGGAAAGGATGGTCATCTCCCTCTATATAGCCGCAGCGCTCGCCATGGCTGCTGGAAGCCTCTATCTCGCGTGGCGAAGCAGGGACGTCCGCAAATTTTTGGCAGGCGCGTTCTTCGTGTCGTCCGGCATCCTGTCCTATCTCTATCTCGCCGATGTTTCTGTGCCTCTGCTGGGGACTACGTTTGTCGAAACACCCAAAATCAGTGGTGTCCGCTCCCTCGTCCATTTTGTCCTCTTCCTGCTCTGCTTTTATTTTGGCTTCGTCAGGAAGCCAGAGCCTTGAGACCCCTTCCTGCATTCAAACTGGAAAAGGGCAGCTCGCGCCGGTTCCGTAACCACCTTATGCTTCTCCCGAGACACGGCCAACGCGCGGAGCCCCGGAAAATTCCTTGGCCAAGAAGTCGAGCAACCCGCGAACGGCGGGCAGCAAACCTCGGCGGGATGGGAAGATCGCATGGATGACGCCCGTTCTGGGCGTCCATTCTCGGATGATTTCAACAAGCGTCGCCGCCGCGATGTCCTCGTCCACCACAAAGGCGGGCAATTGCGCCACGCCAACGCCGCGCAACGCCGCCAAGCGCATTTGCGCGAGGTCGTCTGTGATCAGACGGGGTTGATGTGCAATAAGCGCGGATTCGCCTTTGGGGTCATCAAGACACCATTGATGCGCGCGCTGCGGCGGGCCGAAATCAATGCTCGGCAAGCCCGCAAGATCGGCAGGCGCCAGCGGTCCTGCGAATTGAGCGACGAGGCTTGGGCTGGCGACCAGCCGTTGCGGGCTTTCAGCCAGAAAGCGCATGACGAGATCGCTTTCCTCAAGCGGCGGAAACCGCACGCGAAGCGCCATGTCGAACCCCTCGGCGATGACGTCGACCGGGCGGCTTGTGCTTTCGAGATGGACGAAGACGCGCGGATTTGCCGCCATAAAGCGGGCGATGATGTCGCCGACCTGAAAGCACACCAGAGCCGGCGGGCAGCTCAGCCGTACCATGCCTTGAGGTTCGGCGTGCGAACGCTCGATCACGTCCTGCGCCGCGTCCGCTTCCACCAGTATGGCGACGCAGTGCCGATAGTATTCCTGACCGATTTCGGTGACGGCAAAGCGCCGGGTTGAGCGCTGGATCAGGCGCACGCCAAGGCGTTCCTCGAGCAGCTGAATGCGCCGGCTGAGACGCGACTTCGGCAGACCCAAGGCGCGGGCCGCGGGGGCAAAGCCCCCATGGTCGACCACTTGGACGAAAAAATAGAGGTCATTCAGGTCATGCACGCTCCATTGTCCATCAAATAGGACGATGAGGTCAAGAATTGAGCTCTACTCAGGGAGACGTTCTATGGCCATACCTAAACCAGCAGGCCAAGTTGCCAAAAGGAACAAACCATGAGGAAAATTCTAGGCGTCTATTCCGCCCCTCGCCCGCATTGGGTTGGCGACGGCTTTCCCGTCCGCTCGCTGTTCTCGCACCAGACCCTGGGCGAGCATATCAGCCCCTTCCTGCTGCTCGATTACGCCGGTCCCCAAAGCTTTCCGCCGGCCGCGCAGCCGCGCGGCGTCGGCGAGCATCCGCACCGGGGTTTCGAGACCGTGACCATCGTCTATGACGGCGAGGTCGAGCATCGCGACTCGACGGGGGCGGGCGGCGTCATCGGCCCAGGCGACGTCCAGTGGATGACGGCGGCGTCGGGCATACTGCATGAGGAGTTCCATTCCCATGCGTTCACCGCCACGGGCGGCACGCTCGAAATGGTCCAGCTGTGGGTAAACCTGCCCGCCAAGGACAAAGGGACGAAGCCGGGCTATCAAGCCCTTCTCGACAAGGACATTCCTAATGTCGCCTTGCCGGAGGACGCGGGCTTCGTGCGGGTGATCGCCGGCGAGTATGGCGGCGAGAAAGGCCCCGCGCGGACCTTCACGCCGATTGATGTCTGGGACGTTCGCTTAAAGGCGGGCCACGGCACAGCGCTGACGCTGCCCGAAGGCCATAACTTTGGCGTCGTCGTCCTTGCCGGGACGATCGAGATCAACGGGACCCAGATCGCGCGCGAGGCGCAAATCGTGTTGCTCGACCGCACGGGCGGCGCAATCACGCTCGATGCCAATAGCGACGCGAAGCTGCTGATCCTTTCCGGCGAGCCGATCGCCGAGCCAATCGCGGCTTACGGTCCCTTCGTGATGAACACCAAGGACGAAATTCGGCAGGCGATTGCCGATTTCGAGGCCGGCCGTTTCGCGGGGATTTCGGCGTGATTCTTGGGCCGCGGGCCTTCCCGCTCGCGGCTCTTTTTGTTGAACGCAACAAGAAAGGCTTCAGCGCATGACCAAGGTTCTTATTCTTTATTATTCCAGCTACGGCCATATTGAAAAAATGGCGTCCGCTGTCGCGCAGGGCGTCCGCGAGACCGGCGCGGAAGCTGTGATCAAACGTGTGCCTGAGTTGGTCCCCGAAGAAATCGCCCGCAACAGCGGATTTCGGCTCGATCAGCCCGCGCCGCTCGCCAGCGTTGCCGAGCTTCCTGACTACGACGCTATCATCATTGGCGTTCCGACACGCTTCGGCAATATGCCGGCGCAGATGAAGAATTTTCTCGACCAGACTGGCGGGCTTTGGATAAAGGGCCAGCTCATCGGCAAAGTCGGCAGCGTGTTCACCTCGACCGCGACCCAACATGGCGGGCAGGAAAGCACCATTCTCTCGACGCATACGGTATTACTCCACCAAGGCATGGTGATCGTCGGGCTGCCTTATTCGTTCCAAGGGCAGATGGGCGTTCAGGACATGTCCGGCGGCTCGCCCTATGGCGCGACGACGATTGCCGCTGGCGACGGCTCGCGTCAGCCGTCCGAAAACGAGCTCGCCGGCGCGCGGTTTCAGGGCGCTCATGTCGCCTGCATCGCGGCGAAGCTGCGGGTCGCATAATGGCGGGAGCTCGTGGAGTTGTGCGGTCTTTCTTTGTTCCGATGCAGAGCTTTAAGGCGTTTCAGAACGGAAGGTCGGCTATAGAGATGTCCTAGCCGGTCATTCATGGGTAATTCATCATAAACTAGCCATCCTCGCCGAAAGCCACCGCGCCGCCACAATGCGGCTCGAAACGCCGGCAATCACGGCTTATCGGAGAGGATCACGTCCATGGACAAAAGAACGGTTGGCCTTGTCGGCGCCATTACGGCGTTGACCCCTCTCGCCGCCGAAGCTGCGCCACCGGCGAAAACGCTTGCCGAAGTCTTAACGCCACAGTCGTATGCCGAGCTGCTCCAGCCTATACCGAATGACTCGAATTGGCTTTGGCACAGTCGCTCAAATCCGAAACGATGATAAGCAGCCTGTCAGGAAAGCGGCGGACTGGAGGCGGGAGACCCGAGTCTCTTGCCTAAAAACGGCGACCGGCTAGTCGGACTCCCGGGCGCCGTCCTTTTGCATGTCGTCGGTGCGGCGACTGACCGCTCCAAACCGGGCCTTCCCGACAAAGCGATCCACCCCGAAATATGCGCCTAATCTCTTAAGGGTGTAAGCACCTGATTGATAGTCGGAATGCACGACACGTGTCGATTCGGCCTGATGCGTTTCTCGGAGAAGTGGCGACGCCCGAGCAGGAAAGAAGCTGGCCGTAGGGCTGTCGTGATAAGCGAAGTAGTACATTGCATCCGAAATGTATCGACCGCCGAGGAGTTCCTTTGAACTCCACAAAATTGAGGTTTCCACCTAATGAAACTCTGCGACGATAACCGAAGCTATGGATTAACGCTTTGGATCGTTAAGGATGTCAAATGCCGCTCACTGACCCTCTCAAAATTTCCCACGTCGGCGATGGGCAGGGCCGACGGGTCTACCCAATGCGGCGGGCGCCCGCCGCCGACGAGCATAGCGCTCGCGCGCCGGATCGCCTCGGGGCCAAACCGCGTCCCGGCGCGGTAGCTCACGCCAATATCGAGCGGGATCACGGCAACAGCGACAGCGCCGTCCGCGTCGCTCGGCGGCGTGGCCAGAAAGGTGGATCCCATGGCGAAAGTCGGCGCGTCGGTCATCTGGCTGCCTCCCTCCCCCTTCCGGGTTTCTTCATCCTGGGCGTGGGAAGGAGCATAATAGAAGGCAAGGGCGGCCGCGACCGGTCGGCAAGTGAGGGCGCGAAATCGTGAGAAAGGCGTTCAACTCGGGGAGAAGCTGACAAACCGCCAGCGACTCCGCCTCTTTGAGAACGAGTGATCGTGCGGTGGAAGTCTGTTGACATTTCGATAGAGGCGGCCTTAGTTGAGATATGGCTTTGTCTCCGTCCTCCTCAGGGTTCTATTACGCGCCGCTTTTTTAGCGGCGAGGTGCTTTGCCATCTTTCAACCGCTGCGTCGCTAGCGGTTGAACCCTGAGGGACGCCGTTGGCCTCGCATCTCTGCAGAGGTTCAACAGTGTCATCAAATAGGACGACCGCTTTCCACCCGTTCATTGGCGTCATTGGCTTTGGGGCGTTCGGGCGCTTGATGGCGCAGCACCTTAGCAAGCATTTCCGGGTGTACGCCTATGATCCGGTCCCGCCGCAAGGCGGCTCGGCGGAGATGTGCGGAGCCATGCTAACCGACCTCTCGACCGCCGCCAAATGCCCCGTAGTCATCATCGCGACGCCAGTTGACCGCCTTGAGGGAACGATTGAAGCGATCATCCCTCACCTGCGGCGGGGTGCGCTCGTGCTCGACGTCGGATCGGTCAAAAAGATTCCGGCCGAAATCATGAGGCGAAACCTCCCGGAGCAAGTTGAGATCGTAGCGACGCACCCGCTGTTCGGGCCGCAAAGCGCCCGCAATGGCATTAGGGGGCTAAAGATCGCTGTCTGCCCGATCCGTGGCCGGCGCGGCCGCCGGGTGGCCGCCTTCCTTCGAAAGGTTCTTGGCTTGCGCGTCATCATGACGACGCCCGATGCCCATGATCGAGAAGCCGCCATGGCCCAAGCGTTGATGCACCTCATTGCCAAAGCGCTCATTGAGATGGAGCCGCTACCTACACGCATGACGACAAGGAGTTTTGACTTGCTTATGGAAGCGGTCGACATGGTCCGTTACGATGCGCCAGAGGTTGTGCAAGCGATCGAAGGCTCCAATCCATACGTCGGGAAAGCTCGTAGGCGCTTCGTTCAACTTGTTTCTTCTCAAGCCAGGACTTTCTCGGCGCCCAATGAGGAGTCTATGCAATTTGGCAGCGGAGTAGTTAACTCGAATGCAAACGAGATAGAGCCTCAAGCATCGACGCGCGACGCCTGAGTTGCGTCAATCTCGCTTAACCTGTATCGTCTACGCCGCGCCTTTTGAGAATGACCTTCGATAATGCGTGGGTGAAAGCTTCAGACGTGAGGCAAAATGCTGACGCAGCGACGTTGCGGTCCCAAAGCCCGCGCGGAAGGCGATGACGTCGATCGTCTCATCCGTCGACTCAAGGAGCTGTTGCGCCAGCTCGATCCGTTGAAGAATCAACCAGTCGCTGAAGCTGGCGCCCATCGCTTTCCGGAAGCGACGCGTAAACGTCCGCCGAGTCAGACCTGCTGTCTCGGCCACACTGTCGAGATTATGCGGTTCGCTGAGCGTGGCGCGAACATTCTCCAGCGCCCGAGCGAAACGGTCAGTGGCGGGAGTCCTGGCGATTGGCCGTTCTATGAATTGGGCCTGTCCTCCCTGCCGGTGCGGCGACAGAACAATACGTCGAGCGAGGCGCAGCGCCGGCTCCGCACCATAGCGGGCCCGGACGATATGGAGACAGCAATCGAGCCCTGCGGCCACGCCCGCGGAGGTGACCACATCGCCGTTGTCCACGTAAAGCAGCTTGGGCTCAACGGCTATATCCGGATAGAGCTGGCTCAACTTCTCGGAAAAAGCCCAATGCGTGGTTGCCCGTCGTCCCGACAGTAATCCTGTCGCCGCAATGGCAAAGGCGCCGAGGCAAAGGCCCACCAGCAGCGCGCCTCTCGCATGCGCAAGGCGTAGCGCCTCCACCAGGGTCGGTGGCGGGGGCTCATCAAGTTCACGCCAGCTTGGCAGGATGATTATGTCTGCGCCTCCAAGTCCCGTGAGAGTGTGTCGCGTGGTCAGCGTCAGCCCTGCTTCGGTCCGGATCGGACCCTCTTCCAGAGCGCAGACGCGGAAATCGAAGCGCGGTAAGCCGAGTTGCGTTTGGTCCTCACCAAACACCAAGCACGGTACCGATAGATGGAAAGGGCTGATAGCCTCGAAGGCGACAACAGCGACGATCGGATCGGTCATGCGGACTCCCGAAGACGGGCAAAAAAGACGGGCAAAATGTCCCGATTCTTTCGAACGATGTCAATCGGGTCAGTTTCGCATATCGTCGCCCCTCCTATTCTGAGACTCGCCGCGCCGAATCCGGTAGGAGACAAAATGACCATCGCACCTGTCCGCAATTTATCAACGCGTCGCGCCCTAATCGTTATCGATGTTCAGAACGACTACGACGGCGGAGAACTGGCTATTCAAAGTCCGCCCTTCCGCGACAGCGTCGAAAACCTGGCGCGCGCCATGGATGTGGCGTCAGCGGCGGGCGTCAAGATCGTTGTCGTCAAGCAATTGGCGCCGGAGAGCAGCCTAATTTTCGCCAACGGAAGCCGTGGCGGCGAGATTCATGCCGAGATCGCCAAGCGACCGCATGATCATTACGTGGAAAAATTGCTGCCAAGCGCGTTCACCGGCACCGACCTTGAGCAATGGCTGCGAGCGAATGCGATCGATACAGTGACAATAGTGGGTTACATGACGCACAATTGCATTCTCTCGACCATCGTACACGCCTTGCATTTGGACTTCGCAGTGGAGTTTTTGTCGGACGCAGCAGGGTCGGTTTCCTATGCGAACAGTGCAGGCTACGCCTCAGCTGAGGATATTCACCGAGTCGTATGCATCGTCCTGCAATCGCGGTTCGCCGCTGTCCTGAAAACTGCGGAATGGACCACTTGCCTCGGAACAAATTCTCTTCCCGAGCGCGACGATATCTACACGTCGTACCGGCAAGCAATGGCGCGGGAGGCGGGGCGGAGAACGGAGATCCTCTCCAAGACGGAGATTGTCTGAACAGCAGGCCGGCGACCGCCACAACTCTCCAGATAGAAATTGAACCTTTGTAAGTGGTTGTCTCGATCAGCGGAGGGCGCGTGTCGCCATTGGACCACCGGTAGTAGTCAATAATCCTTAGGCTACTCTGGTGCTTTGGTGGTCCGGCGGACGGCTCTCACCTTGCCGCTGCTTCCGCCTCCGCAAAAGAACAGATCGCCGCCATTGGATTCAAGCCCCGATACGACGACGCCACGCGGCATCTCGATCCGTTCCCGCACCTCTCCCGTTTGTGGATCAATGCGTCTTAGATCACTCTCGCCATCCTCCCAGGTGCCGTGCCACATCTCGCCGTCGACCCATGTGACGCCGGTGACGAAGCGATTGGATTCGATGGTGCGAAGGATCACTCCGGTCTCCGGGACGATCTGATGGATTTTCCGCTCCCGATACTGGCCGACCCATAGTGTGCCTTCGGCCCAGGCAAGTCCCGAGTCACCACCGCCGCCGGGAGCCGGAATCGTGGCGAACACGCGGCCGGTTTTCGGGTCGATCTTCTCGATGCGGCTCTCGGCGATCTGGAACAGATGCTCGCCGTCGAACGCGGTGCCTGCATGCCCAGCGACATCGTGCGAGCGCAGCTTCTTGCCGCTCTCCGGATCGAAGGCGTTCAGCCGGTTGCCAGATGCGAACCAGACATGCTTGCCATTGAACGAGACCCCGTGGACCTGTTCGGCCTCGGGGAAGGGCCCGTATTCGCGAACCATCTTTGCCTTTGAAGTTTTCATTCTTCCATCCTAGTCGGCCGGGAGCGGAGCAGGGAGTAACAAGGTTGTCGCGAATCCCGGGAGCGGCGGGGTCATCCAGCGCAGCGCCCGCCCGCGGCCGAATGCCTGTGCCTTTCCCGCCGCAGCAAGTTCCTTGAGGGCGCGCTGCACGGTGCGCTGGCTGGCGCCGAGTGCGAGTGCGAGTGCGAGCGCCGAGCCCGACCATGACTCCCCGTCTGCCAGAAAGGCGAGCGCCGCCGCGTGCCGTTCTTCAACCGGTCGCGCCAACACGATGACCTCGCGCGCGCCCTGCGGAGCGAGCGCGAATCCTCGTTTCGTCGCGTTCACGCGGGCGACCGCCCGAAGCAGCCTCCGCAGCCGCCCGATCTCGACTCTCAACCGCGCGCGATGGGATTCGTCGGCGTGCTTCGCGCCGAAGGCGTTAATAAGCAGCACATCCCGGGGCACGTCCCCGGGCCATGCCTCGCCAAGCACGCGCGCGAGCGCAAACAGCACGGGACGCTTTGCAAGCGGCACGATCATGTTTCGCTCGCGCACGAGATTGCGGCAAGCGTCGATGACATGCGCATCCGATGCGAACAGCGCCTCGACTTCTTCTAGCAGGAGAGCGCGCTCCTCGCCGCGCGCGATCAGCCGCGCCACAGGCGTTTTCAGGACAGCGAGCGCTTGTTCGACCTCCGCCGCGAGCGCCGGAATGCGCGCCCAGCGCGCGGCTTCCTCGGCGCGGATGAGGGTTGCGTGCGCCGCCCTTGCGCGGACGCGCCGCATGGAGACCCCGGCGACCGCGAGCTCATGTATCGTGCGCAGCGCAGGCGTTATGCCCGAGAGATCGAACTGCGCGAGCCTGTGCTCGGCCTCGTCGAGGCGCCCGATCAGGAGAAGGCGCCGGGCCTCGAGATAGCGCGCATGGGCGGCGTTCGCGCTGTCGCCATACGCTTCGAGAGTCTTCAATGCCACGGCGAGCGTCTTCGTGGGCCAGGTGAGGTCGCGCGAAGCAAGCGCGATCTCAGCCTCGGCGACGACGCATCTCGCGCGAGCGACCGCCTCTCGCGGGCCGAAGGCGTCGGCTGCTCGCCGCATTAGCGCCTTCGCGCAGTTAAGGTCGCCGAGCTGGGCCATGGCGATGCCGCGAAGCGCGAGCGCCGCCGCGTCATCGCGAAGCGCCACTCTGTTCAGCCGCCGAGGGGGTCGCCCATCGCGAGCGCCCGCGCCGCCGCTGTGATCAGCGAGTCCACCGAAATCCCGTCACACTTGTAACTCCCAGGAAGCCCGAGTCCGGTCCTAGTCTAACTCACATCGGTTCGGTTACGGAGATTGACGATGACGACACACAAGACCGGCACGCGCTAACAGTGGCTCGCGGCGCGGCTCGAGCTGCTTGACGCCGAAAAGGCGGCGACGCGGCAGAGCGATGAACTCGCGCGGCGCCGCCAGGAACTGCCTTGGGTCCGCGTGGAAAAGGACTATCGGTTCGACATCGACGAAGGGAAGGCTTCGCTTGCGGATCTCTTCCGGGGGCGCTCGCAGCTCTTCGTCTATCACTTCATGTTCGGGCCGGACTACAAAGCGGGTTGCATTTCCTGCTCATCGATTGCCGACGGCTTCAACGGCATCGCGGTGCATCTCGTCAACCACGACGTGATGCTCTGGGCGACATCGCGTGCGCCGCTTCCGAAGCTGCAGGCGTTCAAACAGCGGATGGGCTGGACTTTTCCTTGGGCGTCATCGGAGGACGGCGACTTCAACTACGATTTCAACGTCTCGATTACCGAGGAGCAGCAGCGCAACGGCGGCAGTGAATACAATTTCCGTCGCGGCGACCACGCGATGACCGAGACGACACTTCCGCCCGTCGTGATCGAGAACGCGGTCATGGCCGGCGCCGAACCGATCGCCTACGTGCGCGAGCGGCCGGGCCTCAGCGCTTTCGTTCTCGAGGACGGCGTCGTCTATCACAGCTATTCGACCTACGCCCGCGGACTGGACGGGCTCTGGGGCATGTACCAGTGGCTCGACCGCGCCCCCAGAGGGCGCAACGAAGATGGCGTCTGGTGGCGTCACCACGACAGTTATGAGCAGGTGACGCGATGATCGCCTCCGGCAATGAAACCGAGCGCCGCAGCCATGCGGCGGCGCTCGGCGCGGCTGGTTGGCTCGGCCTTGCAGCCGCGCCGACTTTTGCCGTCATGGCGCTGCTCACAGGGATCCATGATGGCAGCATGCCGGATATGCTCTGCTCGGCGACGCGGGATGCATCGCCGCTGACCGGAATGGTCCCTTGGTTAAGCTGTGGGTCCACCCGGCAACGCTTAGATTGGCCCCCATGATCGACTTCAAAGGACACCGCTTCGAAAAGGACATCATCCTGCTTTGTGTCCGCTGGTACCTCGCCTATCCTCTCAGCTACCGGAACCTAGAGAAATGATGCTCGAACGCGGCGTTAAGGTTGACCATTCCAACATTTACCGCTGGGTCCAGAAATTCACGCCGCAGTTAGAGGCCGCCTTCCGGAAAGGCGAGAAGCGCGCGGTCGGCAACAGCTGGCGGATGGACGAGACCTACATCAAGGTCAACGGCCAGTGGAAATACCTCTACCGCGCCGTCGACAAGCAGGGGAACACCATCGATTTCTTGTTGGCAGCCTACCGCGATAAGAAAGCCGCTCTGCGTTTTTTCAAGAAAGCGGTCGGGCAACACGGCCTGCCGGAAAAGATTACGATCGACAAGAGCGACGCCAATGCGGCAGCCATCGAGGCGCTCAAGGAGGAAACCGGTCAAGAGATCGAGATGCGGCAAATCAAATACCTGAATAACATCGTCGAACAGGACCACCGAGTCGTCAAGCGAGTGGTGCGGCTGGCGCTTGGTTTCAATTCTTTTCACTCGGCCCGAACCACCTTGCAAGGCATCGAACTCATGCACATGATCAACAAAGGCCAGATAGTTTCCGACACGAGCAGAAGTCTCTCCGCCGGCAGAACAGTTTTATTCATTGGCCGCCTGAAATGCTCCGAGGAGCACCCGGACCCATGCTCTAATGAAATTAACGCAACACAGCCAAATATTGAGCCGGCGACTGTCAGAAGGCAAAGAACGGCCAGTCAGGCGCGAGCCCCAGCATAATCTGCCCCACCGGCAGCAACTTGGCGGAGTTGATGAAGCCATGCTGGGTGATGACGTGAATGTCGCGGAAATGGCGGGAGAAGCTGTATTCATCACGCACGCCTGACGCGCCAACGATCTCGTGGACAATGTCGACGGCGGCCGCAGCTTCGAGCATGGCGTGGGTCATTGCGAGCTGCATTTTCGCCTTCAGCTCAATGTCGATGGGGCATCCGGCGACGGCTTCCGCATACGCCTCCTCGAATGTCTGGTAGAAAAAGGCGCGACCGCCGCTGAGCTTTGCTTCGGCGCGCGCGAGTTGCGACTGCGCGAGGCCATGAACCTTCAGCGTCTTGGCGCCGAACGCTGGGGTCTTCGCCTTTATGAGTTCGATGGCCTCGTCGATCGCGGCGCGGGCAATGCCCAGCGCCGGCGGCGTGAGGGCCGCAATCGCCGGCCATACCGTGAGACGATAGAGGGGCCCCCCATAGGCGCTTCCCGGCTTTTGCAACGGCGCCCATGGGACGGCCCAGTGCGCGGGAATGAACGCGTCCTTCATTTCAACGTCGTGACTGCCGGTGCCGCGCATGCCGATGACGTTCCAATTGTCGATGATTTCGGCGTCTTTCGCGGGGCAGGCGACCAGGAGAGTTTCGGGCGCGCCGTCAGCGCCCCGGCGCAGCTCGCCATTTTCGAATATGTTGGCGTAGCCAAGATACACTGTCGCCTGATGTGCGCCGCTGACAAAAGGGGTTCGGCCCGACAGGAGATAGCCTCCCTCGACGGGAACAGCCTGGCGCGCCGGTTGCTGGCCGCCGACGGCGACGGCGTCGCCCCCGGATATTTCGCGCGCGGCGGCGTCGCCGAACCAGGGCCCGAACAGATCGTGGGCGATGGAAACCTGCAGATTCCAGCTCGCCGCGCTGTCGATGCGGCCTAACTCCTCGATCACGCGGAAAGCCGTAAGAGGATCGACTTCGAGTCCGCCGAGCGCTTTCGGCCGCCATAGCTGATAAAGACCCGCCTCTCGCATCGCGGCGGCCGCCGGCGCCGACAGTCTGCGATCACGCTCGGCGGCCGCCGCATTCTCTCGAATGACCGGCTCAATCTGTCGAACGGCGTCCAAGATTGAATCGATATGTCCCATAGGGCGCTTCCCGCTATTGCAATGTCAAATGCTCGCTTGCCCAGAGCCTGGGCGAAGCTACGGTCTTTTTAAATTGAATTGAGATCGAGGCGGCGCGGCCAATTGCCGCTCCACTTGCACGTCCCCAGCTACGCCTCACAGCTTCGCCAAGCGAGGGGCAAGCTCATGACCCTGGTTGTAAAAACGCGCGAGTAAGTTACAATTCCCTCGTCGCTCGATGGGGAAGATGACGGGACGTTTTTTAGAAGGCGCCGATCGATCCCAACTGACGCTCTTGGCAGAACGCCTGGACGACCGGGTAGGCGGTCCCGTCGCGAAGGTGGTTGAAATTTGGTTGGCGTGGTCTCCGGGTTACCTAACCCAAACGATTCCCCTGGTGGAGCGACGGAGGGGAGGCCATGCCATGAAGAAAAATACCATGAAGACGGCGGCTGTTGCCGGTCAGACCGTCAGATTGGCCGGACTCCACCTACAAGAAGGCAGAATGCACTTCTTCGCAGGACTCTTCCACCGTGACAGGCTGTTCCCCAGGGAAGAATTTCAGGTCAACGAGCCAACGTTCACCCTTGGGAAACAGCATCGAAACGAAACGATCCATCTCCCTCCTCAAAGGTGCGCCGTTTCTTCCTGCCCTTAATGACCATCTTGGGGCTTTTCGGGCAATGGCGGTGCTCATAACGGCGTTTGGAGACGGGTCTCGGACTATTTCCGAAATAGCCAATTACGTTAAGCTTCCAGAGCATTATGTTGATCCCTGGCTACGTCACGGCGACGAAATCGAGCGGGCACTTTTGCGCTGACCTCAGGTTCTAGCTATTTTGGAGCCAGCGTCGTCGCGGTCCATCAAAAACCAAAAAACGCCCAGCCGATACATCCATGGTAGGGGCGTTTCTCTTGTCGGCGAAGTCTGTCGGCTTGTGGAAAGCCTAAGCGGCTGATTTCATAAAAGCAAGACGGTGTGCAGGCAGCACTTTAGTTGGTTGCAAGTGGCGCCGCGGCGACCGCGATCAATACCTTCGCTATCTTGAGGCCGAAGAGCATTACGATAGCCACGCCCATGGCGGTGAGTATGATCTGGCCGAAGGGATTATCTATTGAGGCTTATCCTGGTCGCGCCACAGGAAGAATAGCTGGCGGTGATCATTACGAAGACAAGCGACGCACGCGCCAGCGCGCCTACGGGCACCGCTTGGAGAGCTTCCCCGCCTGATCTTCGCCGCCTGCCATGCCGGGGAAAGCAGCGGCCAAAGGTCCACCCCAGCCCGAGGCGCTGACCGTCACGGAAGCGTTTCTAGGCGTCACACATGATCGCGCGCCGATCGTAGGTCATAGCGCACTCGGCGGTAATGCATCCAAGTGCTCGCGCACCCACGCGAAGCCAGCCGCAATATCCTCGCGTGTGAGGCCGCGTTGCTCCTTCCGTTTGGGCCGCTCGGCTTTAGCGCTGCGGGGCTCACAGCATACGAGGCCAAGGCCCTTAACCGCGTCGTCGGCGAGCTCTTCGTTGGTCTTATAGGCGAGAATGGTGGCCATCTGCTTTTGCCATTTTAAGGCGCTCTCTGATAGCCACGTCGCTGCAATGGCCCGGCACAAATCGTCGGACGATTGGTAAAGCTTCGTCTGGAACTCATAGGCCATATCGCCTTCCCGATTATTCTGCCGCTACTTTGGAAGATGGCCACCTGCTCGGAAACCTCCAGCCCCCGCGCTTGTCCTACGGCGCGCGTCTTGCCTTCGTCGCCCGGTAGAAGGCGGACCACGCCGCCCATTCCCGGCTTCCGGCTTCGATCCGACGAGACGGGCTCGCGAGCAGGGCGAGGGCGTTCTTTGCGTCCTCGTCATCGATCTCAGCGCCGCTGATGGCCAGTTCCAACGCTTTGGCCGCGCGGTGCGTCTCAAATAGCCGCCCGGGCAAGGCGAAGCACAGGGTGGCGAATGGGGCGGCGGCAATGAGGGTAGCGGCTGTTTTCCAAGGCATGGGATGGCTCCGCTGTTCGCGGAAAACGGTGGTTTCCGCGTGTCTGGTCTCTGGATTGAGTGACAGCTTTTATGTTAACAGGATTTGTGTAAAAGGATACACAAAACATGTCAACAGAATTTGTGTCGATATCTCCAGAGCAGCTTCGAGCCGCAAGGGGACTGCTAAATTGGTCTAGGACCGACCTCGCGAGCGCCGCCGGTGTTTCGGCTGAAACAGTCAACCGGGCAGAAGGGCTTCGGAAAGATCAGGCGAGCGCCGGCGCGATGGCCAAATTACGCGCCGCCCTGGAGGCGGCGGGCGTCGAGTTTATCCCTGAGAACGGCGGCGGCTCGGGCGTGAGGCTGAGGAAGGCGCGGGCGGATATGAGGGCGCGATGAGGTAGCTCACCGCTGGCCGCCGCAACGCTGGCTCCCCCCAGCACCGCTTCTATCGTTCGCTGCGAGAGGTCTGCTTATCATGAAGATGACCGCAACCAACAAGGTGCTACCTTTGGTAAAATGGCTTCTTGTCGCTTCGGTATTCGCCCTCGACTTAGTAATCCCAGCAAACATAATGGTTCCTTTTCTCTACGCTTTCGTGCTGCTTCTATTCTTGGCCAGGACGGAGAGCGGCGGATGATGTGGGCCATGGCTCTCACCAGCGTCGTTCTTGTGCCGCTCGCCGGCGTTATTGGCTCTCCATCGACAACAGAGTCGGCGCATTCTGTCATGTGGACTAACCGTGCCTTTGTAACCATGGGCATATTAGCCACTGCCTTCATAATCGATAAACGCCAACAGGCCGACCACGAATTGCGAGAGGCGATACGTGCCCGGGACATATATCTTATGACGCTCGCTCATGAACTTCGAAACCCGCTTGCGACTCTCCGCAATAGTCTCGCCGTTATGCAGAGGACCGGCGTCAATGCGCCCGGAAGCCTGCTCGAAATCATGGACCGGCAGGCAACCAGTCTTGTCAGATTGGTTGATGACTTACTGGAAGTCTCTCGCATCAAAGGTGGGAAGATTGACCTACGCCCTGAGCTGGTTGATTTATCTCAGATTGTTCGGAGTGCAGTGGAAGCCAATAAGCCGTCAATTGAACAAGCTGGCCAAAGTGTTCTCTTCACCACTGAGCCAGAGACGCCCACAATTCAAGCGGACCCGGTCCGTCTATCCCAAGTCTTCACCAATCTTCTCGACAAGGCCTCTAAGTTCACCCCGGCAGGCGGCTGCATCGATGTGTCTATCAAGCATCAAGGTGATTACCTTGTAACCACGGTTCGAGATGATGGGCGGGGCATTTCTCCAGAGGCTCTGCCGACCATATTCGAGTTATTCAAGCAGGCAGAAGACTCAATATGTCCATCGGGACTGGGCATCGGCCTCGCCCTTGTGAAGCAGATTGTCGAGCTTCATCATGGATTCATTGAAACTCGGAGTGACGGCGTTGATAAAGGCAGTGAGTTTATCATTAGCCTTCCAGTAGCATGACGCCAGGGCACGATACACAGATGCCCGGCAGATACCCAGCTTCTTGGCAATAGCTGACACGCCCAAGCCGCCTCCGAGGAAACTGCAAAACGGCGCGTAGACGAAACTCTTCCGGAAATGGTCGCAAGTCTAAATAGAGATATAGGTTCTGAGTTAAGAAATGGGCGGCCGGCGCGAGAACCGCGGAAGCGTGTGCGTCAGAATTCCGGGTTTCAGTGGCTGTGGCGGAAATTCGTATCCGAGAGATTGGATTCAGAAAAAGCGCCTAAGAAGAGGCGGACCTCAAATGCTACCCCTGGTTCGTCGCCAAGGATGTCTGCGAGACGCTCCGGCTCGGCAACGTCAGCATGGCTGTCGAGAGGCTGGATCAAGACGAGAGGGGTTCCATCAGTTTAACTGGGAGAACTCCTGCCGATGGAAACCCGAACGTCCTTACCGTCTCCGAGTCCGGCCGTTACGCCCTCGTCCTGCGCTGCCGGGGCGCTATGACGCCAGATCCCTTTGCGCCGCCTTCGCGCCGAGCGCCGGGCCGGGCAGCTGCTTTCCGAAATGGAGAAGGCGAAGCCGAACCCATCCGGCGCTAATCAGCACACGAAGGGAGAAGTTCGGTCCACCAATGGAACCGAACCTCATACCCTTTACGAGATGGGGATCAGCAAGAAGCAATCCTCGAACTGGCAGCGCCGTGCCGCAGTTCTGCCGGCGGGTAGGTGCCTGGGATGGTCGTGGATGGACGGCTCGACAACGGCCAAGAAGGCGAGCCGTCCCGACGGCGGAATGGGTCGGGCTATCATCCC